>JAPTWR010000109.1 GCA_028065135.1 Acidithiobacillus sp.
TGCTCAAAGTGCTGCTCCCAGGTAGGGGGCGAAAAATGCCGCAGGCGCTCCAGTTGCCCCTGGCGCATGGAGCTATCGGGGCGGCTATAGTCGCTCAAAGCAGCAAGCCAGGCCGAAGCATCCGAGGTTTCGATATAATCGGGCACGTCTCCGGCGATCTCCCGGAAAACGGGCAGCGGGCTGGCAATGACGGGAATTCCCACCGCCAACGCCTCCACCAGCGGCAGGCCGTAACCCTCCTCGTGGGAAGGGAACAATAAAGCACGCGCGCCCTGCAGGTAAGCCCGGAGACAGTCATTCCCGCAATGGTGCAACACCCGCACCGAATCCTTCAGGGTCGCGTCTGCACGGAACTGTTCCTGAATATCACCGCACATCCATCCCACCTGGCCAATCACCACCAGCAACGGAACATCCGTCCGGCGGCTTTTCCACTCCCGCCACAGATCCAGGGCAAACTGATGATTCTTACGCGGTTCTATGGTGCCCACCATGAGGAAATAAGACGCCGGCAAGGGATCATGGATTGCAGGCAGTGGAGCGTGGTGAAAATGATTGGCACCCAGAGGAATCACCGAGATGGGCGGCAGGGTTACGCCCCATTGCTGGGCATAATGTCGCAAAACGCGCGCCGTGTGCTGAGAATTGCTGACGATACCCGCCGCATGACGCAGGATCACCCGCACACGCGCGGCATGCCGACCATCTTCCCCTGGGCGGCAGAACTGGGGGTGGGTGAGGGGGATCAGGTCATGGGCCATCACCAACAAGCGAATCCGTTTGCGTGCCATCCATGCACCATAGCCGCGCCGGTCCAGGCCGCTGTGCCCCATGTTCAATACCCAACTTCCCATAGGCACGGCGCGCAAAGGCAGCCTCGCCAGCCAGGCCATGGTCGTCCCCAGAGTGGGATGCGGCTGGCCATCTCGCCAAGCCAGGAGCCAGGCGAAAAGGGCAGATGACGCGGTGGGCGACAACGCCACGGCGATGGCTCCGTGCTGCACCAGGGCCTGGGCACGATGGTGAAAAAAGGCGATATACGCCAGGCAGACGCGATCCACCCCGGTGGGCATCCGCTTTTTACGCGCCCGCCCTATCAAGCGCGTGACATCGATCAATAAGGGGCGGTCACCCTGGTTCATAAGGCGCAAACACTCAAGGGAGCACTCCTGCGTTGGTCAGGCCGCGAGTAGGATAGACGATCTGTACAAGCATGCCCAGAAACCTCATCATGCCGCTGGAAGGCAACGATCGCCCATTTTTCCGGTCCAGCACGGTTACCTGCACTTTGCGGCGCATCCGCGTGACGTTCCGCCGCATGGGCGATGTTCCCGCTACTTTTTGGCGGATGCGTGATGTAGCCCATCGCTTTTGGAACCGTTCAGATGAATCCAGGCAGGGCTAACAGGCACGACGTCGCCCCGCCATACCTGCGCCTCCGCATCCCAAGTACAGCCATGCTTGGACCAGAAATCCCGGCAGGCGTCGTTGCGGCCGGTGGGCGTGTAATACCCGAGATACGCCGGGTGTCCGGCAGCCTGAATCTGCCGCACCGCCGCGGCGAGCAGGGCGGTTTCGATGCCCAGACCAAATATCCGGCAAGACAGTACCACCTGCTCTATGGCGTTATTGCGCAGCAAAGCCAGAGCAATCAGTCCGTGGGGGGCAAAACGGTCTTCCGCGCTGGCGGTCAGTAATGCCCCGCCCGAGGCCAGCCAGTCTTGCATTTCGGCACCGCTCCAGCGCTGGCCGGTGGTGTTGAACTGGTTGGTTTTATTGAGCAACTCCAGGGCCCGCGCATAGCGGGGGTGTGAGGCATCGGCCATGACCTCCATGCGCAAGGTCAATTGCAAGGACGCCAGCCAGGCATCCCGATCCTGACTCCCCGCCGCTTCTTCACGCGCTTTTTTGGCCTGGATCAATTCCGTGCGCCGGGCGGATTCCTCGGAAACCTCGGCCACCTGGGTTTCCGCCGCATGGAGCAGGGTGTAGCGCCAGCGCTCCGGGTCACCGCTCAGGGTACGCATGGCCGGATAGGCATGGGAAACTTCCGCAATCTCCAGGGGGTTGTCATCAATAAACAGCACATGCTCGGGGAGGATGTTGGTTTCGGCCAGAATTCGGGCAATACCGGCGGGCTTGGGTTCCCAACCGATCTGCACCGAGCAGAAATCCTCCAGGCGCAGGCGTCGGCCCCAGACCCGCACAAAATTCTCCCGGGTACTCGCGGCATCGTTTTTACTGCAGATCGCAAGTAAAAGTCCCCGCGCCTTGCACGCCAGCAAGGCTTCGGCGTAACCCAAGGGCCAACCTTCCGTGACTTCCAGGGGGATAATCTCATCGGCTTCCGCGAGCACGCCTTTCCAGAGCGTATTATCGAGATCGGTAATAATGAGTTTCACCGGACGTTCGCCCTGCAAAATCCGCAAGGCCGCGCGGACCTTGTCCAGAATCCCCAGGTGGATCAAATCTCCCTGGCGACTACTGAGCAAACCGCCGTGGGTAAAATGGGAAACATGCCCATCGTAGGCGGTGCTGTCCCCATAGTGCAGGCGCAGGTCATTCAGTTCCAGGTAGAAAGCGTGGTGGTGCAATACCAGTTGCTCCTCCAGGGCATCATTCAAGTCCCGGATCAGGGCATAGAGCGACTTCTGTCGATTCCGGCCCAGGATTCCGTTGATCTGCGGGGCGGGTTCCAGAAAGCTCAGAAAAAATACGGGAATCCCCTCGGGCAACCCCGCCAGCACCCGTTCCACCATGGCGGTCAGGGGACGACGGGTACTTTCCCGCAGCAGATTCCAGTCGAGATCGGGGCGCAAGTGGAACAAATCCCCGTCGCCGCCGTCCGTTACCAGACTCAGCAAGGAACGCAGGGTGAGTTGCACGAGAACGGCATCCTGTTCCCCGACCGGCAGCGAGGGTACCGGATCATGGGGACCGGAATCCATCAGATAATGGCGCACCGGCCAGTGGGCTGCCAGCGCCGTCCGCAACAAGCCTTCCATCAGACAGGTGCCCAGGATGGCCAAGCGGGGCTGTTCGGCCGCCGGGGCAATGCCTATGGAGGGTATCGGCGGGAATTGCTGCTCATCTTGTTCCAAGGCATTCAGCAGGGCCACCCGTTGCTGCTGCTCCTTGTAGGCCCGCCCTTCCTCGGAGTTCTGGAGGGTCCGCATGACGTGGCGGCGGGCCTGTGGAGATTGCAGACGTCGGAGATAAAAGTCCCTGCCCGTTGGATCAGTGGAACGCCCCAGATACTTGAGATAAATCGCGTCCAGAAACGCCTCATCATCCAGCGCCGCCCAGGCGGGGTCTTCCGTCGATTCATTACGGCCACGCCAACGCCGCCACCAGGATGTCTGTTCCATGCGCGACACCGCCTCAGTATCCCCGCCGAATATACATTTCCACACCCCAATGCCCACCGTGATCTTCGAGACGGGTATGGATTTCCCGAGCGCCCGCAGCCTGAAAAGCCTGCACCAACCGGTTGAGGTTATAGGCGTTCATTTGCATGTGGGGTTCTTGCAGCGGCTTGCCGCGCAGGGCATTGATGAGCATGCGCCCACCCGGAATGCGGTGACTCAAGAAGGTCGCCGCCGGATGACGCGGGCTAACCTGAGCATACTTAAAATGGAACACACCCATACCCCCAGGGGCCAGATGTTGCAAAAGTCGTTTTAATATCGCCTGGCCACGCACCTCGGGAATGTGCTGAAACACGATAAAAGATAACATAAAATCAAAATGTTCCTGCGCAATGGCGGTCAATGCGTCATCGGCGAGCCGCCACCGGATATTGGTAACGCCCGCTTGTTCGGTCAAAAACCGCGCCTCACTGAGCATGGCCGGAGCCACATCCAGCCCCGTTACCTCGGTAAAGCGTCGCGACAGGGGCAAGGCGAGCCGCCCAACCCCACAACCAAAATCCAGCGCCTTACCCGCCTGCCAGTCTGGCCCGAAAAACCGCGTACATTGATCCAGAACCATATTGACGTAACGCTGACCCGATTCAAAAAAGGCCGCGCGCTGTTCGTCGGAAAGCGCAGAATCCTGATATGCCGCTTCGCTCAACACCCCATAATAAGGCCGATTTTGTGCGATCTTTTGCCAATCGGCATTACTGTCTGGCAGCATTCCCATTACATATTCGTGTAGTAATGGACGGCTTCGTCGATGTCATCAATCTCCCGCAGGCGCCCGTTTTCGAGAATGGCCGCATGGTCACAATTATTGCGGATCAGATCCGCATGGTGAGATACCAGCACCATCGCCTTGGTAGCCCGGCGCTTTAATTCATCCTCACAGCGGCGGTTGAAACGCGCATCGCCCACCGAAATCACCTCATCCACCAGATAGCAGTCGAAATCCACCGCCATACTGATGGCAAAACTCAAGCGGGAATTCATACCCGAAGAATAGCTTTTGACCGGTTCATCCAGGTAAATACCAAGCTCCGCAAAATCTTCCACCTGAGCCACGGTTTCCTTCACATCCACCCCGTATACCCGGGCGATGAGGCGGGCATTATCGCGACCGGTCAACGCCCCCTGAAAAGCCCCCCCAAAAGCCAGGGGCCAGGAAACCGTCATACCGCGACGCACCGTTCCCGCATCCGCCCGCAGTGAGCCGCTGATAATCTGAATGAGGGTCGATTTGCCAGCGCCGTTTGGCCCCATAATCCCCCAACGTTCACCGGGATGAATGTCCAGAGAAATATCATCCAGCACCAGCCGCATATCCCGGCCATGGTGGATAGGGAAGGACTTACTGATATGGGAAAGAATCAGGCTATTTTCACTCATGGATCGATACTCTTCATCAGCCACCTTTCGCCTTTTCCGATGTTGCCTGGACTCTATGATACAGGGGCCTCGCCTGGGGAAGCCACTACGCGAACAGTTTCGCCATCTGCCCCATGGGCAGGAACAGACGCAACGGGGTTTGCTGGAAAGGCCGAAAGTCGAAATGCCGATAGAAGCTCTCGGCCCGCTGATCCTTGGCCTCCACAATCACCGCCATGGCCGCGATCTGTTGCGCAGCTTCCAGGCTGTGGCGTAGGGCGTCTACGAGCAGGAACTCCCCCAGCCCCTGGCCACTGACCGAGCGGTCCACCGCTAACCTGCCGAGCAACGTGACCGACAGTTGCCCGTAGCGCGGCAGTTGTTTCATCAGGACCGGCGGTAGTTCAGCCACCGGGATGATGGATGACGATAGGGTGTAGAAGCCGAGCACCGCAGGCCTGCCAGGCTGCGTGAATACGAAAGGCGCGGCGACGCGCTTCGCGGCGTCTTGCCGCGCCTGCTCGCGCAGATAACGATTCAGCTCCTCGTTGCCGCAATCGAAGGACTTGCGGTCGTGCGCCTTTTCAAGCGGAGCAACATGTTCAGGGACTAAAGAGAGCGCCAATCACGGCCTCGTTTTTTGACGGTAGCTCCGGACGGCCTTATCGATGCGCGCGCCCGGCTCGGACGGCGCCAGCAAGGCGCTCACAAAGGCGACCTGTTCCTCTCGGGACAGGCGGATGACTTCGTGCTCCTGCACGATCCTGGCCGCCGCTTCCTGGGTACTGTCGATGACGAGTTCGCTCAAGGTGCGCCCAGTCAGCGAGGCGGCCCGCTGGAAAAAGTCTTTCTGGTCGCTGGAGACGCGCGCTTCCAGGCGCGCATTGCGCGGTTTATCGTGCGTTTCAGGCGTTTTCAGCATGGCGCGGCCCCGTTAGGATGGATTTATGGCAACAGTCTCACTGTACGCCATTTGTCCGTACTCATCAAGATATAGCGCGTGCGCCGTTGCACGACGCCTTGGCAATCATTGACCCATTCCAGTATCCTCGGAAAGATCATGGACCGTTTTCTGAGTATACCCTGGATGGAAGCCTATGCCGCGCATTGCAGCGCGGATGAGGCATTGGCGGCGGCACTGAAAGGGTTCAATGCCAGCATCGAATACGGCTGGCTGGACACAGATTACCCCAATGTTTACCTGACCCTGGTCAATGGCTTACCGCATGGCGTTACAGAAACCCTGCCTAAAAAAGCCCAACTGCGCGTCCATGCCAGCCGGGAAACCTGGATGCGCATCCACCAGCGGGAACTCAGCGGCAAAAAAGCCTTTCTGACCCAACAACTCCAGTTTCGTGGCTCCATGCTGACCCTGCTCAAATATATGGATCCTTTCAATGCCACCTTCCGACGCATGGGCGATATTCCCGCGACTTTTTAGGCGCGTTTGTTATTTTGCCGGGATGAGTTGTCCGGCTAGCCCTGCCACACCATCCCCACATGTTCCGGCACGCCTGCGGCTTCGCCCTGGCCGACCAGGGCGCGGACACCCGGATCATTCAGGACTACTGGGGCAGGTGATGGTCGTTGTTTACACCAACAGGAGCGCAAACGTCGTCCGGATCATCTCATTGCGAAAGGCTAATAGCCGGGAGACTCGATCTTATGAAAACGCAACAAATGAATAAGCCTGCAGTTATTA
>JAPTWR010000030.1 GCA_028065135.1 Acidithiobacillus sp.
CGCCGGGGTGAATGGGGGCAGACCGACCTTCGCGCAGATTCGCCACATCGGAAAAATCCATCTTTTCGATCTCGTCCACACGAATGCTCACGATATACCTCCATCCATCAGTGATAATCCACGATCTCCACGTCCCAGGCGTTGCTGTCGCGCCATACGAAGCAAATCCGCCACTGGTCATTGATGCGCATGCTCCATTGGCCGCTCCGATCGCCGGAGAGCTTCTCCAGGCGGTTGCCTGGCGGTACAGCCAGATCTTCGATCCGGCCGGCGCGATGCAACTGTGCCAGTTTCCGCTGCGCCATCCGCAATAATTCCGTTCCAAAGCGGCGCACTTTCAGGCCAGCGAAGACTGCGGCGGTTTGCTTGTCCGCAAAGCTCATGATCATCGGTGAATGCTAACGCGATCCGATAGTAGCGTCAAATAACGATGTCTGTTAGTCCCGCACTTCTCAGTTTCCAAACTGGACCGCAGGAAACAGCGCCGTCTGATGGCTGGCCCAGACTGGAAGCGGTCATTCAGCAGCTGAAAGAAAATGAACCCCGAGGGAGCTATCTGGTTGACTGTGCCAATCATATCCTTCCACATGCCGGAAATTATGGCTGGTCTCTATTGAGGCGTTTCATGTGTCTTCGCCCCTGAACCGGAGGATGTTTTTCAAGGTGTGAGCGACAGTCGTCGGTCTTATTGCCGACCAATCCGGCTTCCAGCAGTAACCAGAAGCCATCAGCTTCGCCGGTGGCGTATTCACAACGCGCCAAGTAATGAATGGCGCGATCCGATGAATAGCACTATATTATTCCGACATGACGACAAATAGGCAAAAGAAAGAGATCGTCATGGCATATGATGGCACATGCGATAAAAGAGCAGATAAGGCCCCTTACAGAGCCAGGCTCTTCGTCTGATTGAGTGGCAGGGGGCAGAATGCTGTGGAGCACTCGCGCCCTGAATAGGAGTTTGATGATAGTCCCGGAAGATCTGTCTCTCTCTCGTTAGGACTTGGTTCCGCCGAAGGGGTGGATCATGTGACTTTCACAGTGGAGGAAAAACGCCTGGATCTGCATATCAACTTTCCCAAGGACAGTCGCTTAACTTGCCCCGTCTGTGGTGGGGCGTGAGTAGTATATGACACCCGTGCACACTTGGCGGCACATGGATTTCTTCCAGCATGAAGCCTATCTCCATGCTCACGTACCTCGTGTGAAGTGCCCGGAGCATAGTGTTCATCAGATATCTGTTTCCTTGGCACGGAAAGGCTCACATTTCACCCTGCTCTTCGAAGCGCTGATCATGACCCTGGTGCGGGAAAGCCGGTATTGACGGCAGACCGCATGGCCGGCGAGACCGACACGCTCCTGTGGCGAGTGATTGACCATTATGTGCCCGAAGCTCGTGCGGCGGTGGATATGGCCAATGTCCATGCTGTCAGCGTCGATGAAACCAGCAGTCGGCGCGGTCATGGCTACATCACGCTATTCATTGATCTGAATGCCCGGCGACTCTTGTTGTTGTTTGCTACTCCCGGCAAGGATGCCAAGACCTTTGAGAAAATCTCCGGAGATCTACAGGTCCATGGAGGTAGCGCGGAAGCGATTACCAATATGGGCACCGGCCTCTCGCCGGCCGTCCAGAAAGAGGCTGCCGAGCACCTGCCCAATGCTGAGATCACCTTCGATCGTTTTAACCTCATGAATCTCGTCAATGAGGCCGTAGTTGTCGTACGCAAGGGGGAAGTCCTCACTCTGCTCGACCTCGTAAAGACCCGATGGCACTGGCTCAAAAATGATAGCAACCTCAAGGTTGAGCAGAAAAAAAAGCTGCAGAACTCACTCAAAAAAGACCAGAACCTCAAAACGGCACAGGCCTACCAGTTTTGGCTGACCTTTCAGGATATATTCACGGTCAAGAATCGCCACCAGGGCGCCACCGCGCGCAAGGTCTGGATCGAAAACATCAAGAACAGCGGTCTATCGCCTATGGTCAAGGTCGTCTACACCATCATGAATCACTGGGTCGGCGTACTCCGATGGTTCGAAAGCCAGATCACCAACGGAATTCTCGAAGGCTTCAACAGCCTTATCCAATCCGCCAAGACTCGGCGGGGCTATCGCACCTACAAGACGTTTATCAACACGGCTTGCCTCATTTTGGATAAGCCGGATCTCAGGCTATCCACTTAAAATGACGAAGAATCTGGATGCGTTCCCCAATTTCATTATTTCCGGCTTGAACATCGCCGTGCCGAATCCAGGGAGCCTGACGGCCACATTAAACCCTGGCACGGCTTACCTGAACGGTACCCGCGTCATTATCGCTTCTCAGGCAGCTTTCACCAACACTTACCCTCCCAGCAGTGCTATCTATGTCAGCGTCAACAACGCGGGATCGGTGAACTACTCCGCTGGATCATCCGCGCCCAGCGGATACGTGCTTATTGCGCAGGTGACCAGCAATTCTAGTAATATCACGTCCGTTCAACCGCTGCTGCTGCCCCTAAAAGTAACCCCCGAGCATTTCCGCGCGATCGGAAACGGCGAGGCCAACGACGCGCCAGCGTTTGTCGCGGCACTGGAATTCCTTGTTTCCATAGGGGGAGGTGTTCTGCATCTAAGGGCCGTTCGATACAATCTTGGGACTAACTTTATAACCACAAATGGGACTAACTCATTGGTCCCGCTGCCCATTCTGTCAACCTCTGGGCCATACATAGACATCGTCATCTCCGGTGACTTCACGGTTCGTGCAGCGGGGGCCGTAGCTCCGAACTCAGGAACCGTGCTTTTATCTCAAGCCACAGGAAGCGGCACGCTACCGTCCTTAATAGGAGCAGTGGCCCAAAACTCGGGCACCCCGTCCTGGACAAACTTGGGCATCCACTTCAAAAAAATCAAGTTTCAGACGCAGACCAACGGTGGCGTCATAGGCGCAAACCTTTACTCATGTGTGAACGGCTCGTTTGAAGATGTCACGGCGGACATAAACTCCAAACCTGGCGGCTTCGTCCCACCCACAATTATCTCCACGGGCTTGATCCTTCCTGGCCCGGGTAATTTTGGAATATCCTACGCGGAAAAGTTCTACATAACCGGGTATTATTACGGCCTGCAGCATGCTTCCCACGCGCGGCTCAACGGACTCATCCAAAATTGTGTATCCGCAATAACGATTCCTGAGTCATACAGCCATATCGCTTCATACCAGCGTGTGACAACACAGGGGTGCTCGTATTCGATTTTCTGCGGCGCAGCATCAGGAAAGGCAACAGAGGAAAACTCCATATGCGGAGTGTTAGACATCGAGCGCGATACATCGTTTCCATTCGTTGATGATATTCATGTCGCATTCGGAGCGTCGCTAAATGGCTCTCTTATTTACAATGTGGCAGCCGATAATATGTCGTTTATAAGCATCGCTGGGCCAGGTTCGAATAACCTTATGCTGTTCAGCGCGGCAATGGGGCAATATGTTACGCCGTTAGCAAAAATTATAGTTACATCTAAAAGTATTACCGTAACCCCCACCGCAAATAACACGGAGGTTTACCCTGAAAACTTGCCTGTACCGATAACGGTAACCGTGGAGCCGGGGAAGTACATTGGGCAAAGCGTCACGGTTTATGGCCATTATTCGGGCAATGTCACAGTGGCTTCGAATGTTACTTCTGGAGAACCGGCCTTTTATTTACCAAACAACGTAGCTGTTTATACTTACATAATGCAGGGTGGAAACGGAAGCGCCCAGAATATCAAGCTCATCTGGAACGGGGGGGCGTGGAATGCTTATACACAAGGGTCTCTGTTCCTGAACACCGTGTCCGTTACCGCCAATTTTTCTATCGCTGGCACTGGCGGCGGTTCCATCGTCATGACTCCCCCTTTACAGGGAGTCTTCAAGGTAGTCAGTTTTATGCTTACTGGCTACATGAACAACACAGCAACGGCGCAAACGCAAAGGTTCCCAACCGTGTTTACCCAGATCCCTATTATATTAGGCAATAATACCGGCATAAATCCGACACTATCCACCAACGGAATCACGTGGCCCGTCAGCATGACGGCGGCGGCCAGCGGCAACATCATAATCGGGGGGCAGTAATCTCGAGTGCGCCAACAGGTGTATCCGCCGTCTCAAATCGCGCATCGTGCGCCGCCGCCTCATCAAACAGGATTCACCATGGCCTCCCGGATTTCTGCAGTAGGTACCTGCAGCAAATAGCATCCTCTGTCCGCTACAACCCGGGTTAAAAAACCCGAACGGCATCCGAGACAGCAAACTCCATGGCCCACATAAGAGGCTTCTTTGGCCTGAACCTTAAGTTATTCATCGACACGGACATACACCATCGTCGTCATGGTAATCTCCTGAAAATAACTTATATCGATGCCTCCACCTGTGTGAAAGAGGATTCGATACCTGGCATATTGTGGTCGAGTTGCTGCCTTATATCCGGCCTTTGATGCAGCGCAATCAGCCTGCTAGCCATGAAGGAATCCGCCGGAAGAACTCCTCATTTGCGATACATTTATCTCAATACGGCAGATCCACAAACCGCTTCACAGCACCCGCCACGGTAAATTTGTTCTCAGCCCCCAGTAGCGTTGTCGCTGAGTTTTTAGTCATTCTCAAATAATCTAGACAATGCGATTACGGACTTCTGCTCTGGATATGCCGAACTATACCGCCACCTACAGGGGATGGTGAGGAGGCCACCCACCTAAACTTCAGCCATAATAAGAAAGGCATTATATTCTACTGATCCCGTGTTTCTCCATAAAACGATATAGCGTGACACGAGAGATGCCAAGTTGGGTCGCCGCCCGTGTGACGCTGCCCCGGTTGTGGCCTAGCGCGGTGCGAATGGTGTTAATTTCCATTTTGTCGCGCGCCTCGCTCAGAGTAGTAACCGAGCGGGTCGAGAAGCTGTTTCTTCGATCTAGTCCCAGATCGACAGGGGAGATAAGGGACTTATCACACATTACCATGGCTCCGCGTACCCGATTGACCAACTCGCGGACATTACCCGGCCAATCGTAGTGGTTCATGATGTACAGAGCATCTTCGCTGAACCCTTTGACCCTGCACCCTTTTTCGTCGGCGAAGTGGCGGAAGATATATTGGGCCAACAGGGGCACGTCCCCGATACGTTCGCGTAAGGCGGGCATTTTAATCTGCAGGACATTGAGACGATAGTAGAGATCCTCGCGGAAGCGGCCCTCGTGCACAGCCTTTTCCAGATTGACGTGTGTGGCCGCAAGCACCCGCACATCTACGTTAATGTCTTCTTCACCACCTACCCTCTGTATGGTTTTTTCCTGCAGGAAACGTAGAAGGTTAGCCTGAAGTTCCATAGGCAGATCGCCAATTTCATCGAGGAAGAGGGTGCCGCCGGAAGCGACCTCGATGCGGCCGATTTTGCGCTGGTGGGCGCCTGTGAACGAGCCCTTTTCGTGACCGAAGAGCTCGGACTGGATGAGGTTCGCGGACAATGCCCCACAGTTCATGGCCACGAAAGGGCCACCGGCCTGCGGGGAGCGTCTGTGAATGGCTTGCGCGGCCAGTTCCTTGCCCGTGCCGCTTTCTCCGGTAATCAGCACGGGAGCCACCACCCCGGCCACTTTGCGAATACGCTTAAACACTTTTTGCAGCTGTGGGCTGGTGCCGACCATTTCACTTTCGCCATTGTTGCGCACCTCCCGTTCTTCGAGCGAGAACGTGTCCGCGATGATCTTTGCCATCCCCAAGGCATGTCCAAGTGTGTGCAGCAACCGGTTGGGATCAATGGGCAGGGTGTGGTAGTCGTAAAACGTGCTACCGATCAGCTCACGCAAGGGGAGTAAGTCCATGGCCTCCCTAGGGAGCAAGGCGATCCAGTGGATTTGCTCGGCCTTGGCGATGACGGATACCAAGCGCCGGTCATTATCAATGATAGCTTGATGATCTAGAGCGACGATCCCCACTTTAAAATCTGCTGTGGCCAAGAGTCGTTGCAGGTCACTGATATCCTCTGCGTACTGCAGATGCCATCCTTCGCTGCATAAACGCACCGCGCACGGTCCTATAGCCCGCTTCGCACCGAAATACAGTAGTGGGCGACTGGCATCAAGGGTGCCCACTCCGCAAAGTTGACTGCGTGACATATTAACTCCATCCCGTCATCTATGTATCGCGAAACCATAATACGAGCGCCGTGTTTATAACACTATAGTATTCCTAATAAAATGATACTATCGGTGAACGTCATTCCCGCCCTTAGTCTGCAGCTGCCGATCTTGAGAGTGGAAAGGCCGGGGCTACCACACGGCAAGACATTGGCTATTTCACCCACTGAGGGCTCAAAATTCAAACATCTCCTTATATTCTAGTGTAATGTTACATGCTT
>JAPTWR010000020.1:0-1927 GCA_028065135.1 Acidithiobacillus sp.
TCAACATGATTACGCACCCAGGCCGTAGCCGCCTCAGCTTCGTTCGCCGAAAGATTCGTATCCTGAAAAAAGGCGCCGTGACCCGCTACGCCCTGCTGCGTGCTGTTGTCGCTCATGATGGTCTCCTCAGTCCTTATCACTCTGGCTCTCAAGCCAGTCTTCGTAATCTTCGCGCTTCTCGTCAATGAAGTCCTCGATGACATCGAACAGATTTTCGTCCATAGTTTCCAATGATTTAAGCACACCCGTCATTTCCCAGATGGTGTACATCTCTACGGATGTCTTCAGCGATACTTCCCACGCCGTTTCCACAGTCTGCAAGGTGCGCACCGGGATGGCCTTACGCAGGATTCGTAGATCACCTTCCACTTTTTGGATATTAGGCCCCCAGTCGGGGAAGTGATCGGGCTGAATCATATCCGGGGACAGTTGATTGCCCGTGGTGATCAGCTTGAGCATGACACGGCCGAAGGGCCGCAGCACATCTTTCGCCGACTGCATGCCATGACGAATAGACACTTCGCGCAGAATCATGACCAGCCCGCCAGGGGAATTCTTGAATGGGCAACGTGCCGCGCAGGTCATGCACTGTGCACAAGCCCAGATTTTCTCCTGCATCACGTCATATATTTGCTCGACATTCTCGGTCCACAGCAACTGGACGATCTCGCGCGGACTGTAATCATAGAACTGCGCAGACGGGCAGGTAGCCGTACAAATGCCACAATTCAAGCATCCATTGAGTTCATGGTCATAACGAAAATCCGCGCGGACTTCGTCAAACATCTCCTTCATCTCAGCGTAAGTCGCCATTTACTCGCTCCTCGCTAGCAATTAATACGTCATACCTGTTGCAGTGCAGATCGGTAAGCTCACATAAAGAGCGTGATATCAGACTCTCCGGCAAACTCAAAGAACGAGGCAGCGCCACCAAGTTCAATTCCGTCAATAAAATCGGTCGTATCAAACTCGAAAAGATCAACGGTCATCTGACAGGCGATCATCCGTACTTCCGCTTCAACACAGAGCCCACGCAGTTCTTCAAGACTGGCAACACCCTTGGCCTTCATTTTGCTCTTCATCATGGAAGTGGCCATTCCTTCCATGCCCGGAAGCACCATCATCAGCGTCGGCATCGGTATCGGCATGGGCATTGCGGGATTCCCGAGCGGACTCACGCGCAGATGGCCCAAGTCCTTCTTCAACAACTGCAAGCCGTAGAAGGTGAAAAATATTTCCACTCCATAGCCGAGCGCTGCTGCGGTAGATGCCAGAATGAAGGGCGGATAACCCCAGTCCAAAGTGCCCTTCGTGGCAATAATTGCTAATTTTTTCTCGTCCATTGCTTTGTGCTCCCGGTCGGGCTTCACTCCCCAACCTTGTTAAATTTAGGCCTTCTGGATAAAGAAGATGAACTCGCCAGCTGCTTCCGCATGCTCCAGCAGGGGATTCTTGGTCTGCTTGGCAAATGCTTCGAAGTCCTTTACGGCGCCTGGATCAGTAGCAACAATCTTCAAGACCTGTCCGGAGGTCAGTTCACCAAGTGCCTTCTTGGTGCGGAGAATCGGTAGCGGGCAATTCAGTCCGCGGGCGTCGAGTATCTTGTCTTCTTGTACCATGAGTTAACCTCCTCAGTTATAATGCCTAAAAAACCACTTGCAAGACTCTATCAGGAAAAGCATGAACAGCAAGGCAAATATTTTGATTTGATGATTAAGCACCCCTATTTTAGAATATCCTTATTGATCCGACGGCTGTACAATAGGAAAGCCCCGATTGGCCCAGGCGGATATTCCTCCGTGTAAATTAAGCACTTGCCCGAAACCCTGTGCCGCGGCAAAGGCCGCTGCCTGTGCCGAGCGCCCACCGCTCAGGCAGTAAAAAATGACCGGTTGCGATTTATCCAGATGCTGCAGTGACATGGGCA
>JAPTWR010000020.1:2027-14034 GCA_028065135.1 Acidithiobacillus sp.
GCCGGAAGCTGATAAAGACGGGCCGGGCCATTATCCGCAGGCCTGGTCACGAGTTGCAGTGGACCAAATTGCTGCTCTACGACTTGCTGTGCCTCCGCGGCGCTCAAAAATTGCACGTCCTGGGCACCCGCCCCGGCCTCGCCCAAGGGCATGGTTTCAATAAAGCGTATGTCGATACCGCGCTGTATCGCATATTCCACCAGCGCGGGCAGGTCATTTCCGTTATCCTGGCGAAGCAGTACGACATTAAGCTTAATCCGTGGAATTTCCGCGATAATAGCTGCTTCGATACCGTTCAGCACACGCTGCAAGTCACCACCCCGGGTCACCCGTGCAAAGACTTCAGGATCAAGACTGTCGAGACTGATATTTAAATTATTGACGCCTGCCTGACGCAGAGCCTCTGCGTGACGCCCTAACAGTAACCCATTTGTGCTGATACTGATCTTGCCCACACCGTGACGACGTGCGGAGCCGACGAGAGAAAGAATCTGCGGATGAATGAGCGGTTCGCCACCCGTAAACCGCATATGGCGGACGCCGAGCTCACTGAAGACACGAATCAGGCGATCATATTCTTCTGCCTGAAGATGATCGTCCCGCGCGAAGAAGGGGGTCCCCTCTTCAGGAGAACAATAATTACAGCGAAAGTTGCAGTGCTCAGTCACCGAAATTCGCAGATAGGTGACATACCGGCCGAACTGGTCCGCCAATGCGGATTCCCGTATCGGTTCTGCAAGGAACCTCTGCAACATGCCTTCCACTCCTTGGAGATTTCTCCCTCGGAAATCTATACTAGACCTCCTTTAAGACCGAGTTCAACATTGCTGGCGACCATGATAGAGGTTGACCACATGCTGCGCTTCGACAAAAAACAGCCAGCGCTCCACACCGATTCCGAAGATGACCGACAGAACGGCAATCCAGGCGAAGGCCGACTCTCCGGTGGCCAAACTGATCATCAGTGCGGCAATAGGAATGACAAAGGCACAGACAAACATCATGACCTTGATGCTCCGCGCTTTAGCCTTCGGCAAGGTATGTCCGAACTCTTCCGTCAGGAAGGTACCAAAGGTATGTCCCTGTTCCAGAATGCGCACGGTAGAACGATTGAAACCGATGGCGGTACGTATGGTCGGCCCGCCTGGACGAGCAATCCAAAAATAATAGATTCCTTTCATAACGGCGGACGCAGCCAGCAGGGCCAGAGCGATGCCCACCAGAGTGTCCGCCGGAGCGCCCATAATAACTCGCTCCGCGGCCAACACCGTAGCACCGATAGCTAGGCCCATGGCGTAAAAATTGGCGGGGACCAGCGCTGTATTCCACTGACGAATCGTACGCAATACCGCGTAAATCATGCCTTGGCAGAAAATGGTCACCAGCCCGACCACCCCAGCCAGATTCAGCAGAATCAGCCCCGCGGTGTCGTGAGTACCACCGGTGAAGAAAACCCAGCCCAGATAGAGCACCGCGAATGGATAATAGAGCACCGCAAAAACGCCCTCCCGTGCCAGCCAGGAAGTACGCCAGCGGGTAAAAGCCCGCCAGGCATTCTTGGGATTCGCGAGATGGGCGGTGGAGGACAACATCCCGATGCTGACGAAAACAAGGGAGAGAATCACCGCGACCACCGTCTGCAACGGATTAAGACCTCCATCAATCTGGAAGTCATTGACGATGGCCGTGAGGGCCATGATGCCAAAACCGCCGCCGGAGAACAGGGTCAGGAATATAACTGCGAGAGCCGGATGCATGGGATTTCCTTAACGCTCAACCACGCGATTGACCCACTCCTTCATCTTGCGAACAGCCTTTTTCTTGAGCTCTTCGGTCGGGATGGGGGCGTGGACACGGGGGGGCAAATAGTGATTTGTGGGGTTGTAATCAAGCTCGGGCATAAGCTGGTAACCACCTCGGTCGCGTACCGCCCGGCTCACCGGGCTTTCCGGATCGTCCACGTCGCCGAACATACGGGCGTGTGCCGGACAGGTCAGCACGCAGGCGGGCTGCCGTTCTTCTTCCGGAATCTCCATGTCGTAAATGCGGTCGATGCAAAGGGTGCATTTCTTCATGGTGCCGGAGACACGATCCAGTTCGCGGGCGCCATAAGGACAGGCCCAGGAACAGTAATTGCAGCCCATACATTTATTCTGATCGACCAGTACGATACCGTCTTCGGCGCGTTTGTAGGAGGCTCCGGTCGGACACACGGTCACACATTCAGCGTTCTCGCAGTGCATGCAGGACATGGGGAAATTAATGGTTTTATTGTGGGGGTAATCGCCCACCTCAAAGTGACGGATGCGGTTGAACCATACGCCCGAAGGCTTGGCGCCATAGGGGTCGTAGTCCGTCAACGGCGCTGTCGTACCGCTGGTATTCCATTCCTTACAGGCCACTGCGCAGGCATGGCAACCTACGCAAGTGTCCAGATCAATGACCAAACCGAGTCTCATGGCATTCTCCTTGGCGCCTCAGGATTTCAGGTTGACGGGCCTGTGGGTGTGATAACGCAGCACATCAGGGGCAGGGGTGTCTCCGGGGAGAGGCTTTATGGTTGGAAATACCGGCCAGGTGCCCTCTTCTCCCGGTGCTGCCGGATAGATCTTGACCATCAGGTCATACCAAGCAGCCTGACCGGTGATTGGGTCGGAATTCGTCAGACGCCTTTCACCCTGCTTGGCTGGCAGCAGTTCGGAAATGAGATGGTTCATCAGGAAGCCACGAGTCGCTTCGGCAGCCTCTGGTTTCAATCCCCAGGCGCCTGATTGCTTGCCAATGGCATTCCAGGTCCACACCGTATCTGCCTGGCAGCCTTCGATGAGCTTGACCTGCACACGAATCTTACCGTTGTGACTCTCTACCCAAACCCAGCTTTTGTCCTCGATACCCATCTGCAGGCCGCGCTGACGATTCATATAGAGGTAGTTCTGGGCGATGATCTGGCGCAACCAGGCATTCTGGCTGTCCCAGGAGTGATACATCATCATCGGCCGCTGGTTGACGGCGTAGAAAGGATATTCCTTCTTATCGATGCGCTGCTGTTCTAAAGGCTCATAGAAATCGGGCAACGGATCGAAGTAGGTTGCCAGACGTTCGCGATCCACCGGATCTTTGGGTTGCGGCCCATCGTAAAGCCCCTGTCCCGCCAAACGGAAGCGCTGGAAAGTCTCAGAATACAATTCGATAACAATAGGATCAGCCGTCGGATTGAAGCCAACGCGCTGCGCCAGCTCCAGATAATCCTTGTTGGCAAAGCGGTAAAAGGCCATGGATTCCGGCAGGTGATACTTGAAGAACCCTTGATTTTCGATATACCGATCCCACTGGTTGGGGTTCGGCTCGCCACGCAGATGGCTATTACCATCCGTGCCGCGCCAACCCGCCAGGAAGCCAATACCCGGCGCCCGCTCATAGTTGATGATGAAGTCTTTATAGTCTGTAAATCGGGGCTCGCCATTCTCTTTGGTGAATGCCGGAAATTTGAGACGACCAGCAATATCCACCATCACTTCCTGCCAGGGCCGCACGTTACGGTCGAGCTGGAGAATGGGATGACGAATGGAGTCACAAATGGCATCCGGCTCCGAAATAGGGCGATCAAGTAGAGAAATGGCGTCGTAGCGCTCCAGATAGGTGGTATCGGGCAGAATCAGATCGCCGAAATTGACCATTTCGGAATGGAAGGCATCCACGACCACGAGGAAGGGGATTTTGTATTCGCCATCGTCGTCCTTAGATTTAAGCATCTCCTGCACGTTAGCCGTGTTCATGGTGGAGTTCCAACTCATGTTAGCCATGAAGAAAATCAACGTGTCGATAGCATAGGGGTCTTTGTTGACCGCGTTGGTGATTACCATGTGCATCAGGCCATGGTTGGCGATCGGTGCTTCCCACGAATACGCCTTATCGATGCGTTTGGGTTGGCCATTTTCGTCGATGACCAAATCCTCCGGTGCCGTGGGGAACCCCAGCGGCAAGGACTTGAGCGGTGTATTGGGTGCGCTGTGTTGGGCTGGCTTGTTGGGTGGTGGTACCGGCTTTGGGTACGGCGCTTTGGAACGGAAGCCGCCGGGGCAATCGATGGTGCCCAGCAAAACCTGGAGCAGATGGATAGCGCGAGCCGACTGCATACCGTTGGAATGGGCAGAGATACCGCGCATGGCATGCATGGACACCGGGCGCCCGATGAATTTGTCGTGTTTGCGACCCGCCCAGTCGGTCCACTCCACTTCGATTTCAATGCTCTCCTTGAAGGCCACATGGGCCATTTCCAGAGCCAGACGCTCAATGGTCTCGGCAGGAATCCCGGTAATCTTGCTGGCATTTTTGGGCGAAAAGCGATCGTCCAGATAACGCTCAGCGAGCACGGACATAACGGTGCGCACGGGTCTCCCGTCTGGCGCGCTATACGCGCCAAAGAGGGCGCCAGTGGAACCGGCTTCCATCCCGTTGGCGAAAGCCTCTTTTTTGAGGTCCCAAATCATGGGATGCCCTTCGGCATCCCGCAGAATCAGGCCATCACCCTTTTTACCGGGGGTATTGACCACGAGGAAGGGTGCATTTGTGTAGCGCAGGAGAAAATCCCAGTCGAACTGTTCGTTCTGCAAGAGTACATGCACCATGGAGAGTGCCAGCAATCCGTCAGTGCCCGGTTTGATTGGCACCCACTCGTCCGCAATAGCCTGATAGCCGGTGCGCGCCGGATTGATGCCGACGAATTTACCGCCGCGACGCTTGAGTTTCTCTAGTCCGATCTTCAAGGGATTGGAAGAATGGTCTTCAGCCACCCCCCAAAGCATGAAGTACTTGGTGCGCTCCCAGTCCGGGTCGCCAAACTCCCAAAAGGCATGCCCCAACATATACAGGCCCGCGGTGGCCATATTCACCGAACAGAAGCCGCCATGGGCAGACCAGTTGAGCGTACCGAACTGCTGCGCCCAAAGGCCGGTCAGTGCCTGCATCTGGTCTCGGCCAGTAAAAAAGGCGAGTTTGTTGGGGTCCGTGGCACGAATGTGGGCGAGCCGCTGAGTCAGGGTACCGATAGCCTCATCCCAGGAGATTTCCTCAAACTCACCGGCACCGCGCTCGGTACCCGGCTTACGCCGCAACGGATTACGCAGCTTCCCAGGGGAATACTGCTTCATGATCCCGGCGGAACCCTTTGCACAGAGAACGCCCTGATTGATCGGGTGGTTGCGATTGCCCTGAATAAATCGCACCTTATTATCCTCTACCGTGACCTTGATGCCACAACGGCAAGCACACATGTAGCAAGTCGTGTATTTAACTTCCTGCTTGCTGTGGTCTTCAAATTCTGTGGCGCTAGCCATCTTGTACCTCGCGTCTGCGTGCACCAAATTAGAAACATCCTGTTATCCCCGGGATGTTGGCGGAGCAGGCCTGATAAAGCAAGTCAGCGTTTTTGATTTTGTAATAAGTAGTCCTTATTTGCTTTGTACCCGACGTGGTGAGTAGCTTAGGGTACCTAATTCCGAGGAGATTCACGCATGAATCGCAACGAGTTCAAAGAACATTCGCGCATTACCGTTTCCTGGAAGGATAGAGAAGGCAAGCTGCGCCCCGGCAATTTCTACGTCTATGCCCTCCTCAAGGACGCCATGATCGTCCGCGCCACGGACAAAGACGGTTTATTACGCAAACTTGCCTTCAGCGACGTGCTGCGCGTGGTGAAGTTTCAGGACGTGGCGCCGCAAGATCGCTACATGATCCCTGATGAGATCCTGAAAGAGGCGAACTGGAAAGATCGGGATGTGATGGTGCGTTACAGTTCTTCACCAAGCTGCGGCAAGTAAGGTATCAGGCGGAAGGCGGACGGGACGTCTGGTCTCTCTCCCAGAGGCCCGTCTTACCGCCGTCTTTCCGCAAGAGGCGGATATTTTGCAGCAACATCCCGCGATCTATGGCTTTGCACATGTCGTAAATAGTAAGCAAACCCACGGAAACCGCCGTGAGCGCTTCCATCTCGACACCCGTCTGACCGACGCAGCGCACTTCGGTACGGCAAACAATCCGCGCCGGATCATACGCAGGCGTCAATTCGACCTCGACGCCCGTGAGGGGCAGAGAGTGTGCCAAAGGGATCAGTTCCCACGTTTTTTTGGTGGCCTGAATGGCTGCGATGCGTGCTACACCCAGGACATCGCCCTTCCCCATCCGTCCAGATTCTATGCACTCCAGCGTCGCTACCGCCATGACGATTTCGCCCGCCGCCAGTGCCACCCGATTGGTCACCGTTTTCCCGCCGACGTCGACCATGTGCGCTTCCCCAAGCACATTAAAATGACTGAGACTATCGAGACCTGACATAAATCTGGCACTCCTTTTGCTTGATACTATGGACATACGCAACTCAGGAAGCGGACATGACCTTTCCAAAACGCCTCTGGCTGTGGATGATTCTCTTTTTTTTCAGCATCTCTGCACAAGCCGATCTGCGCTTTTTGCTGCCGCCGGTCAGCAGCCCGGCGGTGATGTACGCCGCGTTCACGCCGCTCGCCAAGTATCTGAGCCAGGCAATAGGCCAAAAGGTCACCCTCAGCTTCAGTGCCAACCTGGAAAACTTCTATAATGAGGCCGAGAAACCGACGGCACAGATTGCCCTGTTCTGCCCGATTTCCTATATTCGCACCGCGCATACCGAAGCCTACCGACCACTGGTCGCGGTGACACCCACCCCTGGCGGGAATCATAGTGTGATTGTCGTACGCAAGGATAGCCACATTCATAGGATCCTCCAACTCCGCAACCAGAGCTTCGTGATGGGAGATCCGGCCTGTGCGGCTTCATCGCTGATTCCCCTGTCGCTGTTCCACGAAGTGGGACTCACGCGCAAAAGCTTCAGCACCTTTCGCCAGAGCGGCTCTGACCAAAGCGCGCTGATGGACGTGGCCGCACGTTTCTATGATGCAACGGCCGTGGCAGAAAACGTGGCGGCGCCCTACTTGCGTTCAGGCAGTTTGCGCGTTATCGCCCGCGCTGATGTAGGGCCAGGCGACCTGCTAGCCGCCTCATCCGAGGTTCCGGCGATGGTACGATCGCGCCTGACTGCCGCTTTTTTACAGGCTTATCGGGCCGATCCAGCCGCTCTCCATGCTTTGGGTGGGCTGGCTGCGGGCTTTCAGCCCATCAGCGATGAAGACTACAATGTGCTGCGTACGCTCTATAAGGACATACATGGTGTCGCCTTGAATCCCAAGATTCGACAGGAAGCATTGACACTCGGTATCCCGCCCACGTTCACCCCCCTCTCTGCCTATCGTATTTTTGCGCCGCTGCAAGCGACATTATCTCACATCACCCAGCGCCCTGTCCGAATGGTCATTCCCCGTAATGAGGAGACATATGTCGCAGATGGGCGCAAGGGCCGTTTTGACTTCGCGTTACTGACGCCCAAAATGGTACCGGCGGAGAACAACTGGATGATTCCGCTCGCGGAATCTGTGCCGAACAGACGCGAACAAGGGCTAGCCATCATCGCGCGCGATACCGCGCAGGGGACCAAGTTTAGATTATCCGACCCGCTATCGGTCGCCTACGCCAGCCCCTATTGCAGTGGGAAGTCCATTGTGACGAAAAAGCTGCATAAACTCGCAGACGGACGCACCATCGTTTGGTTGGCCGTAGGATCGGAACGCGCCGTATTCACCCATTTGGCCGACGGCAAAGCGCAATTGGGCGTTGTGCGGGTAGCAACCATCACTGCCCGGGAAAAGGAATTACCCGGAACCTGGTCTATTATACAAAACGGGGGGGATGCGCCAGCCTGGACACTGGCCGCCAATCGGCGGTTGTCGCCGGAGTTGCGCGATCGTGTGGAAAAGAAGATCCTGGCGCTACCCGCAGAGGCCATGAAGGACACGGGCTTTCAGAACTTTAGTTCGCCCAGACCATGAACAGTTCTTTCAAGGACAACCAGGTATCGGCGCTCCGCAGCGCGTCTCCGGACCCGCGTGAGGTAAGCACATTACACACCTTCTTGGCGCACATCCTGCGCAAGTTGACCCGGTCCTATATCGTGGTGGTGCATCCCATTTTGCGGTCTTGGCAGAATATGACCTGGCGTGCCAAGAGCATGGCTTTTGTGCTCTTGCTGGTGGCGCTCATCTATCTTTTGATTGCCCTCTTTCTGTATACCTCTGTACGTACGGATCTTACCAGTCAGGTGCAGACTGAACTGATGCGCCTGACCCAGAATCTGGCCAGCGACGCCGCAGATCCGTTGCTCCTCAAAGATGGCGGCAAACTCAGTAAGCTAGCAAACTCCAATAACCCTTTAGTGCGCTCGATCGTGGTGGTCAACCACTTGGGCGTTATTGTCGCCAGCAAGAATATTTCGCAACTGGGGCAGGTCATTCGGCTGCCACTACCCGATATGGCGAATCATCAGACCGATCAGTTTATGGCCCCTATCCTGGCGGGCGGGCATCGCCTCGGGGCTGTCTGGGTGAATAGCGACCGCCAGCAAATTGCTGAACTGGTCAACCAACGATTGAATCGCACGACCAGCCGTTTGCTGATACTTGGCTTGATTACAGCTTTACTGGGTTTACTGGGTGCTTACCTGGTGAGTTTGGCAATGACGCGTCCGGTACTGCGGCTCCTTGGCGAGATTGAGAATATGGGAGCACGGCTAGGCCTTGAGGAGCGCCCGACAACACCGTGCCAACCCCTGTCCGGTGATGAATTGCATCGCCTGGAACGTGCTTTTCGTCTGACAGAGCAACGTCTCAAAGAGCACCTAACGGAACTTCGGCAGCTACATCAACGCCAGCAGGCCATGCAATGTATGGCCACTATCGGTGAGATGTCGGCGCAGGTAGCGCATGAAATTCGCAATGCCTTGTCATCTCTGCGCGGTGCCGCACGCTACCTGGTACGCCATGGGAATGAGGAAAATCAAGGGGATTTCATTTGCATCATTGAAGAAGAAGTACAACGCCTCTACGACATGACTCAGGGCTTTCTCGATTTTGGCAGGCCCTATGCCGCCATGCCCGTGGACATAGAAATCCACAGTTTGCTGAAACATAGCGTACAGCGCCACAGCATCGATCTGGAGGCTAAAGCCATCGCTATTTCTGTGGATTGCCCTCCGTCGCTGCACGCACTGCTCGACCCATCGCTGATCGGGCAGGCACTCAGTAACCTGCTCCTCAATGCCATAGATGCCCTGCCACCAACAGGTGGGCATATCTTCCTTTACGCAGAGTCGCTGCCATACTACCAACTCAATATTGGTGTCCGCGATAACGGTCCTGGCATACCCGATGAAAAACACAGCACTATTTTCAAGCCTTACGTCACCACCAAAACCAAAGGCAGCGGACTCGGGCTGGCCGTGGTTACCAAAATCATGATGGTGCATGATGGTGGGGTAGAACTACGCTCCACAACAAGCGGAGCAGATTTTGTCCTGCATTTGCCGCTGCGTCTCCCCCGCTCAGGTCAAAAATAGGTTAAGTTAGAGCCATTCGAAATTCAGCAGCGAGTAGTCCATGACAAATCCTGTATTGATTGTAGAAGACGAAAAGAATCTGCGCCGGGTACTTGTCGCGGTCCTAGAGGCAGAGGGCTACCCGACCATCGCCGCGGAAAATGCCGAAGAAGCTTTGGGCATGATACAGACCAAGCATCCCGCCCTGGTTCTGAGCGATCAGCGACTACCCGGACTGTCGGGAACAGATCTGTTGCGCCGGATTAAGGAAACGCACCCAGAGATCCCGGTCATCATCTCCACGGCCTACGGAGAGATTGAACAGGCCGTAGAAGCCATCAAGGCGGGGGCAGAGCATTATCTGACCAAGCCGGTCGATGAAGGCGAGCTGATTGCCCTCATCCGCCAGACTTTGGCTCGGCACGGGGAATCTCTGCCCCCGCTGCACCGGGAGTTGCGCCGATATGGCCTGATTGGCGTGAGCCGCGCCATTGAGACGTTATTGGAGACCATTGATCTGGTAGCACCGGCGCCATCAAACGTACTCATCACCGGAGAATCCGGTACCGGGAAAGAGCTGGTTGCGCGCGCACTGCATCAGGCATCGCCACGGGCCGAACAGCCTTTTGTCGCGTTCAACTGCGGTGCCATTCCTCTGGAACTGGTGGAAAGTGAGATTTTTGGCTATGAGCGCGGCGCTTTTACCGGCGCCACCCGAGCTCAGGCGGGCAAGTTGGAAATGGCGGCCAGTGGCACGCTCTTCCTCGACGAGGTCGGTGATATGCCACTGCCCATGCAGGTCAAGATGTTACGTGCCTTGCAGGAACGGGAATTTACCCGCCTCGGCACCCATCAGCCCCAACGCCTTGCGGCCCGCATCGTCGCGGCCACACATGTTGATCTTGCGAAGGCAGTTAGTGAAGGCCACTTTCGTGAGGACCTGTACTATCGCCTCAATGTGATTCCGCTCCTTATCCCACCGTTGCGTCAGCGACAAGCCGATATCGCACCTTTGGTACACCATTTTCTGCGCCAAATTTGTACGGTTATCGGCCGGGATCCCATGGTCACCATCGCTCCAGACGCCCTAGCCGCCCTGGAGGCATATGAGTGGCCAGGGAACATCCGTCAACTCGAGAATCTTCTGGAACGAATGGTTGTCCTCAATCGCCATGGCCACCTCCAGCGGAGTGATCTACCCACCGAAATCGCCCGACACCAAAGCGATAACGCTTTCCCTACTTCTAGCAGTCCGTTCGACCTGCCGGCGCTCGAGCGCCAAACCGTACTCAACGCGCTCGAAAAGACCCGGTTCAACCAGAGCCAGGCGGCGGTTCTCCTGGGAATCAGCCGCAAACAGTTGCGCACCAAAATGAAAAACATCGGACTTCTGGGTGATCAGGATGGTGAAGACGACACCATCGACACCTGATGGAAGCAATAAACGGGACACGCCATAACGAACTGGCCCTTTTGGCGCAGCAGAAGCCACCCGGAATGCACCACACGACGCTCCCGCAATCGGCGCTGCCGATCCCAGATAACAGGAATTCAACCCGACGCCCCACGCCTCTTTCATAACTTGAATTAAAACAGCCTGATTTTATCTGGTGTTCAACCCCCTGCGTCGGGACATCCCCCACATCATCGACGACAATAGCAATTGTCGCCCGGCAGCAAACGCGCAAACCTTCTCTGGCATGAAAGCTGCTAGATATTATTGCCGCACCCGTGGAATTTTTAGCGTCAGAGGAACATATTAATGAAGCGCAGCTTGCGTCGACTTGTCAACCTGATGTTACTGGCTGGCTCTTCATCCGCTCTACCTTTTGGGGTAAATGCGTACACCACCGTCGCTGATTCCACGATCCATAATATTGAGGCTGGCGCACTATCGCCGTTGATCGTGCAAAAGGAACTGGCCTGCCTGTCATGCGCGCCATGGCCCATAAAGGGAATCAGCTTTCCACAACGATTTCGGAGTCAAGTAAAGATTGGCCTATATTTCTCGGTATTCTGAAAATCTGTTCCCTTACGCATGGTACCAGGATTTGGCAAAAATGTGGTCTTTGAATCAAACCAGAGAACAAACTTAAGGAGATTTTTTGTGATGAATAAAACGATACATAGACGCCAGTTTTTGGGTACCACCTTAGCCACCGGGGCGGTCGCCACCGCAGCGGGAATCGGTCTGATAAAGCCCCGACTGGCCTTTGCAGATAATGTGCCGGGCTGGCCAGCCAAGGCCTTTGATGCCAAGGTCCTTAAAGATGCCATGAGCAATACCATAGGCAAAACACAAGTGGCTGTTTCATCCAAGGTTAAACTGACTGCACCCTCTATCGCCGAAAACGGTGGTGCAGTACCCGTCACTATCGAAATTGATTCGCCGATGACCGCCGATGACTATATTGCCACGGTTTACTTGTTCGTGGATCACAATCCGACCCCCCTTACCAGCCAGTTTACCTTCACCCCGGCTTGCGGACAGGCTTATATTCAGGAACGCATCAAGATGGCCAAGACGGATAACGTCCGCGTGGTAGC
>JAPTWR010000020.1:14134-19131 GCA_028065135.1 Acidithiobacillus sp.
TCCTCTGGAACTGCTCCCCTGGAACAACCAACTAACGGGAAATACAAATATGAATATACTCAAGTCGATTCCATTCATACCAGCCACCCTCCTATGCAGTGCATTGTTATTTTGCGGGCCTGCGGCCGCCGCAAGTATTGCGGCACCGGTGTCCGGGATGCCAGCCATCAATACCAGTACCCCCCTCTACATCGTGAATGTGCAAAAGGGGGTTACCCCTGCACAAATAAAGATGGGAATCCAGAGTGGTGCGGAGGCAGAGAACATGAATCTCGTAGGTTCTCTGGATGTTCAGCAGGGGCTCAAAGCACGCGGCATCAAGAACAGCCAGCCTTATGTTATCTATGAGGTATGCAATCTGGTGTTGGGAGCTAAAATTCTCAAAACCACTCCAGAATTCGGAGCCTTTGCACCCTGTAAAATTGTGATGTATGAACAGGGAGGTCAACTTAAACTTATGACCTATTTACCCACCTATGCCCTGAGATACTTTCCGAAAAATGCCGAGTCCGCGAAGGTCGCCAATGAATTGGATCGGCAGATCATTACAGTGATGAAGCAGGCCGCGGCTGGTGGGCTTTAAGCACTATTGGAGGATTTCATGAATTTAGGAAGACGTGACTTTTTGCAGTTGATGGGCATTGCAGGTGCCGCAAGCTTCTTTTCGCCCGGTGCTGCGCAATCTGCTTGGGGTGCTGATGCTGATCCCTATGAAATTCCCGACTATGGTAATGTGACTTTATTACACATGACTGATTCCCATGCCCAGCTTTTACCGGTCTGGTGGCGGGAACCCGATACGAATATCGGTGTTGGGCCTGCGCTTAACCAAACGCCCCATCTTTGTGGGAAATGGATGCTGGACTATTATGGAGTAGCCACACCGGCATCCAACGAATATGCCTATTCTTGCCTCGACTATGACACCCTGGCCCACAAATATGGGAAAATTGGCGGTTATGCTCACATCGCCAGCCTGGTTAAGCGGTACCGGGCGCAACGCGGAGACAAAGTACTCATGTTGGACGGTGGCGATAGCTGGCAGGGTTCTGCAACCAGCCTCTGGACCAAAGGCGCAGATATGGTCGGTGCCCAGAACTTACTTGGCGTTGACGATTTTGTCGGTCACTGGGAGTTCACCTACGGTCAAGATCAGGTGGAACATCTGGTCAAAACCGAACTGAAGGCAAACTTTCTGGCACAGAATATCTTTAGCAATACCTGGCAGGAACTAGTATTCAAGCCCTACCACATTCATGAAGTAAGCGGACGCAAAATCGCGGTGATCGGTCAGGCTTTTCCGTTCACGCCCATCGCCAATCCCAGGCATTTTATGCCGGACTGGGGCTTCGGCATCCACACCGAACATATGCAAAAAATGGTAACGGAATGCCGTGAACAACATCATGTTGATCTGGTCGTCGTACTCTCTCACAATGGCGCTGATGTAGATAAAAAAATGTCGTCTCTGGTGAACGGTATCGACATCATTCTTGGCGGGCATACTCACGATATTATGGGCCCAAAGCCATTTATGGTGAATAAAACCCTGATCATAAATACCAGCACAAACGGCAAAATATTGGCCCGATTTGATCTGGATGTGGGTAAAGGCAAGCTGAATGGCTGGCGTTTCCACTATCTGCCGGTATTCTCTAACCTGATCAAAGAGGATGCTGAAATGTCCGCATACATTCAAAAGGTCCGCGCGCCTTACAAAGATAAACTTGCGCAGCCTTTGGCGATCACCGAAAGCCTCCTCTATCGGCGTGACAATTTTAACGGCACTTTTGACCAATTGATCTGCAACGCGTTGTGTGAAGAAATGGACTGTGAAGTGTCTTTCTCACCGGGATTCCGCTGGGGTTACTGTAAGCTTCCAGGCGAAACCATCACCATGGAGGATGTGATGGGACAAACTGCCATCACTTATCCCCAGGTAACCGTTAATACCTATACAGGCGAAGAAATCAAAAACATCATGGAACAGGTCGCTGATAATATTTTCAACCCCAACCCTTATTATCAACAAGGTGGAGACATGATTCGGGTCGGCAATATTCAATACGATTTCGATCCTAATGAAAAGATTTATCACCGCTGCAGCAACATGCGGGTTGGCGGTAAATCCATATCAGCCACTAAAAAGTATAAAGTGGCCGGATGGGCATCCATGAAGCCCGTGGAGGGTAAACCCATTTGGGAAGTTTTCGCCCATTGGCTACAGTCCAAAAAGCAGGTGCGCGTAGACAAACTGGATCTGCCAGCGCTCAACAAAGATATGGCCAACAACCACGGCATTGCCTTCCCGAAGTCCTACGATTTATAAACTTCGTTGCAGATAACACGCGTAACGCACCGGCGCTCAGCGCCGGCTTTCTTGTGCCCGTCGTGCTGATTTCTGTCGAACACTCAGCCTGCTCGGCGTCCACCAAAGGTTCAGACACACCTCAAAACGGATGCTGTGGCCCATCCATCCACAGGCTTCATGGCTTTGGTCTCGGCCATTGCTCATGCTAGACTGCCCCATGCACATGGCTTGTTGCGGATGCAGTGACCTTACTGTCCCTTCGAAGCGCTTTCTTCCACTTTCAGCAAGGCTTTCAACTTGATGATATTCAAAAGAATTCTTGGGATTTTCTCCACCGATCTCGCCGTGGACCTGGGCACTGCCAACACCCTGATTTACGTGCGCGGCAAGGGTATCGTGCTGTCTGAACCCTCCGTAGTAGCCATCCATACCGGGCGACATGGGGCCACCAGTCGTCGGATGTATGTCGGGGAAGAAGCCAAACGTATGCTGGGTCGCACACCAGCAAATATTACGGCAATCCGACCCCTGAAAGACGGCGTGATTGCCGATTTCCAGATTACCGAAGCCATGCTCAAGCACTTCATCAGACGTGTGCACCATCAACGCTTCCTGAGCCCAAGCCCGCGGATTATCGTCTGTGTACCCTATGGAGCAACGCAAGTAGAACGGCGAGCCATCCGCGAGTCGGCGATGAGTGCGGGTGCACGTGAAGTACACCTGATTGAAGAGCCGATGGCGGCCGCCATCGGGGCCGGGATGCCCGTTGCGGAACCAACCGGCTCTATGGTGGTGGATATTGGCGGTGGCACCACCGAAGTCGGTGTCATCGCGTTGGGTGGAGTGGTCTACTCCCAGAGCGTACGTGTCGGTGGCGACAAAATGGATGAGGGGATCGTCAACTACATCCGTCGCAATTACGGCATGCTGATTGGCGAGACTACCGCCGAAGAGATCAAGAAAAAGGTGGGCTGCGCCTATCCCGGTCAGGAAGTACGCAGCATGGAAGTACGCGGACGCAATCTCGCTGAAGGCGTTCCACGGACTTTCACGATTACCAGCAATGAAATTCTTGAAGCCCTTCAGGAGCCATTAGGTGCAATTGTCGGCGCCATCAGACTCGCGCTGGAGCAGACCCCCCCCGAACTCGCTGGCGATATCGCTGAACGGGGCATGGTGTTGACCGGCGGTGGCGCCCTCCTCCGCGATCTGGATCGCCTGATCATGGAGGAAACAGCACTACCGGTCATCGTTGCGGAGGATCCGCTAACCTGCGTGGCGCGGGGCAGCGGCCGGGCGCTCGAAGAGCTGGAACTGCTGGGTGAGGTGTTTGCTGACGATTAAGCTTACGGCCCTTCCTGAGCTACCATGCCTGCATTGTTTTTTCCTCATCGCTACCCGCCGCTCCTTCGCGTAGCGGTGCTTGTTCTGTTGTCCGCATTTGTTTCGGTGCTCAGCAAAAAATATCCCAACATGGAAAGTGTTTCTTTAACCATGGCTTATCCGGTGCAATGGACAAGCATGCAGGAAGCCGGCTTCTGGCGGCAAGCTGACAATTACCTGCAAAGTCGTGCTGCGCTAGAATCCGAAAATATCAGACTACACGCCGAGCTCATTCGTGCCCAGCCCAAACTATTAGAAGCAGATATCCTGCGTAACGAAAACCGTCAACTTCTTGCGCTACTTGACAGCATCCCCCAGCCGCCCGGGAAGGTAACCGTCGCACAGGTTATCGCGCAGAATTTCTCACCTGGGAGCCAATTGTTAACCGTCAACATGGGTGCGCGCGCCGGCGTATTTGTCGGGCAACCCGTTCTTGCCGCAGGGGGAGTAGCTGGCCAGGTAATCCGGGTTTCTCCCATGAGCAGTCAGGTGGCTCTGCTTTCCGACCTGGACAGCAGCATTCCCGTACAGCCCGCTGGCGCGGACACGCCCTTGCTGGTAGACGGCAGGGGGGATATCGATCGCCTTGCAATCCCCTTTCAACCGCGCAACACCACCCTCAAAGTCGGTGACAAGCTCGTCACCTCTGGCTTAGGCGGGCGTTATCCACCGGGATTGAACGTCGGTACGATTTCCGCAGTGATCCATAATGGTGACCAACCCTTTGCACAGATTGCAGTGCAACCAGCTGTTCGCCTGGGACAGTTGAATACGGTACTTATGCTCTGGGACCGTCCATTCCCAAGGCCCGCAACCACGCCATGATCGCCATCGCGCTCATTCTCGGCCTTTTCTTTGCACTTACCGCGGAAATCATTCCCTGCGGCCCGCTTTATGCGTTACTCCATCCCGATTTTGTTGCTCTGCTGCTCATCTATTGGGCGATCAGCAGCAACTCCGAACTGAGCTTCACCATCGTCTGGCTGATTGGTCTGTTTCAGGACATGGTGCTCGGAGATATGCTGGGAGCACAAGCCATCGCCGGGGTTGTTATGATTTATCTGCTCTACACCAGCCTTGGCAGAGTCCGTCGCCTGCCGTCCTGGGAGCAGTTGTTCTTTATATTTCTGTTACTGCTCACGCACCGTTTGCTGGTCTGGTTGTGGCAGGCTTGGGCAGGTTTTATCACATGGCACTTTTCGCTGCTCCTGGGACCCTTGATCGGCGCTCTGCTGTGGCCGCTTTTTACGCTAATCCTCGATTATCTGCGTCACGCATTACGTCCGCGGCATACATGAGCACA
>JAPTWR010000020.1:19231-29265 GCA_028065135.1 Acidithiobacillus sp.
CAGGTTTTATCACATGGCACTTTTCGCTGCTCCTGGGACCCTTGATCGGCGCTCTGCTGTGGCCGCTTTTTACGCTAATCCTCGATTATCTGCGTCACGCATTACGTCCGCGGCATACATGAGCACACTGCAGCCCGCTCAGGAATATCGACCATTCGTTCATCGGCTTCTCGTCGTGGACAGCCAATCCATCCGTAACGCTCTTGCGTTACGGCAAGGGCACCCAGGCAATAATATTGCCTACGCGCCAGCCGATCATCCGCGTATCGCCGACTTCCTTGCCAGGGCGGCAATCGCTACCCATCTCCATATGGTGACAGCGCCGGGGATCAACCCATGAACTGGCACACTCGCCTGCTGCGACCGCTGCGGAAACTGGATCCGGCACTCATGACGGGCATCGTGATACTCATGCTCATCAGCCTCGCGGTGCTATATAGCGGCAGCCAGGAAAGCGTCCACGTGGTGCTTGCCCAATTTTTGCGATTCGTTATCGGTATCGTCGTCTTGGTAATCGTCGCCAACACGCCACCTGAACGTATCCGCGCCTGGGCGCCCACCTTGTACGTCATGGGTATCATCCTGCTCGCTATCACCCTCGTGGCGGGCAAAACCAATCTTGGCGCACGCCGCTGGCTGGGAGTCGGGCCGTTGACCTTTCAGCCCTCGGAACTGATGAAGCTCGCCCTGCCCCTGTTCCTCGCCTATTATTATTCTCAACAGGAAAACGTCCGCCACTGGCTTTCTGCTATCGCGGGATTTGTGCTCATTGCCATTCCCTTTTTGCTCATCGCCAAGGAACCAGACCTCGGCACAGCCGCCCAAATTGGCGCTGCCGGGATCTTCATGATGTGGCTGGCGGGAGTACGCCGCCGCTGGTTTATTGGGCTCATCACCCTGGCCGCAATCAGCGGACCGATACTCTGGCATTTTCTGCACGAATACCAAAAAGAGCGCATCCTGACTTTCCTGGATCCCCAACGCGACCCTCTCGGTGCGGGATACCATATCATTCAGAGCATGATCGCCGTAGGTTCTGGTGGATTTTGGGGAAAGGGCTGGTTCAACGGAACCCAGGTCAACCTCGATTTTCTGCCGGAAGCCCAAACCGACTTCGTTTTTGCGGGATTTGCCGAGGAGTTTGGTTTGGTCGGAGTCATTGTCCTCATCTCCACTTACCTGCTCATTGTCTTGCGCGGCCTGGTAATCGCCTATGAGAGCCGGGATTCCTTCGGTCGCCTCATTGCCGGCACCCTGAGCCTGACTTTCTTCCTTTATATTTTCATCAATATGGGTATGACCACAGGGATCCTTCCCGTGGTAGGAGTGCCTCTACCGCTGATAAGCTATGGCGGAACAGCTATGCTGACCTTTATGGTCGGGTTGGGTATCCTGATGTCGGTCCACGCCCATCCGCGCACACATGAATAATGCGATTTCTCCCCAAAAAGCACCCGGTGTCGGACACAGCCTTCCGCTCCCGGGCATGGCTTTCTGCCGGGGCATCGCTATAATTCCAGACCTACCCAAAACCATTCCAAATTCCGATCAGCGCTCACCACTGAGGCCCCTCATGATTGTCCGTACCACCCTGATCACCAGAATGCTCGTCTTGTTCGTCGGCTTGTGTCTCGCACCCTGGGCGTTTGCCGCAACCCCAATGCCCATGCTGCCCACACCACCTGCACCGGCCTTGCCAACCATCGTCAGCTATGTGCTGATGGACTACGATACCGGACAGATCATCGCGGCTAAAAGTGAAAACCTGCACCGCGCACCGGCCAGCCTCACTAAGCTGATGACGGCCTATCTGACCTATCAGGCTATTCAGAGCGGCACCCTGACCCCTCAGGAAAACGTCCCTATCTCCAATACGGCTTGGAAGACAGGGGGCTCCAGCATGTTCGTCCAGCCCAATACACCGGCGAATGTTGATCAATTACTGCATGGATTGCTGATTGATTCAGGGAACGATGCGGCGGTAGCTCTTGCCGAAGCGGTGGGTGGCAGTCAGTCGGGCTTTGTCACGCTGATGAACGATATGGCCCTGCGCCTCAATCTGCACAACACCCATTACAGCAATGTCGATGGCCTGCCAGACAACAATCTCTATACCACCGCGCTGGATGTCGCCAAGCTGTCGCACGCCTTCATTCAACAGTTCCCACAGGTGATCCAGATCACCAGGGAAAAGTCTTATACTTATAATGGTATTACCCAGCGGAGCTGGAACCCCGTACTTTTTCGTGACCCTACGGTGGATGGGCTGAAAACCGGCCTAACCGACGCCTCCGGCTACTGCATTGATGCTACTGCCATGCGGAATGGTCGTCGCCTGATTGCCGTTGTTCTCGGCGGACCGAACTGGGCCGGCAGCACCAATGCCGTCGAAGCCCTGCTGGATTATGGATACCGCTTTTTCGTTGACCATCCGCTTTATACTGCCGGGGAAAAAGTCAGCGAGATCACCCGCAGCGATTTATCGCCCATGCATATCCCCGTAGGTATCGAACAAGCCGTGAACCTTACGGTTCCGAAAGGACATTTTTCCGAAGTACAACGCGTGGTAGAAATTACACCCAATCTCCAGGCTCCGCTAAAGAAAGGTGCGGTCGTCGGGCGGCTCGTCTTCCTGCTGGATGGCAAACCACTGAAGTCCGTGCCAGTTGTCGCCCAGACTTCTGTGGAGAAGGCGAGCTGGATAGCGCAGGTCTTCCACAAGATCAGCAGCGCGCTATAAGCAAAATGCCGAAGCTATGGCAGGTCTTCACCTCAGACAGAGGAAGACTTACCATGACCAGGAGATACCATGGATTGGTCCTGTCCGACAATGACACGAGGGGATTACGAGACGCTATGGAAACCGCAAAAAATCCAGCAGAAGACTTTCCGCACCTGCACCATGTCAAGGCCATTGGTCAGCACGCTGATCTACTCGCGGCGGTGCGTGCGGCGATCGCAGCTCATGCACCGGACTTACCGGACGCGGCCTTCTCCTGCCGACCCAGCAGCCAGGGACAATATCAAGCCGTCACGGTTTCCCTGGAGGTCCACAGCCATGAACACCTAACCAATATTTATAACTCCATCAAAAGGATTGATGGTGTGATCCTTTGCTTATGAATACGCCCATACTCATTCGTTGCTGGCCAGGGTTACTTCCTTACTTCACGGTGCTGGACGCCATGCGCGAATTCACGTCCCAGCGAGATGCCGACACACCAGACCAGATATGGCTTCTCCAGCATCCTCCGGTTTTTACCCTCGGACGCAATGCTGACGCGGCAGACGTCCTTGACCCTGGTCCCATTCCGGTTATTCGCAGTGATCGCGGTGGCAAAGTCACCTACCATGGACCGGGACAATGGGTAGTCTATCTGCTCATTGATCTACCCCGTATGGGAATCAACGTCCGCACCTTAACCACCGCCATGGAACAATCCGTGATTCATCTGCTCCAGCAACGTGGCGTGAGTGCCCATGCGCGTCGCGATGCTCCCGGAGTCTATGTGGGCGATGCCAAAATCGCCTCCTTGGGCCTGCGTATTCAGCGTGGTCGCAGTTACCACGGCCTCAGCCTCAATACCGAGATGGATCTGAGCCCATTCCAGCGTATTCATCCTTGTGGCATGGTCAATCTCGCCGTCACTCAGGTGCATGACCTCTGTCCGGACTGGTCAAGTCATGATATTGCCGAAACCCTGATGGCACAATTGGCTATCAGCCTGGATCGCCCCTTAAGAAAAGGAGGGGCCTGACATGGACCCCCAACATAATGCTAAAAAAGCCGAGCGCGGTGCCGAAAAGACCGCACGTAATCCGATACCCATCATTCCGGTAAAATCCGAACGCCAACCCAAGCCCCAGTGGTTGCGGGTACGATCACCCTTAACCCCCGAGGTGGACAGGCTCAAAAAGATCCTGCGTGCAGCGAGCCTCCACACGGTCTGCGAAGAAGCCTCCTGCCCCAATCTGGGCGAATGCTTCAGCGCTGGGACAGCGACCTTCATGATCCTGGGAGACATTTGCACCCGTCGCTGCCCCTTCTGTGACGTGGCCCATGGCCGCCCGCAAGCACCCGATCCTCTGGAACCTGCGCACCTTGCCCAGACCGTGGCAACGATGGGACTGCGTTTCGTCGTCATTACCTCCGTAGACCGCGATGATTTGCGCGATGGCGGCGCCCAGCACTTTGCTCAGGTTATCTCAGCCCTGCGTGAGACTTGCCCGGAACTGCACGTGGAAATCCTCGTACCGGATTTCCGCGGCCGGGTGGGCAAGGCCTTGGCAGCACTCCGGGAGACACCGCCGGATGTCTTCAATCACAACCTGGAAACCGTGCCACGCCTGTATTTGCAGGCCAGACCAGGTGCAGATTATGGCCACTCGCTGCAACTGCTCTCGACTTTTAAGGCACAGCACTCCGCAATCCCCACCAAATCCGGACTAATGCTGGGCCTGGGCGAGGAACTCGATGAAATCCGCGCGGTGATGCAAGACTTGCGGCAGGCCGGATGCGAGCTACTCACCCTGGGGCAATATCTGGCGCCCTCCCGCCATCATCTGCCGGTCGCCCGTTTCGTTCCACCGGAAGAGTTTCAGCAGTTACAGCAAGAGGGTATGGCCATGGGTTTCCGCCACGTCGCCAGCGGCCCACTGGTGCGATCTTCCTATCATGCCGAACGCAGCTTCCATGAGATACGCAGGGGCTGAGCGGAGCTAGAGGAGGCATGTTGCTGCGCTACACCACCGTACTTACCCTGGCCTCGGCGTCGCTGCAGCCGCCTGGTCTTTTATTGATCCTCGCCACCATCGGCTGGTTGGCAGAAGTCCTGGGTTGGCGTTATTTCGGACGAGTGCTCATTCTGCTCGCACTGAGCATCCTTTATTTTTTCTCTACCGCCGTCGGTGCCAGACTTCTTCTCCTGCCACTGGAGGATCGTTACCCCCCACTCGTACAACCCGTGGGGGGCGGCGAAACGCCCGGGGCGATTGTGGTGCTGGGCGGCGGCGAGGTCATGCAGTCTCCGGAATCTACCCAGGAGACTGCGAATGCGCGCACGCTCGTGCGCCTGATGACCGCCGCCCAACTGGCCAAACAAACCGGACTCCCCATAGTTCCCAGCGGCGGGGCACCGCGATTGGGCGTCCCGCCCGAGGCCGTCACCATGGAGCACATCCTGCGCCAGGATCTAGGCGTACAAAGCGCTATCTGGCCGGAAACCAAATCCTACAATACCGCAGCCAACGCCGCAGACAGCGCGGCATTGCTGGCCAGACACAATAATATCCACCAGGTATACCTGGTGACCTCCGCATTGCACATGCCACGGGCGGTCGTCTGGTTCCGCCACGCCGGCTTGAACGTGACCGCCGTTCCCACCGATTACCGTCTGGATCGGGTGAGCGGACTCCGGCTGGATAGCTGGTTGCCGCGGGCCATTTATCTGGAAATCAGCAGCGAGGCAAGTCACGAATACCTCGGGCTGTTTTGGCTCTGGATTCAGGAGCAAGGGATCGGAGGGGGGCACTAGTAGACCCACCACCCCGAGGAGAGAATGACGTTCTACGGCTTCTGATCGGGGAAAGTCACCTGGACATGCAGATGTTCCTGGTTGGTGGCGCTCGCCAAAGACAATGGCGGCGGCACCGCGGCGCCATTCGCCGATGGACCGTAAGGTGCGTATGCGTACGGCGTTGCGGGAAGTGCGGCAGACAGTGTTTTATAGCTCGGCGCGTCGACCCCGATGGGGAGTGCCACCGTGTTGTGCTCCGCCACGATACGTCGGACCTTGGCCCAATCGATATCCTGATTGATGTGATTCTGCACCATAAAAGACTTGATCGTCATGACAGCACGCTGTAAATCCGGGATGCCTTTCTTGTGATAGGCATGCATCGGCTTGTATGACTGCAGATAGACTTGCTCATCCCGTACGCCCACGAGGTTGGGCTGATCAATGATCCGCACCGGGGTACCCACCGGAACCATGGGGAAAAGTTGCGCGACATTCTCCGGAAACATCTGAAAACAGCCCTGACTGGCCCGCATACCAACACCCCAGGGATGGTAAGTACCATGGATGAAGATGCCGGAGAGTCCAGTCTCCATCGCCAATTCACCCATGGGATTTTCTGCGCCTGGTGGCCAATACCACGGGATATCCATATGGAATTTCTTCTCGAACCAGGCATGGATATTTTTGGGGACGTTCCATGCGGGCATTTTAAACTTGGCAATAATCTGCGTGGCCGTCAAACGCTCCTTCCAGCCCGGCAAAAAGACACCAACAGGGTAAGTATAGACCACCCGGTCATTCGTCGGAAAATAGTAAATCCGCCGCGCCGGAATATCCACGACGATCCCGGTCCATGGCTTCGGCGGCAAAACATACTCGGTCGGGATAACCACCTTGCTGGCCTGGCCAGGAAGCCAGGGGTTGATGCCGGGGTTAGCCGCCGTCACCTGATTGTAACCCAGGTCGTAGAAACGCCCGATATCCAGAAGCGTATCATCGCTATGGGTGGTTATTGCCTTAAGCGCTCCAACAACGTTGCCCTGGGCGGGCAAAGCATAGACACTAGCATCCGCGACCGTCGCACCATACCCCATGAAGACTGCCAGACACCAGACACCTAACTGTTTTCGCATCATTAATATTTTCCTGTTTGCGGCACATTGAGAAAAAGCAAAAACGCCATCCACCGCACGCGCGCATTGGCAGCGTCCGGCATTACCGTCATAATCATAAGGTAAAAGGAGGCGTGTATGGAATCACCACACCTGATATTCTTGAGAAATGTAGTAAACAATAAACCTGCTTCCAGTGAGAAATTACGCGATGCGCTACACCGTCTCGATCATATGCTAACTGATCTGACCAACAATCTGCGCGTGACCTACGGGGGTCCCTACGTCGGTCTGAAGCATACGCCTCAGCAACACCGGATCTGTATCGCCGAACAGCAATGGTCACTACAGGAACGCGGCTGGGGGGTTGCGGTTTGCACGAGCCATCCTGTGCATGGATGGCGTGCCGAATGGAGACTGGCCGCCGTAAGTCGCGAGCGCCTCCCCCTCATCGTCAATGCACTACCGGCATTATTTGCGGGTTACGCAGCCGCAGTGGATGCCTCTCCGACTGCAAGCCGTCCCAGCACGAAGCGCATCCATGAAATTGCCGAACTCTTCGCACATTGACAGCACCATTAAAACGCCTATCTACAAGGCCAACGGCGGCAAAGAAGCAAAACCGCGTCCATCCTGAAGCGAGATTCCTGCATGGAATTGCCCATCGATAGCCTGATTATTATAGCTTTCCTCGTAGCCATGGTCATCTTGGCCGGGTTGTGGAAGGTGTTGCACAGGCAAAAGCTCCTCAACGCCCCAAGCACACTACGCAATACCCGCAAGAACAGCGGGGGTAAGGCACAAGCAAGCCCGGCCATTAAAATCGGTCCAGCCAATGATATGCCGGAAACAAGCTCCTTTGTACAGGTCAATGAAACCAGCATTCTTGACGAAGTGGAGATTTATCTTTCCTATGGCCACCTTGAACAAGCTGCCACGTCCCTGAGCTGGTACGTGGATCACAACCCCGACGATATTCAGCAGATGCGCCGACTGTTGTCGATCTATCGTGAAATTTCCGACATTGATCACTTCGCTGAACTTTTAGAAAAGCTCAATGATTCTGGTGCCATCCCCGGCACAGAAGCCCAAGATCTCGTTTTGGAAGGATTAAAACTGGATCCGCAAAACCTGCAATTGCGGGTAACTGCAGAAAATTTAGGGATGAACAGCGCGCAAATTGCTGCGGTCGTCACACACGCTCTGCATGCGCCGCAATCTGCGGTATCTTCCTCACTCGTCGGTGCACAGAGAGCGTTGCAGCAAGCCATCGTCAACCCGGAACCGCTGGATCTTCTATCTGGATTCGTTGTAAAGCCCGGGCAGGCATCGAGCGAGGCTTCGAAAAACGGCTTTGCGGACACAGGTGTCATGCTGCTGACCGGATCCGAAGACCTCACACCGCTGGCCGAGGAGGAGTACGAGGTAGTGGCCGGACTGATTTCACCCCTCAGTGCCGCACGTCACTTGCTGACGTGTCGCCAATATTCTGAGGCTGAACGCCTGTTACGCCGTAACCTTATTCTCGATCCGCGCAAACTCATCCTCCAGGTTACCCTTTTGGAAGTGCTTTACATCCAGCGACGATGCGCCGCCTATGCCGAATCCCTCCTTCAGCTCTATATTACATTGTGGGGCGCAGGTAGCGCCTTGCGGACGCGATTGCTGCATCGCGGCCAGCGACTGGGTAAGCATGACCTGTGGACCGCCCTTGCCGAGAGTGACGGAGAAGAAAATATTCTTGCAGAATTGGCAGAACAGTACGGACTCTATCTGCCAACCACCGCCATACCACTGAGTAGTCCAGCACTGGTAACAGAAGAAATGCGCCGCGATCATCAGATCACGCCGGAAGACAGTGAGGACAGTATTATCGAAGAATGCAACCTGCTTTTGGAGTATGGACAGGTAGATGAAGCCGTAGATCTTCTGGAGAAGGCCACATTAGCTCAACCTGAGCATAGCGTTTATTACGGACCGCTCCTCGAAATGTATGAACGGATGGACGCCCGCGAGCGCTTTTCCCAATTCATCCAATCGATTCTTGCAATGGATACGCAGCCCAATGAAGATATCATGCGCCAAATGTTCAGCCTTGCTGAACGCCTCCAGCGCCAACCGCAACGACAGATCATTTAGGATTTGATCATGACGAAAAACCCCTCTAATAGCGACAGCATTTTCATTCGCAGCATCGGGATGGATGCACGCAAAGAAGCCGTCTTCCGTATGGCTTTCAAAATGTTTACCCGACGCCATTATCAATTGCTGGATGCCGGTGACACACAAACACCCGCGGTGACCATTATTGATGTGGATGGTACGGAGGGTATGGCCATCGCTCAGCGATTACATGACGAACGACCAGAACAACGTATTCTCCTGACGAGTGTTTCCCCGCAAGCCGATAGCATGTTCCCGGTGCTGCAGAAACCTGTACGTATGGAAACCCTGTTTCCAGCGCTGGAGTCGTTACTGAATGGTGGCTCCGCACCAGGAAAACCAGCAGGAAGAAGTGGTGCCACAGTCATGCCTATTCGGCCCGAGGTCACGATCTCCGCGCTGTCCACCACCATTGTCCCATCGCCCACCACCGCAAACCCGCCTGCCCCAAAACCCGTCACGGCGCCAACCGCTATGCCACGTCCCGTTCCGGTGTTGCGTCCTGAAGAAATACGTCATTTCAACCCTCAGGCCGGCCTACTGGGACTTTTACAGATGATCCGGCGCGATCAGTCGCCAGGCGTTATTGTGGACGACCAACAACGGATCATCCTGCAATTAGACCCGATGGCTGATCAGGCCATCTTGCTGACGGACGATGAACATCTCAAATCGCTGGCACGGGAAGAGCACCCACGGCTACAAATGCGTGCCCCCAGTAACACCGACATCCCCGCTCATGCATCCACACGGCACCTCACTCTCCAGTCTCTGCTCTGGCAAATGGGTGCATGGACAGCCGACGGGCGCCTCAGTCAGCAGCTACAGATCAACGCCCCGGTACAACTGAAGCAATGGCCCAACCTGACGCGACTCACCATGCTGCCTGACGCACTGCGTTTAGCGGCTTTTCTTGCCCGCTCGCCAGCTTCACCGGCATTGACGGTGAAGATGTTACACGTTGAGCCTCATGCCCTCTTCAATTTTCTTGCCGCCGCAGACAGCTTAGGACTGTTGCGCTACAACACGGCAGAGAATCCCGACAACCGCATCCAACCAGTGATGCCTAATGCGCCAACGGTTGCAGAAATACCCACGGCCAAAAGAAGCTTTTTGGGCCGTCTTCTTGCCCGCATTTCAGGGCTGTAAAATGAAAATGCAGAGAGTACTTGGCCAAAAATTATATTGAAGGAGCCAACGTTGTGAAAGAAGACAATAAAATCATCTTTACCGGTCCTGT
>JAPTWR010000055.1:0-3056 GCA_028065135.1 Acidithiobacillus sp.
CCAGGCACCCAGCACCATGCGCCGTCCCGCCGGCCCCCGCTCCCAAACGGGACGATGGGTATGGCCGTGAATCAAAATGTCATAAGAGGCACCATCCAGCGCGAAAGCACCCTCCCCGTGCAGGGCCGCGGCGATGCTCTGCGGATTGGCATCGGTTATGGCTGGTGCCTTGGCTCGCACTTCCCGGCTACTGCCGCGCCGCAATCCGCGGGCGATACGTTGGAGCCAGGCATAAGGCAGGCGTCCCAGCGTCAGGCGAGTCAACGGATGGCGGATCACCCGGCGAAAGCGCTGATAACGATGATCGTCGCTACACAGCAAGTCACCATGGGTCAGCAGGATACGCCGATCACCCAGTTGCAGCAGCGCCGGATCGGGCAGAGCGATGATCCCGAACTGCGCCAGAAAGGCGACATCCAGAGCAAAGTCCCGGTTACCGACCATGAGGTACACCGTGGTGCCCTGCTTCTGCAGATCATGGAGCAGGGCAAGGATTTCCGCATAAGGCGCTTCCGCCGCCTGCTCCCGATGCACCCAGTAGTCAAACAGATCGCCCAGAATAAAAACAGCCCGCGCAGCCCGGCCCTCGCGCAAACAAAAATGGCGGAAGAGGGCGGTCAGCGCGGGCTGTGCGGAGCACAGATGCAGGTCAGAGATAAACAGCACGGGGCCGTTATCAAAGTCTGCACCGTGCACCGTTATGGACTCAGGCCGCAGACAGACGCTCACCCTTGTCGATGGAAATGGTCTCCTTGGGAACGTCCTGGTGCATACCCTGGTTACCAGTCGGGCTCTTGGCGATGTCGTCTACCACATCCATCCCGTTGACGACTTTGCCAAACACGGCATAACCCCATCCTGATCCAGAGGCGGTCTTGAAGTTGAGGAAATCATTGTCTGTCAGATTGATGAAAAACTGCGCAGTGGCGGAGTGGGGATCATTGGTCCGCGCCATGGCGAGAGTGCCCCGCGCATTCTTCAGACCATTCTCCGCCTCATTGGCGATGGGCGCATGGACCTTTTTCTGCTGCATGTCCGCCGTAAAACCGCCGCCCTGAATCATGAAGCCGGGTATCACGCGATGAAAGATGGTACCGTCAAAGAAACCCTCATCGACATACTTCAGAAAGTTCTCGACGGTGTTGGGCGCTTTGTCGGCGTCCAGCTCGATGACGATATCACCCTTGTTGCTGTGCAGTACTACTTGCGGATTTGCCATGAACACTCCTCAGAATTCAGGGCATCAGCGCCCCGATGGAAAAATTCACCACTCAGGCCAGCGGCGACGAAGGCCAAGAGTAAAGCGACAGAGCGGGCCTTGTCGATACCCGGACCCGGCTCGGGAGGGTAGAACGCCGTCGTTGCGATAAAAAGCCAAACCCGCATCCGCAGCAACCACAAAAACACCTTCTTCACGGTGCACTGGAATCGCGCTTGCTAAAGTGATGCATGTAGGCTCTCATGGTACTGTCCGCCACCGCCTGATGAATTGCCACATAAAATATCAGCAGGCTCAAAATGGCTACTGCCGCCATGCCGGAAAAAAATCCAAGCACCCCCGTTCCGCCCAGAATTGCCGGGCTCAGCCAGCTGATTCCCCACAAACCCAGAAAATAGGGGATAATCCACCACATATACTGCCATCCCATTGCGGACCACCGTCCTTTCCGCCAGATGCCGGTGAGCGCGTAAAAGATGAGCAGGGCGAACAAAGTGCCGAAAATGAAGTTCAGGGTGTTCAGACCCGCCCAGAACACGATCCAGCTTGCCACGACGAAGGTGAGAGGTGCGATAACTGGTGCCGCCCACAAGCGAAAGGGGCGCTCCAGGTCAGGCATCGCCCGACGTAACTGAATCAGCGCGATGGGGCCGATGATATAGGACAGCACCGTCATTGAAGCGATGTAACCTACCATTTTCTGCCAAGAGGGAAACGGAAAAAAGAAGATCGCACCGACAACATACAGCAAAATCAGGCTGGCCCAAGGGACACCATGCCGATTGATGCGTGCGACCCATTTGGGCAACGCCCCGGTATCGGCGGTCGCCAGGGTAACCCGGGCTGCCGTGGTGGTATAAATCAATGCGGTCCCGCCCGGCGATACAAACGCATCGACGTACAGCAGCACAGCCAGCCAACCGGCTCCCACCGCAGCGGCAAGGGCGGCAAAAGGACCATTAATTCCCGAAAAATGGAGGTGCCGCCAACCCCCCACCGCCAAATCATCAGGATGTATCGCACCGATAAAAGCCACCTGCAAGGCGATATAAATTCCCGACGCAACCAAGACAGATGCGATAACGGCAATCGGTACATCCCGTTTCGGGTTTTTACTTTCTCCCGCCAGGTCGATAGCGTGACGGAAACCCAGCAGGCTGAAAATCACACCGCCGGTGGCCACGGCAACGAACATTCCGTGAAAATCTGCCGCTGCATTCTGTGCATGCACTACGAAATTACCTGGGTGCCACGATGTGGCGAGCAATACCCCAACCGTCAGCACGGGAATCGAAATTTTCCACCAGGTGGCACCATTGTTGATTTTCAACACCCAGCGTACCACCAGAAAATTGATGGCAACAAAGAAGGCTAGCAATACCAGCGCGACGGCGAAACCCTTGCTGCTGAGCAGGTCGGAATGCTGCAGCAATAATCCCGGCAGGTAATTATTAGCGTAAGTCAGTATGGCCGTAACTTCGATGGGCGCGATGGTGGCGTAAGAAAGAAAGAGAATCCAGCTCCACATATGGCCGACGATCGGGCCGTTTCCCACGTGGGCCAGATGAACCACTGCACCCGCCCGGGGAATCAGCGGACCAAGCTCTGCAAAGACCAGCGCCAGCAAAAGGATAGCGAAGGCGCCGATCATCCATGAACCGACCGCATAGGGGCCTGCCTGCTGTGCCGTATATAGTGGCCCAAACAACCATCCAGAACCAATTGAAGCGCCCACACAGGCCAGTATAAGGCCGTGCAGAGAACCTTCTCGCCGCAGCTTCCCTTTTATGGTCCGAGGTTTTACGGATGCCATTATTTCTCCTGGAATGCGCGTCAT
>JAPTWR010000055.1:3156-9625 GCA_028065135.1 Acidithiobacillus sp.
ATCCAGAACCAATTGAAGCGCCCACACAGGCCAGTATAAGGCCGTGCAGAGAACCTTCTCGCCGCAGCTTCCCTTTTATGGTCCGAGGTTTTACGGATGCCATTATTTCTCCTGGAATGCGCGTCATGGAAACCATACAAATTTTTAACATAATTTGTATTGAATTAACAAAACAGATGCGCCATTGGCGATTTCTGAACCGCCTCGACAGCACAACGACTCCTGTCAGGAATCGTTAGGTGATCGTTTTCATAGGCAAAATGGCGATGCCACGGTCGGCATCGTGCCGACCCCACCGTACCAGTAGAGTTTTGCTTATGTCAAGGATGGCTTATTGCAATACTTCGCTGGTGATAAGGATTATCATGGATGTTGCGTAGCCGCCACACCAGCATGGAAAGCAATAATATTGAAAACCAAAGCAGTCATACCGGATATATATTTCCATGAAAAGCAGAGGGAAACCAGACGGGGGGCACGCTTTCATATGGCATTGAATATATTTTAAAACAAGCACTAACATAATAAATGTTATGAATTATTCATGGTATATCATTAATTTGAATCTCGGCGTGGCAATGGAGCAACGCAAAAATTATCATGGGCACAACTATTTATCCATTATGTGCACATGGTTGGCATCACAAAAAAATCATGTTACGGTACATTTCATGTGAAGGTTGATGTGGATATGTACTACGCCATTATCTTTGCTACTATTAACGTAATTCTGTTAATAGTTATTTACAAACCCATAGAGAGGAGTACCTATGAAAAAGTATTTGACACTTCGCATTTTGTTGGGAGCAGGTGTTTTTGCCTGTGGCAGTACCTTGGCCCTCGCAAGTATGGGTAGTTCCATGGCCACACAGCAGCAATCTTCGAGTTCGGCCATGCCGTCGAGTCAGGGCAGCCCTGCGCCCAAGATGTCGGCGCAGCCCTCTCCAGGCCCTAAGGTGGGGCCCGGAGAGTTACATCATTTTGCTGCGGCGATCATAGCGGTCCGACCGATCAATCAAAAAATCCGTCGTGACCTCGCTACGCAAAAATTGACGCAGACCCAGCATCAACAATTGATTCAGGCATATACTCGGAAGGTTAAAACGGTACTGACGAAGAATCATCTCTCACCAGTTGCCTACGAGACGTTAATGAAAAAGGCGCAAACGAATCCGGCATTCGCGCAGCGTGTCGAAACCGTAATAAAGGCGCATGGCGGGTAGAAAGTTTTCTTGCCGCCCGAGGGGCTTCGTCAACGGCGATAGCCTCGCGGGCATTGCTAATCACTTTTATCGACGATTTCGCAAACCAAGGTGCCGCGCGCCAGGGTTGCGCTGATTTGCGCATGCACAGCGACGGACTCGCTGCCATAAATAATCTCGCCAGACCCGTCGCGAAGGACGGCAAAACCACGCTGCAGCACGGCCAAGGGGTCCAGTAGATGTAAGGCCGCCACCTGCCGCTGCTGCTGCGCCTCGGCACTGGCCAATTTCTTGTCTATCGCCTGAATCAACGCGGTGCGCCGGGTTTCCAGCATCTCATTCAGACCTTGCAAGCGCTGGCGAGGGTCTTGCCGCAAACGTCGCGCCTGGAGAACCTGCAGTCGTTCGCCCCATACGGTCTGCTGGCGCTGCATGGCCTGCCGTAAGGCCCCACGCACCAGACGCAAACGGCGTTCAGCATCCCGCACCCGCTCGCCGGGGTGACGAAGGCGCAGCCGCAAATAATCGAGGCGCTGGGTTGCGTCCCGCAGCGTGCGCTGCATGGACTGCTCCAGTTGTCGGCGTTGTGCCTGCACCTGCGGCAACCACTCAGCGCGGTCGGGACTTATCGCTGCCGCCGCCGCGGTGGGGGTCGCTGCCCGCAGATCACCGGCGAAATCGGCAATGGTGAAATCAATTTCATGACCAATGCCTGTCACCACAGGTACCGTGCAGGCACGGATCGCCCGCGCCACATTTTCTTCATTAAAACACCACAGATCCTCTGCACTGCCGCCGCCACGCGCCAAGATCACCACGTCTTCCCGTTGTCTACTGGCGATGCGACCTAGCGCCGTGCAAATCTGTGCCGCCGCCTGATCGCCCTGCACCAGCACCGGATAAACCATTACCGCGAGCATGGGCCAGCGCCGCGCCAGCGTCACCCGGATGTCATGCAGCGCTGCCCCGTTCGCGGAAGTGACCACGGCAACCCGCTGCGGCCAGCGGGGAAGGCGCCGCTTCAACTCCGGCGCAAAAAGCCCTTCGGCCGCGAGTTTGTCCTTCAATGCCGCAAAGCGCGCCTGTAAATCCCCCTCACCGGCATCCAGCAATTGCTCGACAATCAACTGAAATTCGCCGCGTCCCTCATACAGGCTCGGCTGAGCCAGTACCTGCACCTGCATGCCATTGTGCGGCTGTATCCGCGTATAGGTATTACGCTGACGGAACATCGCACAGCGCACCTGCGCCCGAGCATCCTTCAACGAAAAATACCAGTGTCCCGATCCGGGACTGCTGAAGTTGGAAAGTTCACCCTCTACCCTCAACAGCGGGAAATTCCCTTCGATAATTTCGCGGACAGCACCGTTCAGTGCGCTGACGGTAAGTATTGGGTTCTGCGAATTACTCATGGTCATAGCATACTCTCATGGCTGATGGGACGAAGATCAGGAGCTCTTGACCCTGGTCCCCTCCGCGTTCTAAGGTCAGCATAATACATTTTTCTATCATTCGGGTGGTCCCGCATAGTTGGCGCATTTCCGCGCGAACACCCCACTTAAAAAGGGAGTTATTATGGCCGTAATAGAGCTCACGCACGCCAATTTTGAGACCGTTGTCACCGATAATGATATGGTAATCATCGACTTTTGGGCCGCATGGTGCGCACCCTGCAAGGCCTTTGCCCCCACCTTTGAGGCGGCTGCGGAAAAATATCCGGGTATCGTCTTCGGCAAGGTCAATACCGATACGGAACAGGAGCTGGCTGGCTCTTTCCAGATTCGCTCTATTCCTACGCTGACCGTTTTCCGTCAGCAGATCGGGATTTTTTCGCAGGCCGGTTCACTCCCCGCCAGTGCGCTGGACGAAGTCATTCAGCAGGCGCTGGCATTGGACATGGACGAAGTCCGCGCAGAAATAGCCGATCAGCCGGACGTGACGACGCACTGAGCACTCCTCTTGCGCTGACCCAGGGGAAACCTGCAGATCTCAAACAGGGAAGCGGCCGCGCCAAGCGATTACCGCTGCTTACCTTATGGGATTAACGCCCCCGGCCGACACATGCCGCACACCCAAAAAGTGCATGTTCAGCGGAATTTCAATTTTACGGGTTTGCTCCGCGAGCTGCTTTGAGAATGGCATATACGGAAAGGAGAGCCGAATAATCCGTTCCGCTGCCGCATCCAGGGCCTTGTTCCCCGACGACCGCACCATAATGATACGTTTAAGATCTCCCTGCGGATTCAGTACCACTTTGACCTTGAGTTGCCCGACCATGTCTCCTGGGTAATTAAGATCGCCAATCCGCTCCAGTTTCTGTATCCATCCGGCGATATAAAAATCCGCCACCGGGCCTTTCGGATTCTTAAACTTCGGTAATGGCGGGCTAGCCGTTGCGGCACGGGCCACCTGATCCATCTGTTGCTCCAGCCTGCCGATGCTGATATGCGGCAAAGACTGCGCTTGCGCACCGGGAGATACCGGCGTCATCTCTCGCGACACCGGCGGCAGCGGATGCGCCCGCGTCTGAACGCGGCGAGGTTGCGGCATAGGTCGCGGTCTGGGCTGCGGATGTGCGGCGTGGACGACCCGATGTGGCGCCGATCTGCTGAGCGGTGCGACCCGGGGCTTGGTTGGACTGGGTGCCTGGGAGCGAATAGGTTTCGGCATGATGTGGAAAGTTTTGTGGACCGCTGTTTGATTCGGCAACAACTGTCTTTTCGGCTTCTGATGAATGTGGACAAAGAAAATGATACCCGCCGCCATGAGCAGGGCGGAGAGCAGCAGCCAAGGCAGCAGGCTCTCACTCCAGTGGGGCTTTTCCTCGGGAACCAGAAAATAAAACTTGTGTTCAGCGATGGCCAATCGTCCTAACCTCGCGGCAACGCCGCCCCACGCAATTCAACCCGCCCGCGCTCCGCAGGCACTGGGCGTAAGCTTGAATCATCGACCGCTCCGAGTAAAGGCGGCGCACCGTACTCAGGTCGCCTGCTTCCGCACGCTGGGGATATGCGGCAGAAATGCGGCCAGCACACCGAGCAAAGGCAGGAAAGCACATATCTGATACACCATCTGGATACCCCAGATGTCTGCCAGCTCCCCCAGCAATGCGGCACCCACTCCGCCCAATCCAAAAGCCAGGCCGAAAAACAGACCGGAAATGGTCCCGACCTTGCCGGGCACCAATTCTTGCGCGTACACCACGATGGCTGGGAAGGCGGAAGCCAGCAAAAACCCAATAATCATTGTCAAAATAGCGCTCAGGGTCAGGCCCACGTAGGGCAAAACGAGGGTGAAAGGCGCGATCCCCAACAAAGAGACCCAAATCACCTTCTTGCGGCCAAACCGGTCACCAATCGGCCCCCCCATCAATGTCCCCGCCGCCACTGCCGCGAGAAAAATGAAAAGATGCATCTGCGCTTCCTGCGTCGCAATATGAAAGCGCTGCATCAAGTAAAAAATCAGATAGCTGCTGATGCTGGTCAGATACAAAAACTTGGAGGACATCAACGCGACCAGGATGAGAATGCTGCGGCGCACCAGTTTGGGAGGCAGCAAGGGCTCCACGATCTTTGCCGCTGGCCTTTTGGGCCGATGCCGCTGACGCTGATACCAACGCCCCACGAAAGAAAGAATCACGATAGCCAGTAACGCCACCAGTGAAAACCACGACAGGCTGTGCTGACCGTTGGGCATGATGATAAACGCGGCCAGCAATGGACCCACCGCCGAGCCCACATTACCACCCACCTGAAAAATGGACTGCGCCAGCCCGTGGCGTCCACCGGAAGCCATTCGCGCCACCCGCGAGGACTCAGGATGGAATACCGATGAACCCAGGCCTACCAATACCGCCGCCAATAAGAGCGCTTCATAATTCGGGGCCACGGATAGCAGCAGTAGCCCGCCAAAGGTAAACAACATGCCAAAGGGCAATGAATAAGGCATAGGGTGGCGATCGGTAAAGCGCCCAACCAATGGTTGAATGATGGATGCGGTCAACTGATAGGCCAGGGTAATCAACCCGATCTGTGCAAAACTCAAATTAAAATTACTTTTGAACAGCGGATACACCGCCAGCATCAGCGACTGAATACTATCGTTGAGAAAATGTGACACGCTGATAGCGCCGAGCACCTCGAAGCGGGTAACATCGTCGTCTACGCCCGGCGCATCCTCGGCCTTTTGCAGAAACATGGCTGAAGCCCTTAGGATATGAACGGCACGGATTCTAGGGCCTGGCGAACGTACCGTCCAGTCTGAATCTTCGTTATCCCTTGCCCCGAGGACTGGGCCTAGTGTTTAATTGACGAACATGGAAAAGCACATGAACGATGAATCATCCCCCGTGGAAGCCCCCGCAGACTTCGCAAGCACCTTGGATGCCTTGGAAGAGACCGTTCGCCGCCTGGAAGAGGGGCAGTTGGGTCTGGAAGACTCTGTCGCCCTTTTCCAGCGCGGCATGGAGCTGTCTCGGCACGCTGAAAGGCAGTTACTAACTGCCCGGCAGACCGTGGAAATATTACTCGGAGAGGACGCGGTTCCCACTCCGCTTACTCAGGAAGAAGACGTATGACCTTGGATGCCATTGTGAACAATGAAACTTTTGCGCAGTTCCGGAAGCTTTCGGTACAGCGCACCGAAAGCGTTCTGGGAACACTGCTGCCTCCGGCACACATACTGCCCGCGCGTCTGCATGACGCCATGCGTTACAGTACGCTGGGTGGCGGCAAGCGTATCCGTCCCTTACTGGTGTACGCGACGGGTGCCTGCCTGGGGGTGCCACTGGAACATCTGGACCGTCCCGCGGCGGCACTGGAAATGATTCACGCCTATTCGCTGGTACATGACGATCTCCCGGCTATGGATAATGATGATCTGCGCCGTGGTCAGCCTACCTGTCATCGCGCTTATGACGAGGCCACCGCCATTCTCGTGGGCGATGCCCTGCAGGCGCAAGCCTTCCAGGTGCTGGCTGAGCCGGGTTGGGGAGTGACTGCCGAATGGCAGGTGCAAATGCTGGCGACTCTCGCGCAGGCCTCTGGCTCGCGGGGTATGGTAGGTGGGCAGGCCATAGACCTGGCCGCCGTGGGGCATGAATTGGCCTTGCCCGCACTGGAGCAAATGCACCTGCATAAGACGGGTATGCTCATTCGCTGCGCCATACAGTTGGCGCTCTGCGCCGCGGGCATTGGTGAGAAAGAATCCAAGGGCGCGGCGCTGCTGCGTTACGCCGACCGTGTCGGTCTAGCTTTTCAGGTACAGGA
>JAPTWR010000055.1:9725-29072 GCA_028065135.1 Acidithiobacillus sp.
GGCATAAATCGCGGGAAGTGGTGGCGATCATTGGCGATGGCGCCATGACTGCGGGCCTCGCCTATGAGGCTTTGAATAACGGTGGCGTCCTGGACGCCAACTTGCTGGTCATCCTCAATGATAATGAGATGTCTATCTCACCCAATGTGGGGGCGGTGTCCCAATATCTGACACGTATCCTCTCTGGACGCTTCTATAACACCGTGCGGGAAGGTGCGGGGCAGGCCCTGAGCTTTGTACCACCCTTGCGTGAACTGGCAAAAAAGGCGGAAGAAGGTGTTAAGGGGCTGGTGACGCCGGGGACCTTGTTTGAGGAAATGGGATTTCATTATTTCGGTCCCATAGATGGCCACGATCTGGATGCGTTGATCCAGACTCTTGAAAACCTAAAAAAAATCAGAGGGCCACGTTTACTCCATATCATCACCAAAAAAGGTAAGGGCTATGCTCCTGCCGAGCAGGATCCCTGTGGCTATCACGGAGTGACTCCGTTTAACCGGATGGATGGCAAAATGGCCAAGAAACCCGCCAGCGCGGTCAGTTACACGCAGGTTTTCGGCGATTGGCTCTGTGATAAGGGCGCGGCAGAAAAGCATCTGGTCGCTATCACGCCGGCCATGCGGGAGGGTTCCGGGCTGGTGCGTTTTGAGCAGTTGTTTCCCGATCGCTATTTTGATGTGGGTATCGCCGAACAGCATGCGGTAACTTTTGCAGCGGGCTTGGCCTGTGACGGCATTCATCCGGTGGTCGCCATCTACTCCACCTTTCTGCAGCGGGCCTATGATCAGCTCCTGCATGACGTGGCCATCCAGAATCTGCCGGTGCTTTTTGCCGTTGACCGCGCAGGATTGGTGGGAGCCGACGGTGCCACTCATCAGGGTGCTTTTGACATGGCCTATGCCCGCTGCATTCCCAATCTGGTGATTATGGCACCCAAAGATGAGCAGGAAATGCGCGACATGCTCAACACGGGCTTTGCCTATCAGGGCCCGGCGCTGGTGCGTTATCCGCGCGGTAACGGTCGCGGCTTGACGCTGAACAAGGATTTGTCACGGCAAGTCCCCATCGGTAAGGCAGAGGTTCTGCGGGAAGGTAAGGAACTGGCGATTCTCGCCTTCGGCACGCGGGCCGCGGCAGCGATGGTGGCCGGTGCGGCGCTCGACGCTACCGTCGTCAACATGCGTTTCGTCAAACCGCTGGACACGGAGTTGCTGACCAGTCTGGCGCAAAGTCATCGGGCGTTCCTGACGGTGGAGGAAGGCGCGCGCATGGGGGGTGCCGGTAGTGCCGTCGCGGAATTCCTGCTCAACGAGGGCGTCGTGCGCCCCTTGCGTTTGCTCGGTTTGCCCGACATCTTTATCGAACAGGGCGATGCCGGCCAATGGCTTGCCGATCTGGGCCTGGATGCTGCAGGGATCGAGAAATCCGGTGGGGAATTGCTCGCGTTGCTTGCCCGGTCACCGTCCGGGGCGTAGTATATGACTAATTCAGTCTATTATTCCCAAGAGGGGTCCGCGGTGAGAGATTGCGCGGTTGAAGTCCTGGAAGACGTACAAGGTCGTGCCGACCCGCGGGCTATTGCCATCCAGCAGGTGGGTATCCGCGATGTGCGCCATCCCATACAGTTTCAGGATCGTGACGGAACGGTGCAGCCCACCGTCGCCCAATGCAATATGTATGTGAGCCTGCCTGCGCACTTGAAAGGCACACACATGTCACGCTTCATCGAGATCCTGAACGCACAGGAGAGCCCCCTCGGCGTGGAAAGCTTTGGCACGGCGGTAGAACAGATGCGGCAGCGTTTGGAAGCAGATTCAGCGCGGCTGGAGATGCGCTTGCCGTTCTTTGTGCAGAAAGCAGCCCCCGTATCCGGCGTCAGGAGCATGCTGGATTACGAGGTAGAACTGATAGGCGAGGTTACCCCGTCGGGTTATCACCTGACCATAGGTGTCATGGTGCCTGTAACCAGTCTTTGCCCTTGCTCTAAAAGCATTTCGGAATACGGCGCCCACAACCAGCGTGCGCATGTCTGGGTCCATGTGCGTGCCCGTGAAACGATCTGGATTAAGGATATTATTGATCTGATCGAAGCGGAGGCATCCTGTCAGCTTTACGGAGTGCTGAAGCGCCCCGATGAAAAATATGTCACGGAATACGCTTATGACCATCCCAAGTTCGTGGAAGATATGGTGCGGGATGTCGCGCTACGGCTACGGGAAGATCCGCGCGTGCGGTGGTTTTCGGTTTCTTCTGAAAACTTCGAGTCGATTCACAATCATTCGGCTTATGCCATGATTGAAATGGAAAAATAACTCATGGCTGGAAGCAGCATCGGCGAGTGTTTCCGGGTCAGCACCTTTGGCGAGAGTCATGGCCCGGCCATCGGCTGCATTGTCGATGGCTGCCCGCCAGGCATGCCGCTCAACGAAGCCGATATCCAGATTGAGCTGGATCGCCGCCGTCCCGGCCGGTCACGCCATACCACTCAGCGTCAGGAAGCCGATCAGATCGAGATACTTTCCGGTGTCTTCGAGGGGTTGACCACCGGCACGCCCATCGGGCTGCTGATTCGCAATACCGATCAACGTTCGCAGGATTATGGAAAAATCAAAGACCTGTTTCGCCCTGGCCATGCCGATTATACTTACTTGCAGAAATACGGTCGACGGGACTATAGGGGGGGCGGTCGCTCCTCGGCACGGGAAACAGCGACCAGGGTCGCTGCCGGAGCCGTCGCCCGTAAGTTTTTGCGCGAGTATCTCGGCGTAAACATACAGGCTTGGATGGCACAGATGGGTCCCCTCCATGCCGAAACTTTTGATGCGGCGGAAATCTCCCGCAATGACTTCTTTTGTCCTGATGCCCAGGCTGCGCTTCGTATGGCCGACTTTCTCGATGCCTTGCGCAAAGATGGAGACTCCATCGGCGCGCGGATAGATGCGCGCGTAACCGGCATGCCGGTCGGACTCGGTGAGCCGGTATTTGATCGTTTGGAAGCGGACATCGCCAAGGCGATGATGAGCATCAACGCGGCCAAGGCCGTGGCCATGGGCGATGGTTTCGCCGTGGTAGAGCAGCGGGGCAGCTATCATGGAGACGCGATAACCCCCACGGGATTTCAAAGTAATCATGCGGGTGGTGTTTTGGGCGGCATTTCTTCCGGACAGGATCTCACGCTGTCCGTGGCCATCAAACCGACCTCCAGTATTCGTATTCCGCGGCAAAGCATCGATGTACACGGTCAACCCGCCGAAGTGATCACCACCGGTCGCCATGATCCCTGCGTCGGCATCCGTGCGGTTCCCATTGTCGAGGCTATGCTGGCGCTGGTGATCATGGACCACTGGATGCGTCACCGCGCCCAGAATGCCGACGTGCAGGCACCCCTGCCTCCCATTCCCGCCTAAGGTATGCAGGCAGACCGGGAAGGGGGCTGGCTCGCCACCTTCTATTTCCTGTACTTTTGCGCGCTGGGGGCGTTCATGCCCTATTGGGGTCCGTGGCTGCATGCCCAGGGCCAGGATCCCCTGGCCATCGGAATCCTCACTGCGGCGGTGCAGTTCAGCAAGGTGCTGGCGCCCAACCTCTGGGGCTGGCTGGCACACTTCTGGGGAAGTCGGCGGATCGTTCCCTGGGCGGCGTTGATTGCCGCAGCGGGTTTTCTTGCCTTGTGGCTGGCCCACGGTAACTTTCTGGCCCTGCTGCTTATTACGCTGACCTTCTCCTTCTTCTGGGCGGCGACACTGCCTTTGGTGGACGCCACCACCATGGACTGGGCACAACGACGTGGCACTGCCTATGGACGCATTCGACTCTGGGGCTCCCTCGGATTTATCGCCCTGTCACTGGGCATGGGCGGGTTGATCGCCCGCTGGGGGTTGACCGTGTTTTTGCCTGGCATCGCCATTTTTCTGGTGGGGGCATGGTGGGCCAGCCGCTATTTGCCCTATAGCGCGCTGCCCGCCGCCGATACACCACGTCCCCGCCTCAGCGGTGCGTTCCGCCATGTGAGCCTCTGGTTTTTCCTGTTGGCGGGTTTGCTGGAACAGGCCAGTCATGGCGCTTATTACGCGTTTTATTCTATTTATGCGGAACAGCACGGTCTGGGGAGCGCCGCTGTCGGCATGCTGTGGGGATTTGCAGTGCTCTGCGAAGTCGCCTTTTTCTGGTGGGGTGATCGTTTTATCCGGCGCCGGGGCGTGCCGCTGGTATTCACCGGCGCCTTTATTCTGACCGCCATGCGCTGGGGGGTAATCGCCTGGTGGCCGGGGCTGATATGGATCATTCTGGTGCAAACCCTGCACGCGGCGAGCTATGGCGCCTTTCACCTGGCGGCCGTACATTGGTTGTCGGAGCGCTTTCCCGGTGTTCTGCGCGGACGCGGTATGGCTCTGTACGCGAGCATCGTTTATGGTTTGGGAGGAGGTCTGGGAGCGCTCGGAGCTGGCTGGACCTGGGCGCATTGGGGTGGACGAGGCACTTTTTCCGCAGCGGCGCTGCTGGCACTTTTAGGTGCATTTTTCCTGATATGGGCACTACAACCCGCACCGGCTCTTGAAAAAGAGGCCGAATGATCCCATTTTCTGAGCAGTGCCAATCTATGGGAGTCACTTCATGCGTACCGATAAACTGACCACCAAATTTCAACAGGCGTTCCAGGATGCCCAGAGTCTCGCTCTAGGCCAGGATCATCAGCAAATGGACCCCATCCATCTACTGATTGCTTTTCTTGACCAAGAAGGTGGCATCGCCCGGCCACTCCTGTCGAAAGCCGGCGTACGGGTCGATGCCCTGCGCAATCAGTTGAACCGCGTGCTGGAGTCCATGCCGAAGGTACAAGGGCATCCGGGAGAGGTGCAAGTAGGCCGCGATCTCACCAATATGCTCAACCTGGCCGACAAGATAGGGCAAAAACGCGGCGACACGTACATCTCCACCGAACACTTCCTACTGGCCTTGATGGATGACAAGGGTGAAGCTGGGCGCCTTCTGAAAGAGGCGGGCGCCACCATCAAAGATCTGGAACAGGCCGTCCACGACCTGCACGGCGGTGAAAAAATCAATGACGTTAATGCCGAAGAGCAACGTCAGGCGCTGGAGAAGTACACCATTGACTACACGGAGCGGGCCAGTCAGGGCAAACTGGATCCGGTCATTGGCCGTGACGACGAAATTCGCCGGACCATTCAGGTCTTGCTGCGCCGCAGCAAGAATAATCCGGTCTTGATCGGCGAGCCAGGAGTGGGCAAGACGGCTATCGTCGAAGGACTGGCCCTGCGCTTGATCAATGGCGAAGTGCCAGAATCCTTGCGTGATAAACGCCTATTGGGTTTGGATTTAGGGGCACTGATCGCGGGTGCCAAGTTCCGCGGCGAATTCGAGGAACGCCTGAAGTCCTTGCTCAACGACCTGGAGAAGAGTGAAGGCAAAATCATTCTCTTCATTGATGAGATTCATATGCTGGTTGGGGCAGGAAAAGCTGAGGGCTCCATGGATGCTGGCAACATGCTCAAGCCAGCGCTGGCGCGCGGTGAATTGCATTGCATCGGTGCCACCACCTTGGATGAGTACCGCAAATACATCGAAAAGGATGCGGCTCTGGAGCGCCGTTTTCAACGCGTGCTGGTGGACGAACCCAGCGTGGAAGACACCATCGCTATTTTGCGCGGCCTGAAAGAACGCTATGAAGCCCATCATGGCGTACGCATTACCGATCCGGCGCTGGTCGCCGCTGCGCAACTTTCACATCGCTATATCACCGACCGCAACCTGCCCGACAAGGCCATAGATCTGATGGATGAAGCCGCCTCCCGCATTAAGATGGAGATCGATTCCAAACCTCAGGAACTGGATGAACTGGAGCGCCGCATCATTCAGTTGAATATTGAGCGGGTAGCGCTGGAGAAGGAAAAGGATGAAGCCAGCCGTAAGCGTCTTGGCATTCTACAAAATCAACTCAGTGAGTTAGAGCGCAAATATCAGGATCTGGAAGAAGTCTGGAAGGGCGAAAAGCTGGCGATCGAGGGTACTTCACAAATCCAAAAAGAACTGGATCGCAAGCGCGTCGAACTGGATACGGCACGCCGTGCCAACGACTTAGAACGTATGGCGGAACTGCAATACAGTTCCATTCCGGCATTAGAAGCGCAACTGCGCCATGCCGAAATCCATGCGGAATCTACTGGTTCAGGTGCTAAACCCACCCTGCTGCGCACGGAGGTCGGCGAAGAAGAAATCGCCGAAGTGGTTGCCCGCTGGACAGGTATCCCTGTCTCTAAAATGCTGGAAGGCGAGAAGGAAAAACTCTTGAAAATGGAGGAGCGTTTACAGACGCGAGTGGTGGGCCAGAGCGAAGCCGTCGCTGCGGTATCCAACGCCATTCGCCGCTCCCGGGCAGGGCTGTCAGATCCCAGGCGTCCCAATGGTTCTTTCCTTTTCCTTGGCCCCACGGGTGTCGGTAAAACGGAGTTGAGCAAGGCCTTAGCCGAGTTCCTTTTCGACAGTGAAGACCATCTGGTGCGTGTCGACATGAGTGAGTTCATGGAGAAACATTCGGTGGCGCGCCTCATTGGGGCGCCTCCCGGATATGTGGGCTACGAGGAAGGCGGGTACCTTACCGAAGCGGTGCGGCGCAAACCGTATTCCGTCATCTTGCTGGATGAGGTGGAGAAGGCCCACCCGGATGTCTTCAATATCCTTCTGCAGGTGCTCGATGATGGCCGCCTTACCGATGGCCAGGGACGCACCGTGGATTTCCGCAACACGGTGATTGTCATGACCTCCAACCTGGGTTCCGACCGGATTCAGGAATTCGGTCGGAAGGGGGATTATGACGGCATGCGCGTTGCGGTAATGGATGTGGTGCAGGATCATTTCCGCCCGGAGTTTCTCAATCGCATTGATGAGTTGGTCATCTTCCATCCACTCACCGCAGTGCAGCTCCGCGAGATTACTGAGATTCAGATGGGTTTCCTGCGGGCACGACTGCGCGAACGGGATATGGGTCTGGTACTGAGTGATGGCGCACTGGACCGTTTGGCCGAAGTCGGCTATGACCCCGCCTATGGCGCGCGTCCCCTGAAAAGGGTGATTCAGCGGGAAATCGAAAATCCCCTCGCGCAGCAACTGCTGCGGGGTGATTTCGGACCCGGTGAGATCATTGAAGTGCTTCTTGAAGGAGACAGCTTTATCTTTGCCGGACGACGCCCGCACTGAGTCTGGGTTACGAAACAAGGGCAGCCCGAGCAGTGATCTCGGCGTAGAACTGTGACAAGTTCTGGGCCATCCGGCCTTCCGACCATTCTGCGGCGAGTTGGCGGGCTTCTGCTGCTAATTGTGCTCGCTGGCCATTATCTCGCAGCAAGGTAATACAATGACCAGCAAAATCCATGGGGTCATTGCGGGCACTGCGAGTGCCCTTACCTAAGCCAAGCAGGTCCACGCTGCCCAGCGCGGGTACACCCACCACCGGCAATCCCGCCGCCAACGCCTCAATCAAAACCATTCCCTGCGTTTCCGTCCGAGAAGGAAACACGAAAAGGTCAGCAGCTGCATAAGCGTCTTTCAATGCCTCTTTTCGCTCCAGATAACCGAGAAAGCATATCGAATCCGCTAAACCTCGTGACTGTGCGAGGGTTTCCAACACTGACCGCGCCGGGCCATCACCGACCAGCATCAATAATACATCCGGTATTTGCTCCAGAATATGCGGCAGTGCATTGAACAGCAATGGAATATTTTTTTCTGGTGCAATTCGGCCGGCATAAAGCAGGATGGGACGTTGCTCGCTAATACTGTGCCGCTTGCGAAATTCCGCGCCTTTGCCCTCCGAAAAATGCTCGGGCCTCACCCCCGTCGGAATGACCCGCACGGGCTGATTGATACCGTAACTCCAGAGAATTTCCGCCATGGCGCGCGACGGCACGACAACGCCATCGACTCCATGGCATTGCTGCCACGATAAACGCCGGACTGAGTCGCGGCGCAGGCTGCGGGGAATTTTTGGATAATAATAATCCACATAGCCCTCAAAGTAAGTGTGATAAGAGAGCACAGCAGGTATGCGCCAGCGGCGCGCCAGACGCACCCCGTGATAATGGGCAACAAATGGGGTTTGAATATGGATCAGGTCGTAAGCGGTCTGGCTCAGGTTGCGGTGCACGGAGCGCAAGGCACGAAACTTCATGAAGCGCTCTTCGGGATACAGGGGAATTCGCCAGGAAGGTATACGCCATAACGCCCGCTCATCGTTATCTGATGTATATTTTTTGCGACCGTCATAGGCAGGGAGCAGGATATCCACTTCATGCCCCTGACCAATCAATCCTGCACGAAAGCTTTCGATAGAACTGGCCACCCCGCTGATTCGGGGAAAATAGGTATCCGTAATCATCAGAATGCGCAAGATACGACTCCGGCAATGTAAAGGAGGTTCCCAGCCCGCATGCCGGAATCCCCCTTAGTCTGCCAGAGCAAGATGACAGTTTGATGACGCCGCCGTGATATGCGGTGCGGCGTAGGAGCCCTTATTTTTTAACGGTGGTCAGGTGCTGCAAGGTGCCCTCATCTTCCAATGTGCTGGTATCCTGGGTGATATCTTCGCCGCGAGCAAGAGAACGTAGCAGACGGCGCATAATTTTACCGGAACGGGTTTTCGGCAAGGCGTCAGTGAAGCGAATGTCGTCAGGACGGGCTATCGCCCCGATCAGTTCGGTCACCTGCGCCCGTAGTGCCGCACCCAGTTCATCACGATCAGCGCCCTGATATTGATGTTTCACTATAACAAAAGCACAAATGGCCTCACCCTTGATTTCATGAGGAATGCCAACCACTGCCGCTTCCGCGACCGCAGGATGTGCCACCAGCGCCGATTCCACCTCCGCTGTGCCCAAACGATGCCCGGAGACATTGAGCACGTCATCAATGCGTCCCATCACCCAGAAATAGCCGTCGGCATCGCAGCGCGCGCTGTCCCCGGCAATATAGTAGCGATTACCAAACTTGGCCCAGTAGCTCTCTACATAGCGCTCCGGATTACCCCAGACGCCCCGCAACATGCCTGGCCAGGGTCGATCGATGATCAGGTAGCCACCGGCATCAGGAGCGGTGATGGGGTCGCCATGATCGTTGACAATGCGCGCGCTGATACCGGGGAGGGGAAGGGCGCAAGAGCCTGGCTTGTTGACCGCCACACCGGGCAATGGCGCGATCATGTGCCCCCCGGTTTCTGTCTGCCACCAGGTATCGGCTATCGGGCAGCGCCCGCCACCGATCTGTTCGTGGTACCACATCCAGGCCTCCGGATTCATGGGTTCGCCCACCGAACCCAAGAGTCGCAGGCTGGAAAGATCATGGCGCTGCGGCCATTCGTCGCCCATTTTCATGAAGGCGCGCACTGCTGTCGGTGCCGTGTAGAAAATGCTGATGCCATGCCGCGCAATCATTTCCCAGAACCGGTCCGGCTGCGGATACATGGGTGCCCCTTCATAAAGGAAGATGGTGGCGCCATTCGCCAGCGGACCATAGACCACGTAGCTATGGCCGGTGATCCAGCCGATATCGGCGGTACACCAGTAGACATCAGCGGGTTTGACATCGAAAACCCAGCGAGTGGTGAGCATGGCCCAAAGCAAATAGCCTGCGCTACTGTGGAAAACCCCTTTAGGCCTACCGGTACTGCCCGAAGTATACAGAATGAAAAGCGGGTCCTCCGCTTGCATAGGTAAGGCAGGGCAATCGGCACTCATACCGCTGATGACATCCTCCCACCAGACATCGCGACCTTCCTGCATATCGATTTCGGCACCGGTACGACGTAGGACAATAACCCGCTGCACGGAATGTTCACGCTCCCGCAGCAGAGCCTGATCCGCATGGCGTTTGAGTGGCACAAGCTTGCCCGCACGCCAGGCGCCGTCGGCGGTGATCAGTATCTTGGCATCCGTATCCTCCAGACGGTCCTTGAGGGCTTCCGCAGAGAATCCGCTAAACACCACCGTGTGGATCGCCCCGATCCGCGCACAGGCGAGCATGGCGATGACCGCCTCTGGCACCATGGGCATGTAGATCGCGACCCGATCCCCCTTTTGTACCCCCTGATGTTTGAGGGCATTGGCAAAAAGGCACATTTCGCGGTGTAACTGCGCGTAGGTCAGGGTTTTGACGCTGCCATCCTCGCCTTCCCAAATCAAGGCCGCCTTGTGCCGGGTTGCACCTTGCAGGTGGCGATCCACGCAGTTGTGCGCCACATTGAGCTGACCATCGCTGAACCAGCGATAGAAAGGGGCATGATCGGTCTCCAGCACCTGTTGAAACGGAAGATCCCAGTCTAGATATTCGCGCGCCAAATCTCCCCAGAAGCGATGAGGATCTTCGGTCGCCTGACGATTCAAACGAGCAAAGGTTTCCGCATTCATATTGGCCTGCCGGGCAAAATCAGCAGAGACGGCAAAGGAGCGGGTTTCGGCTAAGGTAGAGTCAATGGATGGTGGCATGGATTACTCGGCGAAGGTGTCATCATGAATGAACAGGCAGTTCTCAAACCATAGCACTGCACAAACTTTGTGGCCACCCGTAGGTGACCGGTGGGCTCACGCTGTTGCCGCTTCCTGTATCATATTGCCTTCCAACACATAGGTCTCAGCTTTGGTGAGCGCCGCTGGTGTCCCGAACAACACCAGCACATCCCCGGGTTTGAGTACCGTATCAGGAGAAGGTTCGCGCCCGCGAATCCCATGACGGCGCACCGCTACGACCGCCACCCCGAAACTGGTCAGATTCAGTTCGCGCAGACTGAGGTGGATGGCAAAAGCCGTTTCACCCAGAGCGATAGACGCCAGTCGCGCCGAATCCTGATCTTCGCCCGGCTCCGAACTCCCCCAGAAGGCCCCTCGAAAAAACTGGTAACGCTCCTGCCGGAAGCGCCGCACCCGACGTAGTACCGTACTGATCGGGAAGCCCATCAGCAACAAGGCCTGCGAGGCCAGCATCAGTGCACCCTCGGTCACTTCCGGTACCACTTCATCGGCTCCGGCGGCCTCCAACTTCTCCAGTTGACTGTCGTCATGGGCACGGACGACTACCGGCAGATCGGGTCGCAACTCCTTAATAATGGATAAAACGCGCTGGCTCGACGTAACATTCGCATAGGTGATCACTACAGCCCGAGCCGAAAAAATCCCTGCCGCTTGCAACACATCGCGGCGACTGGCATCCCCATAAAAGATCGACTCACCCGCAGACTGCGCCTGGCGTACGCGTACCGGGTCCAGATCAAGGGCCACAAAAGGAATACCTTCCTCTTCCAAGACCCGCCCCACACTTTGTCCCACCCGGCCGTAGCCACAGAGCACGACATGGGCCTGCAAATTTGCCGAGCGGATGTCAGCCAGTTGCTGATCGCGGTGGCCGCGATAGCTGCCCACCAATTGGCGCGCCAACCAGCCATTGCGCTCCACCAGGATGGGCGCCAGCATCATCGAAACGAGCATACCGCCGAGGACCGGTTGCAGCACGTGGGCGGGCAACAGTTGGTACTGATTGGCTAACGCCAGTAGCACAAAGCCAAACTCTCCTGCCTGCGCCAGCACGATGGCCGAGCGCAATGCCACACCCGGCTCGTAGCCGAAAAGGCGGGCCAGCCCCCAGACCAGCGCACCCTTCAACAGCAGAAGCATGGCCAGCACGGTTAAAACCCAGGCCAGATTCGCCCACCACGCGGGGAGATCCACGAGCATACCGATGGTGACGAAAAAGAGCCCCAACAAAATGTCGCGGAAAGGCGCGATGTCCGCTTCCACCTGATAACGGTAGGCCGTCTCGGAAATCAGCATCCCCGCCACAAAGGCCCCCAAAGCCAGCGACAATCCCGCCTGTTCGGTGATCCATGCCAAACCCAAGGTCACCAATAACACATTGAGCATAAATAGTTCCGTGGACTTACGGTTGGCCACAAACTGAAACCAGGGCCGCATCACCGGCCGCCCGATCACCAGCAAAACCAACAGCACCAGCACCGCCTTGAGTCCGGCCATAGCCAAATCATGGGGCAGATTAGTGGTCGAACCAGCAAGGGCAGGGATCAGGATCAGTAGCGGCACTACAGCCAGGTCCTGAAAAAGCAGCACGCTCACCGCGATACGTCCGTGCCGGGTCTGGATTTCCATTTTTTCGGCCAGCGCGCGCACGACCATGGCGGTGGACGACATGGCCAGAATTCCCCCGAGGATTACGCCGGTCTTCCAGGAAAGTGGGATGAGCAAAGCGATGCCGACGAAAATCAGACTGGTCAAGACCACCTGCGCCAGCCCCATTCCGAAGACCAGGCGACGCATGCTCAAAAACTGCGCCAGGCTGAACTCCAGCCCGATGCTAAACATCAGGAAAACCACACCGAAAGCGGCGAGTTGTCGGGTACTGGCAAGATCCGGCACTACAGCCAGGGCATGTGGACCGAGAATGATGCCGGTCAGCAGATAAGCAAACACCGCCGGTAGACGCAGGTAGCGCAGAAAACCGACCAGCAGCACCCCGGTAGCCAGGAGCAGGATAATCGTCAACAGACCGTGGTCTTGCATGTTCCTCCTCGGATATGGCGACACCCTCTCTGGAGCGCCATTTATTGTTTGCGGCAGGAAATAGAAAGGTCTGAGCCCGGACAAAGGGCAGAGCTATGGCGCCTTATAGGAAGACGTCGGCTTTCTGCTATGATAGCGGGAAAAGGAGGATCACGCATGTACATCGTTACTGGCGGTGCCGGTTTTATTGGTGCCAATCTCGTGCAAGCCCTCAATCAGCGGGGCATTACGGATATCCTCGTCGTGGACCACCTGACCCGCGCCGACAAGTTTCTCAATCTCACCGATCTGGAACTTACCGATTACATGGAGGCGGAAACTTTTCTCCGCCAGGTAGAAAATGGACACCTGAAGGGCATCGAGGCTATTTTTCACGAAGGGGCCTGCTCCGACACCATGGCCAGCGATGGCCGTTACGTCATGGAAAACAACTTCGCCTTCAGCAAAATTTTGCTACATTGGTGTCAGCGTCATAATGTTCCCTTTCTCTACGCCTCCAGCGCCTCTGTCTATGGTATGACCGGCACCTTCGTCGAGGAGCGTGCCGCGGAATCCCCGCTCAACATCTACGGATTCAGCAAATTCCAGTTCGACCAGTATCTCCGACGGATGTGGGCAGACTTGCGGGCCCCGGTGCATGGCTTTCGCTATTTCAACGTCTACGGCCCACGCGAATTCCACAAAAATCGCATGGCCTCGGTAGCGTTGCATTTTTTCAACCAATATCGGCTGGATAATCATGTTCGCTTGTTTGCGGGTACGGATGGCTATGCCGATGGCGAGCAACGGCGTGATTTCATTCACATAGACGATGTGGTTGCCGTCAATATGCACTTTTTGGATCACCCGCACAGCGGAATCTACAATGTGGGTACCGGGCAGGCGCAGAGTTTCAACGAAGTGGCGGTCGCCGTGATCAATAGTCTGGAACGCCGCGCAGACCACCCGGCACAAAGCCTGTCTGCACTGCAGAAAGCGCAGACTATTCGCTACGTCAATATGCCCGAGGCACTGAACGGCAAATATCAGAGTTTCACCCAAGCGGAAGTGGGTAAGTTGCGTAGCGCGGGATATGCCAAACCTTTCCTGACGGTGGAGCAGGGGGTGGATCGCTACGTACGATGGCTGGCGGAGCGGCTGGCTTGATGGACGGGCGGGTGCTCGTTACCGGTGCTGCGGGATTCATCGGTTTTCATATGGCCCGTCGCTTGCTCGCGGATGGCTGGATTGTCAGCGGCATAGACAATCTCAACGACTACTATGACCCCAGCTTGAAAAGGGATCGCCTGGCGCAACTGGAGGGGCATCCCGCTTTTCAGTTTCAGCCTCTGGATCTGGCCAATCGCGAGGCTATGCAGACGCTCTTTGCGGGCCCACACTTTGACGTCGTCATCAATCTGGCTGCCCAGGCGGGGGTACGGCATTCCCTGAAAGCGCCGCATAGCTATGTGGACAGCAATGTCGTGGGCTTTTTGAACGTGCTGGAGGGCTGCCGTGCGCAGGGAGTAAGTCACCTGCTCTTCGCTTCCTCTAGTTCTGTATACGGTGCCAACAATCGTCTGCCCTACAGCGTCCATGATCCGGTGGATCATCCGCTCAGCCTTTATGCGGCCACCAAGCGGGCCGGCGAGCTCGTGGCACACAGCTACGCCCACCTGTATGGCATCCCCAGTACGGGATTGCGGTTTTTTACCGTCTACGGGCCTTGGGGGCGTCCCGATATGGCGTATTTCAGCTTCACGCAGAAGATTCTGGCCGGCCAACCCATCCCTGTATTCAACCACGGCCAAATGCGGCGCGACTTCACCTATATTGATGACATCATCGAAGGGGTGACGCGCCTCATTCCGCATGCACCGGAAGCGCAAAATATCTGGCCGGAAGACCCGGCAAGCAGTGCGGCACCATTCTGCATCCACAACATTGGCAACCACACGCCCATTGCACTCACGGACTTCATCCATACTCTGGAGGGATGCCTTGGTAAATCCGCACAGATTGAATGGCTCCCCATGCAGGATGGCGATGTGGTGGCTACCTATGCCGACGTTTCACCATTACAGCAAAGCATAGATTTTGCCCCAGACACCTCCTTGCACAAGGGACTGCAACACTTCGTGACTTGGTACCGCCAGTATTACGGCTGAGGGAAACTTTCTGAATTATGATGCGTACTCATCAACCGTTAACCCTTCGCAGCCGCACGGAATTCCTATGGCGCCAGTTGCGTTACACGGGGGCAGGCCTGGGTTTCATGCTGCTTTCCCTCGGCATGGGCGTGTTGGGTTATCATTTTCTGGCGCATATCGGCTGGATCGACAGCCTGCTGAATGCCAGCATGATTCTTAGTGGCATGGGGCCGGTTTCCGGTTTGCACGGCACAGTCGCCAAATTGTTTGCCAGTGTTTATGCACTTTACTCTGGTATTGTCTATCTGGCTGTTTCCGCCGTTCTTTTGTATCCACTGGTCGAGCGACTTCTGAAGATTTTGCACCTCCGGGCGCTCAACACGCCCCCTCCCGCACAGAGAAACCGGCACCCGGATCTCTCAGAAGACTGACACATTACTTACTCAGTGCGCCGTTTTGCCTGGATACACGGACGAGGCGGCGGATGCGGCGATGTCAGCGGCCTTTTCCTCAATCCAACTACGGCCGGAGCGGAAGCTCATCCAGCATTTCCCCTCATAATCATATAGCTTACACTCTTTGAATATACGTCGAACCTCAAAAAAGCTGAAGCGCGTTTCATGAATATACTGACCGTATTCCGCGCGCAAATCTTCGTAGGCCCCCTTCAGATGGTAGAAAGGGATCCGGGGGTCCACGTGGTGCGGCGTGTGGAGCAAAATATTGTGGATCAGGTACTCGCTGATCTTTGAGCAACGCACAATAGTGCTGCAATACAGTTGGCCAATGCTCTGGCTCCACTCCTCTTTCTCTGCGAAGAAGGGTACTTTAGGATGCGTGTGATGGAGAAAGACAAATAAGGCGATGTAGTAGTTGAATAACAGAAAGGGCAGGATTACCGCCGCAATGACGCCCATCATGCCTGCCGCCCAATACGCCAGCGCGGAAAAGCTGAGAAAAAACACCAACGTCACTATTTTGCTATAGAAAAATACCTGCCGATCCTTGCTTTTGGCATCCGCTTTGAAACGCACCATACCCGGCCACCAGATCCGCAACAGATAGTGCAGGGCGCAGGTGTAAGGACTGCGTTCCAAGCGGTAGATCATTTTCTGCCAAACCGTCTTGCTTCGATATTCTTGGGGTGTCCATGGACGCCATACCCAGTCGACAGTGGTCAGGCTGGTAAAGCCATGATGGACGCGGTTGTGCCCGAAGGCCCAAAGGCGATACATGTTCAACGAGGGCAGCATGAAAATTGTGCCCATGATTTCGGCAGTGCGTTTGCTCTGGAAAAGGGCGCCGTGCGCCGCATCGTGCGCCCAGACGAACATAAAAGCGACTGCCGACCCGGCAAGGAGCCCGAACAACAACTTAAGCCACCAGGCTTCGACGAGCAACGCACCGGCAATAGCGGACAGATAAAGAAGCGCATCGAAACCATACCAAGCTACGGCAATAGCTGCTGAACGCCGATAACGCTCCGGTCGGATAACCTCGCGGATGGTTTGCAGCTTGATGGGGTGCAATGCCTTATAGTCAGCACCGGAGGAAGTAAGTGGCATGGCAAAACGTGCTCCCTAGCAAGTCCATTTCATGCCGTACAATATACCAACGTGTCCTATTATGCAATTGAAAAGCAAGGCAGGCACGAGGTAAAAGCGTTCTAAACAGATTGTCAGGCTCGTTAGATTACTGCATGTCCAAGCAGGTAGCCGATCAGCGTGGTGCTGACCATTGAGAGGGCTCCCCAGAAGAGAACGCGGAGCGCGCCCTTTATCATGGATGCACCCCCAGCCTTGGCAGCAACCGCGCCAAGGATCACCAGCAACAGAATGGTGGTCGTATACAGGGCTGGTAGCACCTCGCTGTGAAGCACGAAAGCGGCGATCAGCACCGGGAATAAAGCGCCACATACAAAAGATGCGGCTGAGGCTAAAGCAGCTTCGCCAGGCCGAGCCGTGGCCATTTCCGTCAGGCCTAGTTCATCGCGCGCATGCGCGGCGAGGGCGTCACGTTGCATAAGCTGCGCAGCGACTTGCTGGGCCAGCGCTTCGTCAAGGCCACGCGCCATATAAATATCGCGGAGCTCAAGAAGTTCTTTATCGGGACTCTTCTTCAGTTCCCGTCTTTCAATCTCAAGATCGGCCCGCTGGGTATCGGCCTGTGAACTCACGGATACATATTCACCAGCCGCCATAGCAAAGGCCCCAGCGACCAGCGCTGCGGCACCAGCAAGTAAAATTTGTTCATGGTTCGCTCGCCCGGCCGCCACACCAGTAAGCAGGCTCGCTGTCGAAAGCAGGCCATCGTTAGCACCGAGCACACTGGCCCGTAACCAGCCGATGTTCTTATGGCGATGGTCTTCTTGGTGGTGCTTGGAAAGAGATACGATTCGTGCCATTTTTTGCATCCTCCCTCCTGTCTAGTCTTCCGCAGCCGAATCTTTTTGTCAGGGCTATTGTACCAGAGGCCCTTACAGATTTGGGCATTCATCCGAATCCATGTTACGTCAATCCAATCAGGGGGCGAGCTTCGGTAAAAGCCGTTTGAGTTGAGCTTCGGAAATAGACCCTGGGATACGGCCCAACTGACCAGATTTCGCGCGGAAAATGATTGCCGGCGTCCCCTGAAAGCCGAGCGAGCCCAGCAGTTTCATGTTCTCTCGCAGATCGGCCCGAGTATCTTCGGTCGGCGAGGCTTTCGGCAGGTCTTTCGTGCCGCCATTCCGGAAACTCGGCCCAATGATGTTCTCGAAATGCTGCAAAGCCTGTGTTGGTTGCGGCGCCTGCAGCCAAGCAGCGGCTTCCGGCAGGCTGTTGGGCGAGATAAAGGCCACCGGCACGTAGCGCACAGTCAACAAACCGGCGCGAATCAACGGTGCCTCCGCTTTATAGAGGACGTGGCAATAAGGACAGTTGGGATCCTGGAAATCGTAAATGATTGGCCCCTTGTCCCCATCCTGGATATAGGTGGCCTGCCGTGCAAGGACCTGATTCCAGACGAACTGCGCGGTCATTTTCTTGGGATAGGTGAGATGCACGGGAGGGGCGACGACGGCACCCGCCCAGGTCAGACCGGACGCCATTGTGGAAGCCAGTGTCAGCGTGTTAATCAAAACCGACTTGAATGAAATTTGCATGTAACAGATTCCTTGGAGGGAGAGCAAGACCGTATTCCGAGGTTGGGCAGTATAGCATTAGGCTGAGGGAGCTTCTCCATGTTTTTAATGAACAACGGTAAAATTGCCCTATGCGCTTATTCATATAAAAACATGTTATTGGATTTAAATTATAAACTGTCATATATATATGACCTTTAAAATTATGCTATTAGCATGGATTCGCATGTCATTCAATTTGCCATGTCAGATATATGACTTTACTATATTGCATTCCTCATTTATGGTAACCCGAACTGTCAGTAGGCGATGTTAATAATGCATCGGCAACGCAGTCCATTATTCCTGAACCACAAACCCTATAAGGAGTTAGTCATGAAGCAGAATTTTGTTTGGTCTGTCACGCTCGGTTCCGCATTCGCCGTCACTCTCGGTGCCTTACCTTTAACCGCTATAGCAGCGGATGCGGCAACGCCACAGATATTGATGACTGCGCAACCGGCGGCCATGCCTGTCTCTGCCAAAAGTGAAGGGCATTGCGTGAGTGCCGCGATGATCAAGGCCCATGATGGCAAATGCGGCAAGGCATATATGATGAACCATAAGAAGATGCCCATGTAACTGGCTTCCCGTTGTTTCTACCGACGAGTCCCCCAGCAGTCCAAAGAGGCCTGAACTGCTGGAGACCCTGATTCAAAATCGCCGGGGGCAGGTGCTCACTTACCAGCAGTACCTTGGTGAAGGAACAACGCGGTGATTACTGAAACCTTCACGCTGCAAGTCAGTGATCTGTCCGTGCAGGTGATCAAGAAGCCGATCAAGAACCTGCACCTGGGGGTGTATCCGCCCACTGGTTGGGTGCGTGTGGCGGCCCCATTAAGGCTCAGCGAAGAGGCCATACGGGCAGCGGTACTCAGCCGCCTCAACTGGATTAGAAAGCAGCAGCAAAAGTTTCTCGGGCAGGAAAGAATCTCTCCCCGTGCGTATGTATCCGGGGAGAGTCACTATTACCTGGGCAAACGATATCGGCTGAGAATCCACTCCACCACCCAAGCCGGACACGTTGAACTCAGCCACGCTCGTTTTATTGACCTATATTGTCGGCAAGGCGCCAACAAAGACCATAAGGAAAGACTGCTTCAAACCTGGCACCGACAGAATCTACAGGAACGCATTCCTGAACTCATTGCCCAATACGAGCCCATTCTCAGGGTAAAAGTCGCGGAATGGGGCATCAAACGCATGAAAACCCGCTGGGGGACCTGCAATATTCAGGCACGAAGAATCTGGCTGAACCTGGATCTGGCACAATACCCCGAGCCCTGCCTGGAATATGTGGTGGTGCATGAAATGACGCACTTGCTGGAACGGCTACATAATGACCGCTTCAAAGGCATTCTGGACCGGGTGATGCCGCACTGGCGGCAAGTGAAGAGTAAGCTGAAGGAGGGGTTACCACTGGTATTGCCTGAATGCGAAAACAAAACCCCATGAACGGCACCGGCACCCCGTTTTTCCTCAT
>JAPTWR010000076.1 GCA_028065135.1 Acidithiobacillus sp.
TGGTGGACCGGGATGGCCGCGAAGGTCGCAAATACAACATCCGCATGGTGCTCTCCAGCCAGCGACTGGCCGACTACGACCGGAAGTTTCTGGAGGAGAACTGCTCGACGAAATTCATCATGTCGGCGCCGGACAATCCTGCCGACCTGATTGACCGCTTCCAGTTGTCTGAGGCGGAGGTGGAAATGTTGCCGCGGTTGCGAGGGCCTTCGTCCAAGGGGTCCAACATCCTCTGTCTGTGGACGACCAAAGCGGGCAAGTACCGCATGATGTTGTCCGATCCGGTGCCGCTGGAGTGGTTGTGGGCGTTCTCGACCACCTCCGAAGATCGCACGCTCCTGAGCGAGCTGCAGAAGTACGTGCCGCCATCCACCGCACGTAAGCTCGCAGCCTCCCGGTTCGGTATCTCTGCAAAAGAAGTCATTGAGCGCAGACGTTCGGAAGGAACCGCAGAGGGGGTCATCGAGAAGACCATAGCCAAAGAGCTCATCGACGCCTGGAACAGTGAGTGGGCGAAGGATACCGCCAAAAATTACTTTGCCGAGAAGGAGCCTGCGTAAAATGAAAGCAATCAATCGGATAGGTTCGGCAATAGAGAGCATGGCAACATTGCGGGTAATGCTCCCGGCGTGCGTTATCGGACTCCCGGCAGGCTATCTGAGCTTTGGGTCGATGGGGATGTTTGTGGTGGCGTCGGTGCTTGGCGTGCTAACGCTGGCAGGTGTGTTGTGGACAGCGTTTGCACCGAATGATCCGAGTGATCACCGACGCCTGCTGTCGTCAGCACGGCGGGCCGACTACGACCGGGAATTTCTGGATGAGTACGGTTCCACGAAACATGTCCTGTCGGTACCGGATAGCCCTGCCGATCTTCTGGTGAGCAGTGAAACCGCCCGGGCTTACGAGGATCTCAAAGCGAGGTCATTGGGTATCGCTGTGGTTATTGGAAGCTGCGATTCGAGCGGCTTCCAGGTGTCCCAGGAACGGGCGGAAAAACTCGAAATCACCGGCAATACGGCGATCAGGGTGTGGACAGAGGATCGTGAGTCATGAAGCCATGAGCATTGAGTTCGCGGTAAAATCATTACAGAGCTTTATACGGGATATTCGAGCTGAGGCGCGCGCGGTGAGTAATGGTGAGAAACCGCGCGACTTGCCGCAGAAAAACACCCTGCGCGTGTATTTACGCACTCAGGATGAGGTCGATGAAGCCTATAGGACCATGGCTAAACAGGAGCATTCTCATGAGTAACCATACGTCCAGTTCAATCAGTGTTATCGAAAAAAAAGCCAAGCCCGCATTTCTGATTCCGCTGCTCACGATCATTCTGGCGGCGGATATGGTCAGTGTGTGGTCCGGTCATCCATCCATCGCGCTGCAACCCTGGCATGCCGTGCAGGCAGACCTGACGCCCACCTATCTGGTGGAGGTTCTGCTGCTCATGGCGACAGGATATTTTTTGTTTGTACCTATTCTCCAGTGGTTGGCCATGTTGTTGGTATCGAAGTTGCTGTCATGGCTTGTCAGTTATCAGGAATATGGTCATGGCTGGATGTCTATTCCCAACTTGAAGAAGCTGGCCGTATCGCAGAACAATGCGGTGGCTTGGAATTATGTGCAGTCAGCCCGTCAAGCCCATCGCCGCGAACAGGAAGCGGGTGCGCATGTCACGCTGTTTCTGCTGTTTTTGTTACTGGATTGGTGTAACCCGCATTCATTGGCCGCATTCTTTGCAAACTTCGGCTGGCACGGACTTTTTGTGTGGAATGGATATGTGCTGGTCTGCATGTTGTATCTCTGGGTAATGGGTTCGGCGTTCGGGATGAATTACGACATGATCTATGCCGGGGACGCCTTTCGGTCCCTGCAGCGGCACGGGTCAACGCCTGACCAAGCGTAGTAAGCCTTGGTAAGCGAGCATCAGGGACGCCGCCGTCAATTAGGATTGCAGTCCGTTCGCAGTAGCGGCACGGTTTTTGCCGGCATTAGGTAAGCACGAAATATACAGAAATATATATTTCGTGTAGAGTATCGCCATGGATAGGAAAGTCTTGCAGCACTTGATGGACGACATGGACCGGCGCGGAGTCTGGGCTTTCACGGTGCCTCGTCTGGGGATTGTCCTGGACGAGAAAGGGGATGCGCTCAGAACGACGATCTCCCGTCACGCGAAAGGGGGCCTGATTCAGCGTGTCAGTCGCAACGTGTATGTGAACCCAAGAGCGATGAGTATGCCAGCAGAGCCTCTATTGGCGTTGGCGTCCTTTCTGCGGCCATTCGATTTTTGTTACCTTTCTTTGGAATCCGTATTGTCCGATGCCGGGTGGATTTCGCAAATTCCGTTCCGTTACACGATGATGACCACCGGGCGGAGTTTTACGTTCGATACGGCCTACGGCGTCCTGGAAATGACCCATACCCAATCGAAAGCGCCGCCACAGACGGATTTCGATTCCCGCAGGAGTATCCATGTGGCGAGCCCTGAACAGGCTTACCGGGACTTGAAGCGGGTACGTAGAAATCTGGACCTGGTGGATATCCATGAACACGCGGAGGCATCGTGATGGCATTTCAATATACCTCGCTCCTGGAGACTGCCGGGCGCCTTGCAAAAGCACATAACGCCAGTGTTCCGGCGGTGATCAAGGAATTGCTCCATTACGAAATCTTGCAGGCACTGGTGGAAAGCGGGGTGGCGGATAATTTGGTATTCCAGGGGGGCACTGCCTTGCGCTTGTGCCACGGTGGCGTCCGCTATTCTGAAGATCTCGACTTTGCCGGAGGGGTGAATTTTGATCCGGCACAGATGGCCCCGTTCGTTCGTGAATTGGAGAAAACTGCAGGTCGTCACTACGGTTTGCGCATGGAAGTGGCGGCGCACCTGCCAGATCCACATGACAAAGTGCCCGTGGCGCGCTGGAAGGCGAAGATCCGGCTGCCCGATGTATCGCGGGATGCCAAGCAAAGCTATTTTATTCATACGGAAGTGGCCAGCATTCCTGCCCACACGTCCGTGGTGGCCGTCGCCAGATCGTCCGTCATTGAGGTGATGCCGCAATCATATCGCGCTATTGCGCTAAAAACAGAAACCAAAGAAGAGATATTTGCGGACAAGCTCATCGCCCTGGGTGCGCGCACCCACGTGAAGCAGAGAGACCTTTGGGATATCCATATGCTTGTTCAGGGTGGAGTGACGCCGCGCGATGATTTGGTATGGCGCAAGATGGCTGATTATGGTCTGGATTCTACGGCCTTTTTGGAGCGACTTTCCGCGCGTGCCGACCAGTTAAATGGTGCAGAGGCCAAGCGAGCGTTTCGAGGAGAAATGCTACGGTTCCTGGACACGCCCAAACAACGGCTATTGGCGGACGATGCGGTGGTGGATGGTCTGTTATCCGTAGTAGAGCAATCGACAAGGCGTGCTATCCGGTCGCTCAGGGAGCACCCTGCGCATCTCGTCCCTGCGGTGGATGGCACGATACGCTCCAATCCACGGAGCGACGCGCGCGCGATTACCAGCATCGCGGCATACCATGTGGAGTTGGGGCACCTTTCCCGCGATATAGAGGCGTTCAACAAGTACCCGGAGGTTATGAACGCATTCCAAAATAGTGATAAGTATGGGATTTCTATAAGCATCGCCTTACAAATGATCTTCGATCAACACCCCAAACTTGGGGAGATATTCCAGAGATTGCAGGGTAGAGTTATGGCCTTACCAGACCAGATAATTCAAGCATCGAAAACGATGCAGGCGTTGTCCACCCAACAGCGGTCTGCCGCTCAGGCGGCGCTACAGAAAGATGTGGATGTCATCTATAGGCTTTGTGAACGCTGGCCGTCCGTGGGCATTGCTTCAAAACTCGGCCAGACGACATCGACACCCACGGTAACACTGGGTAACCCATGAAACAGGGGGGGAACCATGAGCCTGGACCTGCGGGTACAAATCCCGATTATCAGCCGCCCTTGCTCGTTGTCGTGGAGAATGGCGTTGTTTTGCAACAAAATGTGGAAGAGTGTATGCCGTGGCGTCACTGGCTACCCCACTTGCCGAAAGCATCTGCGCCCACGGTGACAGCCTCAGCGGTAACACGGCTGAATCATCAACAATTTTAACCTTACCAAGAGGTTCCTGCGGATGAGTCAAGAAACCGACCTAGAAATCTTCGTCAATGACCGCTGGGTATCAGCGGGCGTTCTGCGTTGGAATCAGGGCATTTGCGATCTAGAGATGGACCGCACGTTTTTCGATGGCGGCTTGGGTCACCCAGTCGTTTCGTTGAGCCTGCCTGAGAAACAAGACCATTTCTCTTGGAAAGATGCGCAGGCACGAACCGCTGTCATCCCCCCGTTTTTGTACGATTTGCTTCCGCAAGGGCAGGCTCGTGATCACCTGATTCGCACCCTGCACGTGGAGCATCGTGATGATCGTGCCGATCTTCCCATTCTGCTACATGGCTCCGTCAATCCGATTGGCCGCTTACGGTTGAAAACGGCTGTGGGTTACTGGCAGCCAGCGTTGGATGATGCGAGAACACAGGCTGATCAGTGGGCGTTTACTCAGGATCAGGTCACGATGCGGGACGAAAAGTTCGTGGAAGCCATGCATGCTTTCGGTTTTATTGCCGCAGGATCTGGGAGTCTGCAGGGCGCTGCACCGAAGTTCCTGTTGGCTGTCAACCGGGATGGTTTGTTTGTGCCAGACATGCTGCTCGGAGATGCAGATGTTACCAAGCATGTGCTGGTCAAATATCCTCGTGACCCGAGGGGTATTGATCAAGACATCCTGCGTCATGAGGCCATATTCCTAAATGTTGCCGCTCAAATCGGTTTAAGATCTGGCGACGAGCCGGTTCAGTGGGAACGGGATACGCTGATATTCAAACGGTTTGATCGAGAAATAAGTGGCTCGCGGGTCATCAGGTTGCATCAGGAAAGCCTGCTTTCTGCAAGCGGTATCCCAGGCTTTGGGCGGATGGTGGACCATGAGGATTTTATTGAGGTCATAAACAATAAGGCGACCGATCCTCAGAAAGAGATCACTGAATACATCAAAAGAGACATGCTGAATATCGTTCTCGGCAATACGGATAATCATGGGCGTAACACCGCATTACAAATCACCCAGGAGGGCGATGTGCAATTGTGCCCCGTATTCGATATTGCCCCGATGTTCATGGATGCGAGCGCAATACCGCGACAAACCCGGTGGCGTACGGACAAAGAAAATTCTGGGATTGTTCAATGGAGCCAGGTGGTAGATGCGTTGCCGGACACCCTCAACCAGGATGTTGTCACTAAAGCGGTTGCCGACTTCATGGAAAAACTCGCGGCAGTGCCCATCCTCCTGAAGGAAATGGATGCCAACGAACGCACATTGGAAAGAGTGCGGCGTGGATTGGATATGGTTATTGGCCAGGCATCGCCGAAAGTTGGTCTGAAGCATCCACTTCGCCATGCGCGGGAGACCGTGCTGGCCACCAACCAGGCGATTACCAAATTGCAGGGGCATATCGAGTGCCTACGAATGGACAGGAGATTTCCTGTGGATGTTCCCAAAAGTCCAGCAGATCGGGATGCGCGCACGCAGCAGGTGTTAGAGGTACTGGCCGACAGGGTGCAGAAAATGGGCGTGCAACTGGAAAAGACCTGTGCGGTCATTGCCGACCTGCCGGAAGCCGAGCGGTTGCCGACCCTGCTATCCTTGCGCAAGCGCATGTCAGATGTTCATGGCAATCTTGGCACGCTACCCTCTCCGCAGGGGAGGGGTACGATTGCGGACAATGCCGTTCAATACATAAAGAGCATCGCCGCTGCGACCAACGCCACCTACGATGCCTTGCCGAAAGCATCTTCGCCCAGAGTGGCCACTTCAGTAATTGTTAAAAAACCGGGCCCATAGGCCAAAGCAATGCCGCCCGAACTGGGTGGAATGTCGGCGCCCTCCCGGGCGTTCCTGATGGGAAACAGGGCCACGATTCGTCGTGGCCTTTTCCGTTATAGGCAGCCCATTGCTCCAGAACGAAGATAAACGCTTTTCAGGGGCATAAACAAAGGGTGTACCACAAATATTGAGGGCACCCATGAGCAACAATCCACGGCATTACTTCGGCGACCCAACACACATCCAGCGGAATACCTTTTCAGAACTCTCGGCGCTCACCGATAACGTGAGTGCGATCCGCGTGCTAAAAACCCTTGAAACCGAGGGGCGGGATGCCACGGATGCTGAAAAGGCGGTCTTGAGTCGCTATGCCGGCTGGGGTGGGTTGTCGAATCTCTTTGCTCTGGAACTGCCAGAAGGCCGCTTCATCAATGCCAATCCGGTAGGGG
>JAPTWR010000205.1 GCA_028065135.1 Acidithiobacillus sp.
CTGTCTCTCTCCATTGGCGGACCAGCGCCGCTGGACATGGCGCTGCTGGAGGCCGTTCAGGGCTTTATGACGGAGCATGGCATCCACCATTACAGCGAACATCTCGCCTACTGTGCGGACCACGGCCAACTTTACGATCTGCTGCCCCTGCCCCTCACCGAAGAGATGGTACAACATGTGGCGGGGCGCATCCGTCAGGCGCAGGACTTCCTGAAAATGCCGCTGATCATCGAAAACACCGCCTACTACGGCGGATTCCGCCATAGCGCGCTCACCGAGCTGGAGTTTTTGCTGGCCGTGCTGGAAGAGGCGGATTGCCGCCTGCTCCTTGATCTCAACAACCTCTACGTCAACAGCGTCAACCACCACTACGACGCGGCGGATTTTCTGCGTGCGTTACCCGCCGGACGTATCGTCTATCAGCACCTTGCCGGCCATGCCCGGCACCCACAGGGCTGGCTCATCGACACCCACGATGCGGCGGTCGAGGCGCCGGTCTGGGATCTGCTGCGCCGCAGTGAACAGATCTTCGGCCCCCTGCCCACCCTGCTGGAATGGGATAACCAGATTCCTCCCCTGCCCCGGCTTCTGGAGGAACTCCAGAATGTGCGCCCCGTGCAGGAAGCTCGTGGCGCAGCCTGAATCCGGCAGTGACCGGGCGCTGACCACGGCCCTCGCCGCGCATTTGCGCGCGCCCGCGGATCAGAACTGCCCCGCGGACTTCGATTTCCAGGCGGCGGAATTATACCGCGAACTGCTCGTCGGCAATTTTGCGGCGGCTCTGCAAGCCTGCTTCCCCCTCTGGATACGGGCGATGGGTGAGGCGCAGTGGCTGGCGTGGCGAGACGCCTTCATCGCCGAACACGCCTGTCGCAGCCCCTTTTTCCGGCAGATACCCGACGAATTTCTCGCGTACCTGTCTGCCCGGCAGGCAGACCTTGCGGCAACGCTCCCCTATGCCCTCGAACTCGCCCATCTGGAATGGCTGGAGCTTACCCTGGGTATCGCCGAGACCGATCTGCCTCCCCAATGCGACCCCGACGGCGACCCCTGGACCAGCACCGCCATTCTGAATCCGGTGCATGCCCTGCTACAATACCGTTACCCGGTGCAACGGCTGATTCTCGATCCGTCCTTCACCACGGCGCCGGGGCTCGCACCGGAGCCCAGCCCCCTCTTTCTCTATCGTGATGCGGAGGATGTCGTGCAGATGATCGTGCTGGACGCCCTTGGTCTCCGCCTTTTCGCTACACTGCGCGAAACGCCCATGCCCGGTGCCACCCTTTTCGCCCAGTGGCAGGAGTGCGGCCTGTTGGAGCAAGCGACGGACCTGCGCAGCCTGGAGGCAAGCATTCGCGCTTTTCTGCAACGGATGCGGTCCGCAGGGGCCATTCTCGGCACTATACCTACGCCTCCATGAGCCACCCGGAAATCGAGCCGGGCTTTATCGTCCTCCACGGCGACCGCCTGGAATGGCTCAGCGATGCGGTCCTGGAGTGGCTGCGCGAGCACCCGTTGCGGCCGCTGGAAGAGGAAATCTTTCTCGTCCAGAGCAACGGCATCGCCGAGTGGCTGCAATGGACCCTGGCGGCCCATGAGGGCATCTGTGCGGCGGTGCGCGTCGCCCTGCCGGGGCGTTTTCTCTGGGAAAGCTATGGACGGGTGCTGGGCACCGGCATCGTCTCGGCCCGCTCGCCGCTGGACAAGGCCCCCCTCACCTGGCGACTGATGCGGCTCTTGCCGGAATTGCTGCCCCAACCCGATTTCGCCCCTCTGCGGCATTTTCTGGGGCAGTCGCAACGACCTGGCGGTGCATTGGAACGGCGCTGGCAAATGGCCGCCCAAATCGCCGACCTCTTCGACCAGTACCAGGTCTATCGTGGCGACTGGCTGGCGGACTGGGCCGCCGACCAGTCGTCCCTGCGCCGTGGCGATGGCGAACGTATGGCCTTGCCCACCGACCAGCGCTGGCAACCCCGGCTCTGGTCGGCGTTGCGGCACGACCTGCAATGCCGCGAACAGGCTCAGGCACTGGGTCGGGCGCAGGTGCATGACCAGTTTCTCGCGGCTCTGAACGCCGGGCATCCCCCCGCTACACCGTTGCCCCGCCGCGTTATTCTCTTCGGGGCGGCCACTCTGCCGGAGCAGAGCCTGACGGCGCTGGCCGCGCTCGGGCAGCAGATGCAGGTGATTCTCGCGGTACCCAACCCCTGCCGCTATCACTGGGCCGATATCGTCTCGGGACGCGAATTGCTGCGGCGCGAACGCCGTCGCCAGGCGTTGCGCAACGACCGTGATCTGTCGGCCGTTGCGTCCGCAGATCTGCATGTGGAAAGCAATCCCCTGCTCGCGGCCTGGGGTCGTCAGGGCCGGGATTTTCTCAATCTGCTGGACCAGTTCGATGAAACGGCAGCGCTGCGGCAACGGATGGACATCCCGCGCATCGACCTCTTCAGCGAAGATCAGGGCGGCCCCCTCCTGCGCCAGTTGCAGGTGCAAATCCGTGATCTGGAGGGCATCAGGCCGGAAACCTGCACCGCGCTGGACGATAACGATCACTCCGTGGTCTTCCATATCGCCCACAGCGCCCTGCGCGAGGTGCAAATTCTCCACGATCAACTGCTGGACCGCTTCGCCACCGGCAAGCTACAGCCCCGCGACGTGATCGTCATGGTGCCGGAGATCGGTAGTTTTGCACCCCTCATCCGCGCCACCTTCGACCAGTATGATCGGAAGGATAAGCGTTACATTCCCTACCACATCGTCGACTTGCAAGCCCGCGACGAACAGCCCCTGCTCCAGGCCCTGGACTGGCTGCTGCATTTGCCCGAACAGCGCTGCCGGCAAAGCGAAATCCGCGATCTCCTCAACTGCCCCGCCCTGCGCCGCCGCTTTGCTCTGGAACTGGAAGACCTGCCCATCGTGCAGCACTGGCTGGCAGGCGCCGGCTGGCGCTGGGGCCTCTCGGCGGAACAACGCGCCGCCCTGGGCCTGCCCCATTGCGGTCCCCAGAACAGCGGCGAATTTGCCCTGCAACGCCTCTGTCTCGGTTATGCCAACGGCGACGACAGCCATTTCGCCGACATCGAGGCCTACGGCGAGGTGGGCGGGCTGGACGCCGCGCTCCTCGGCCCCCTCAGTCAATTGCTGAAGAGGCTGGAGCACTGGCAGCATGTTTTGGCTGAGTCCCTGATACCGGAGCACTGGGGCGAAGCGGCTCGCGCCCTGCTCACGGACTTTTTCAGCGCCAGCGATGACGACGACGAAGTCCTCCTGCAAAACCTGGAAGAGGTCCTGCGTCAATGGCAGGCGGATTGCGCGGCGGCAGATTTTAACGAAGTACTCCCCCTCGCCGTGTTTCGCGGCGCCTGGCTGGAAATGCTGGATGCCCCGGATTTAGGGCGCAGTTTTCTCGGCGGTGGCGTCACCTTTTGCACCCTCCTGCCTATGCGCGCGGTGCCCTACCCGCTGGTCTGCCTGCTCGGCATGAACGAGGGCGACTACCCCCGGCGTAGTCCCCGCCTGGACTTCGATCTCATGGCCCTGCCCGGCATGGCCCGCCCCGGCGACCGCTCCCGCCGCGATGACGATCGCTACCTGATGCTGGAAGCCCTCCTTGCCGCCCGACAGGAACTCTATATCAGTTGGGCCGGAAAGGATCAGCGCAACAACCACGATAGGGCGCCCTCTCTGCTGGTGGCGCAGTTGCGGGATGCCATTCGCGATGGCTGGCCGCTGTCCCTGGAAAAGCGCACTTTCGCGCATCCCCTACAGCCCTTCAGCCTGGAATATCTGCTCGGCAAACCTGGACTACGCACCTGGGCCCGCGAGTGGTATCCATCTCCGCACAGCGCCGCGGAAGACACCGCGCTCCCCAACCCTGTCGAGCCCGCCCCCCGCAGCATCCGCGAACTGCTGGAGTTTTTCCGCCGGCCCGCACGCGCCTTTTACCGGCAACGCCTGCGCACGGACTTCAACGAAGAAGACCTGGCGGAAGAAGACGACGAACCCTTCACCCTCAACGGCCTTGAAACCTATCACCTGCTCGAAGACCTGCTCAGCGCCGCGGAAAGAAACGGCCCTGACCGCATTGTCGAAAGGGTGCGGGCGCAGCGGCGCAGTGGTCGGTATCCCCTCGCCGGCATGGCGGCGAGAACCGCGACCGCGCTGCTCGACGACGTCACCCCCGTCCTTACCGCCTGGCGGGGGGTCAGCGCGGAGTGGACTGCGGCGCCACAACGACGGGCTATTACCCATGCCCACGGCCAGGTATTGCTGGAGGACTGGTTACCTGCCCTGCACCAAAACAACGCGGGAGACCTCGCCTTCGTCCAGATCCGCGCCAGCCGCCTGTTGAATAAAGACAGCAAAAAACCGGAAGGGGATAAACTCGCAGCCCTCTGGCTCCAGCAATTGCTGGCCAGCGCCATCGGCCTGCGCTGCGCTGGCATTGTTGTGGGCAGGGATGTGCTTATCCGCGCCGCGCCGCTGCAACTGGATGCCAGGGTCGCACTGGACGATCTGCTGGATCTCTGGCAGGAAGGCCTCTGCCAGCCCTTGCCGGTCACCCTCAAAACCGCCCTCGTCAGCCTGCAGGGTAAAAACCCGGCTCTGATTTACGACGGCAGTGACCGCCTGCCCGGCGAAGTCCAGAAAGACCTCAGCCTGTTCCGCGATTACCCCGACTTCGCCACCCTCAGCAGCGCCCGCATTGGGTCCCGGCAGCGCGGCTTCGCTGACTATGCCGAAGCCCTCTACCGCCCCTTCGCCGACTGGCTGGAAACCCTGGAATGGCGGGCGCACCCATGACCACGATCCTCGACCCCCTGCACCTGCCCCTGCACGGCAGCCGCCTCATCGAGGCCAGCGCCGGTACCGGCAAAACCTGGACCATCGCCGCCCTCTATCTGCGCCTGATCCTTGGACACGGCGCAGAGGGTGAGCGCTTCGCACGCGCCCTCCTGCCCGAAGATATCCTGGTGATGACCTTCACCCGTGCCGCCACCCAGGAGCTCAAGGAGCGTATTCGCGACCGCCTGCAAAGTGCCGCCCGATATTTCCTCGGTTCAGACCACGCGACACCGCCGGACCCCTTTCTCGAAACGCTGTTGGCCGACTACTCCAGCCCCAAGACCCGCGCCCAAGCCGCGCACCAACTGGTCCTCGCTGCCGACGCCATGGATGACAGCGCCATTTTCACCATCGACGCCTGGTGCCAGCGCACCCTGCGCGAGCACGCCTTTGCCACCGGCAGCGATTTCCGCGAAACACTGCTCCTGGATGAAACGGATCTGCGCGACGACGCCGTGCGCGACTTCTGGCGGCAGGAAATCTACCCGCTGAGCGAACCCGCCCTCAGTGAGGTCATCCAACTCTTTTCCAGCCCCGATAAAGTCCGGCAAGAAACAGAAACCCTGTGCAGACTCGATCCGCCCCTGCCTGCCCCCAAATCTACGCTGGCGGACTGGCTGCCCGCTGCCGTCACCGCGCCCCGGCGGCAGCTCGCCGCCCTCAAGGCGCAATGGGCGGCGGAACATGATGCTTTTGCGGAATGGTTGTTAGGGCTCGTAAACGGTCCCAAAGCGAATAATCCATTGAATGGTAATAGCCTAAGCGCGGCTATTGTCACCCGAACCCTCGCCGCATTGCGTGATTGGGCTGACCATTCCGATATACTGATTCCCGACGAACCGGACAAATGTCAACGCCTTTCTGCCAGCAAACTGCCCGACTATTGCAAGAACAAGCCGCCTCTCGTCGTTCACCCCGCTGCCGAGCTACTGGATACCCTGCTCAGTGAATTAGAGGCCATCGCTCAACAATTCACCCAACTGTACGGCGAAATTCGCAGCCACGCCGCCGCCTGGATCAACGCCCGGCTGAGCCAGCTCAAGGCCCAGAGCGGGCAGGTCAGCTTTACCGACTATCAGCAACGCCTCGCCGGAGTACTGCACGACAAAACTCAAGGACCGGCACTCGCCGCCCGCCTGCGGCAGAAATACCCCGCCGCCCTCATCGACGAGTTTCAGGATACCTCCGCCCTGCAATATCAGGTCTTCGACGACATCTACCATGCCGCCGACAACGACCCCGACACCCTGCTTCTGCTCATCGGTGACCCCAAACAGTCCATCTACGCCTTTCGCGGCGCCGACATCGACAGTTATTTGCAAGCCCGTCGCCTGACCGAGGGCCGCCACTACGCGCTCGGCATCAATTATCGCTCCAGCCACGCACTGGTCAGCGCCCTTAATACCCTCTATACCGCCGCCGAACACGACGACCCTCAAGGCGCTTTTGCCCATGCGGCGCCGGGCGCCGACAACCCGCTCCCCTATCAGCCGGTGCAGGCCCATGGTCACGAAAAACACTGGCAAACAGCCGGACAGCCCGCCCCGGCGCTCACCTTCTGGGCGGCAACGGAGTCACTCACCAAGGACCATTACAAGGCGCTGCTGAGCGAGCAGACAGCGGAATGCATCGCCACCCTGCTCGCCGACCCAAGCGCGGGCTTCGCCGCAGATGGAAAAGATCCAAAGCCTGTCCAGCCCAAAGACATCGCCATCCTCGTCCGCGACCGCCATGAAGCCGCCAGCATCCGTCAGGCCCTCAACCGCCGTCAGTTACGCAGCGTCTTTCTCTCGGCGCAGGATTCCGTCTATGCCAGTGAGGAAGCCCGCGAACTGCTCCTCTGGCTGGAAGCCGTCGCCGAACCCGAAGATGCCCGCCGCCTGCGCGTCGCCCTCGCCCTGCCGCTGCTGAGACAGACCCTGAGCGCCCTGGATGCCTTTAATCAGGACGAAGCCGCCTGGGAGGCGCAACTGGAGCAATTCCAGGACCTGTCCCGGCAATGGCGGCGGCAGGGCGTGCTGGCCATGCTCCACCACGGCATCCACCAGTTCGGTATCGCCGCCCGCTTGTTGACGCAGCCCGAGGGCGAACGCCGCCTCACCAACCTGCTCCACCTCGGCGAACTCCTGCAGCAGGCGAGCGCCACCCTCGACGGCCCCGAAGCCCTCATCCGCCATCTGCGCGAAGCCATCGCGGCCGGGAGTGATCAGAGCGGCGCCCACATCCTGCGCCTGGAAAGCGATGCCGAGCTGTTGCGCGTAGTCACCATCCACGCCGCCAAAGGCCTGCAATATCCGCTGGTATTCCTGCCCTTCATCGCCACCAGCAAAGCGGCCAGGGCCAGTCCGTTCACCGTCACGCACAGCGCCGAAGGGCAACCCGCCATCCGCTGGGAAAGCGGCGACACGGCAGCCGCGGAAAGGGCACGACTGCAGGAAGATCTCCGCCTCCTCTACGTCGCCCTCAGCCGCGCCGAACACGCCCTCTGGCTGGGTCTCGCGGCACCCAAGAACGCGGGAACGCCGATTTTTGCAAGCAGCGCCATCGCCCACCTGCTGGGCAGCGAACGCCCCGCCCGTGATCTCGCCACCTTGCTCGAAGACTGCGCCCGACTTTCCCCCGAAATCCGCGTCGAGACGCTCGCGAACGACATCCCCACGACGCTGGCCGTGCAGCACTGCAACAACACCCTTGATCCGCCTGCGGAATATACCGCCAGCTTCGAGAAGCACTGGGGCGTCGCCAGCTTCTCCCATCTGGTGCGCGATCTCGCGGCCGACCCATCGGCGCCACCGACACCCCGGCGCGCGCGGACCGGCGCTCCCTGGCATCGCTACCCGCAAGGCAGGAATGCCGGCAGCTTTCTCCACGACCAACTGCAACACCTCGCCCAGAACGGCTTTGCCCAAACCGGTCAGGACCTCTTTGCCGAACGATTGCGCAAGGCCTGTACTCAGGCCGACCTGAGCAATTGGGCCGAGGAAACCGCCGAATGGCTGCAAGCCATCGTCCACAGCCCTCTCGCCCCCCTGCCGGCAACCCTCCACGACCTTACGGATTATCAAAGCGAAATGGCCTTCTGGTTTCCCAGCGACGCCCTGCGCAGCGATGACCTGGACAGGCTCTGCAAACAGCACATTTTTCCCGGCGCAGAGCGCCCCAAACTCCCCCAGCGCGTCATCCACGGCATGATGCGCGGCTTCATGGATCTGGTTTTCAGCCATGCCGGACGCTATTACGTCCTCGACTACAAATCCAACGTCCTCGGCGGCGGCGATGCGGAGTACCACGCCGAAGCCCTGCGCGACGCCACTCTCGGCCATCGCTATGAGTTGCAATCCAGCCTCTATCAACTGGCCCTGCACCGTCTGCTGCGCCAGCGCATGGGCAACAGCTACCGGCCCGCAACGCAGCTCGGCGGTACCCTTTTCTTTTTCCTGCGCGGACTGCGAGGACCGGAGCAAGGCATGCTCCATCTTCCCGCCGATCTCGCCCTGCTCGACGCCCTCGACGGCCTGTTCGGCCTGCCGCAGCGTATAGCCCAGCCATGAGTAAGCCCATGACCTCAACCATGATGGACCAACTCCGCACCTGGACTGAGGAAGGCTGGCTACGCCCCCTCGACCTCGCCTTTGCGCAGTTCCTCATCCGCCTGGACCCGCAGGCCCCGGCCCTCCTGCCCCTGGCTGGCGCCCTCCTGGCGCGCCTCGAAGGGGAGGGGCACACCTGCGTCGCGCTAGATGACCTCCTCAGCGCGCCCGAACGCCTCCTGGACTGGCCCGCGCCGGAGCTCGCCACGCTGGCGACCGCGCTCGGTGACTGGCCCCACGCCGCCGCATGGACAGAAACCCTCGCCCAGAGCCTGTGCGTGCAGATCACCGAGCGCAACACATCCGACCCGGCAAACAGCGCAGAAACACCCCTGGTCCTCAGCGCCGCCCGCCTTTATTTGCGCCGCTACTGGCGCGACCAGCAATTCATCGCCGAAACACTGCGCCAGCGTGCCCAACAGCGTGTCGCCGATACCGCCAACCCCGAGGTCTTAAGACCCTGGCTGGAGCAGCTTTTCCCGGCATCTGACGAACCCTGCGATGAACTCCCCTGGCAAAAAATCGCCTGCGCCCTCGCCTTGCGCAGCCACTTCGGCATCATCACCGGCGGCCCCGGCACCGGCAAAACCTACACCGCAGCCCGCTTCATGGCCTTGCTCATGGCGACCAGCAGCACCCCCCTGCGCATCGTCCTCGCCGCCCCCACCGGCAAGGCCGCCGTGCGCATCGACGAATCTCTGCTGAGCGCCGTCAGCACCCTTCCGCAATTGGGCCCGAGATCCGATATGGCCGCCGCCTTCGCCCGCCTGCGTCCGGCGCGTACCCTGCATAGCCTGCTCGGCGCCCGTCCCGAAAGTCGTCGCTTTCACCACCATGCCGCCAATCCCCTCGAACTCGACGTACTGGTGGTGGACGAAGCCTCCATGATCCATCAAGAGATGATGGCCGCCCTGCTCCGCGCTCTGCCGCCCACGGCCCGCCTCATCCTCCTCGGCGACCAGGACCAGCTCGCCTCCGTCGAAGCGGGCGCCGTGCTGGCCGAGATCTGCCAAGGCAGCGGTATGTACGATGCCGAGACCTGCCACTATCTGCAGGCCAGTTGTGGTGCCACACCGCAGCCCAACGACAGCAGCACCAGCCCCCTTGCATCAAGCATCGTCCGCCTGCAACGCAGTCACCGCTTCAACGCCGAAATCGGCGCTTTGGCGGATGCCGTCCACGGCGGTCACCCCGAAACCGCCATCCGCATCCTGCAAAGCGCGCAGACCAGCACTCTCGCCTGGCAATCCGCCCCCACCATCCACCAGATACTGAATCTCGCCGGCACCGAGACCGCCCATGGCCGCGTCTGGCAAGCGGCGGGGCAGCCGCCGCCAAAAGACCCGCAACAACATGGCGCGTGGGTCAAGGCCATCCTCAAGGACTATGCCGATTTCCGCATCCTCTGCGCCTTGCGCCAAGGCCCTTGGGGCGTCACCGGCATCAACCGCGCCATTGAAGACCATCTGCAACGCCAGGGCATCTTGCAGAGCCACGGCCTTTGGTATGTCGGTCGCCCCACCCTCGTCACCCGCAACGACCCCGGCCTCGGTCTCAGCAATGGCGATATCGGCATCGCCCTGCCCGACCCGGATAGGCGTATGCGCGTCTATTTTCCCAACAGCGACGGCCCGCCCCGCGCCATCCTGCCCAGCCGTCTCAATCACAGTGAAAGCGCCTGGGCCATGACCGTCCACAAGGCGCAGGGCTCCGAGTTCGCCCACACCGTACTCGTCCTCCCGCCGGAAGACAGCCCGGTGCTTAGCCGCGAACTGCTCTACACGGCCATCACCCGGGCCCGCACATGCTTCACCCTCATCGCTCCCCGTGCGCGCCTGGAAAACGCCATTCAACGCCAGACGCGGCGCATGAGCGGGCTACATGCGGCTTTGCGCAACGCCAGACATTGAACGTCACCGGCATTATTTCGCAATATTGTCGGGCAAGACGCCAAAAACGCTGGATTTGTCGCCAGGAATCTGGCGTATTAATAAATTTAACTCCCAATGGACTGTCCTCAACAAAAATCCTCAGGGTCCGCTGCGTTTCGCCAGCAACCATAAGAATCGACTATTATCACAGCTTGCAGCAAGGCCAATTAACAACTTGACATTCCACCTGCTTAATTGTTTTATTGGGCCATGGCAGGCGCGTGGATGAAGCGAACTGCTGAACGCTTTATTAGCAGAAAGCGTCACAATGCGACTTTTTCAGTCATTGTATGGAGGGAATTTTATGGGTACCATGAAGCGCTATAGGCGGTTAATTTATGTAACGGCATTATTTTTTGTTGGCGCATCCATGCTTTCTGGCTGTATAGTGGCTCCGCCGTATGGAGGCTATTATGGCGGCCATTACGGGGAAGGGCGCGGCGGGTGGCATCACGGTGGAGATGACTGAGATTACAACCCGTCCTGTGCAATGCGTTAAATAGTGACAGCCTGACATTGTTAACGCCTCTTTTCTTCAACATACGGAATCCTATGAAAAAACATCTATTGACAACACCGTTATTGCTCTTGGGGCTCACATTCTTCGTTGCCCACAGCGCGCTTGCTGACGACCAGAATTATGCTCCTGGTTACTATATGACCCCGCAGGCCTACTATGGCCAACGTTCAGACTATAGATCCCATGATCAGCGCCGATACAGAGATGGTGAGCGACACAGAGAAGATCGGCAGTATGAGCACCGAGATTATCATCGCCGCGACCATTAGGCAGCTTAAACGGACACCCAGTAATTTTACCTTATGACACGACGAGTTCGGCCCGGCGAAAAAGCCGGGCCGAATTCTGTCTCTGAATACATCCCCACAGCCGCAGAGAAATCACGCTACTCAAATATACCGTCCCCAGGGCCGGCGACTACCGGAGCATTCCTGGGGAAACCTACTATGGTCTGAATATGCGCAGAATGGCTGGAGATTTTGCGGCATGAAGCGTAGCCATGCCGATATGACCCCACCAGTACAACCAGACAAATGACGAAAGAAAATCATGCAGCTTCTTGGGGATCTGGTAGAAGCTTATGGGGGCCGCCACTCCGTAATTTGGGATCAAGAAAAACATGATAAACCCTAAGAGGGCCATACCGGTCACGGCAAGCAAACCGAGACCATGTATCATGCCCGGTAAGCCGCCACGCATTCCACTGGGTGGCAACCTTCTATCCGCCAGCCCTTTTATATCTCTGCATATATTTTCCAAATACTCGCCACTGTACGGGAAAAGGTGTGAACGTATGCTTTTGTTATAGAAAACCTGGGTCCAGAATGCGATAACGATGATCGTGGCGAACATACCAACCCACATGTGGGCATGAAACAATAAGTGGCGAAATGGAAGCTCGCCAAATTTTTTCCATATGGCCTTCATGTCGAGCTCGCTGAACAGCAGAAAAGTCACCACCAGTGCAAATCCCACATGTATCCATCGCGTACTTCTTGGCCAATCTTGAACACTTTCAGACATAAAAACTCCGTAACTTTATGATATAAACTGTATAATAGAGCTGATTATTTACAGATCAAATCTTAACAGATGACGTCGCACGTTGCAATCATCAAACCGTTTTTTCATATTGCTGAATTGTTAAAACCATCTGCTAAATTATGGCACCATAATTTGTAAAAATGCACCGCGTCACCGGACGCAGTGCATTAAAATAACTTAGAATTTGGCCGATACTGTCATAAAATACTGCCGGGGAGCGCCCGGATCAGCCAGAATGGCACCAGTACTGTTACCGCCGAAATACCCGCCACTGGTAATGTACTCAATGGGGTTATACCGTGCGCCAAAAAGATTGTATATCCCCACAGAGAGCTTCACGCCTTTCAGAGTCGGTACGTATTGATTCAAACGGGTTGTTTTTATCCCAAGGCTAAGGTTGGAGACGTTGTATCCCGGCTGCTTCTGATGCGATGGCGCACCGGTCACGTTGTTAAAGAGATACTGTGAACTCGTGTACTGATCCACAAACTGGGGGGAGAATAGAAAGCCATGATAGTAGTACCGATAATCAATACCCGCGCTCATGGTAAGGTCCGGGCTATAAGATACATTGGCGCCATGTAACGTCGTACCCCCACCCTGCGGAGTGTATGAGGCATAGTACGAATGGTTGAATGCCAGATTAGCGAACAGGTGCCAGTTCCAGGAGGGATTGTCGGCAATCGCGACATTTACGCCATTCACCACCGCGTTCGCCGATGCAAATTTGGTTTGGGCGATGTTACTCAGATAAGTCGCTATGGTCTCATTGGCCAAATGATCATAGTAGTAGTTGATGTTGAATGTGAAATTATGAAGCATCATCCAGTTATGCACCATAAACTTGGCTCCCACTTCATAATCCGTACTTTTTACCGGCTTCAAGCTATTGAAGTCAATGCCGCCGCCGTGGCTGTTATAGGCCCCAAAATTATTGTCCGTGGGATTTTGATAAGACTGGGCATAACTGGCATATACGGAACCCCACTTTACCGGAGCAAAACGGACGCCGACCGAAGGTTCAAGGCCAGATATGGTGTCCGCAGAGCTATTGATCAGCGTCTGATTCTGAGCGCCGGCAGGAAGATTGGTGAATACCTGGTTCCCGTTATTATACATTTGGGTCTGGTACTGGACTGCGGCAATGCCCGGCGTAATCTTGAAGCCGGAAAACGGCGTGATCGTGTCTTGAATAAAGCCCGTCAAATAGTTGTTATACAGCACATCACTATTGTACTGACTGGGAAACGACGGACTGGTGCCGAGAAGCGTGTTGTATCCTGCATAGGGCGTGGTGAATTGTTGGTGAATCCATGACCCACCTGCTTTCAGGAGATTCATCGGCAGATGCCAGTCAAAATACAGCTTGTCTCCATAGGTGTCTGATGTCGGATTGTAATACTCGGAGTTCGCGCTATTCCCTGGTATATAATTATTAATGCGATAATGCACCCGGTGGCCATGGCGATACCACGCCAACTCATGTAGCGTAACGTCTTTACTGAGGTGGAGATTCAGCTTGGAATACAGCATGTAGTCTTGTACCTTCAACTGCTTAAACCAGATGGACTCCGGCAGTGATGCGTAATATCCACTGGTCTGCTGACTATACAAAGGCGCATTGGCGTTCAGACCTTGGGTAGTGATGCCCTGTATGGGGGTCACCGGGATAAAATTAGGCCTGAACTCGCGCGAGCTATCCACATAACCGCCGAGGCTGAAGGTGCCACGCCTGAAGGTCTTCACCGCCTTACCAAAATAGGCAAAGGACTGGGCTGGGGCCCTGAACGAACCCGTGCGGAAGGTGTTGTTTTTCGTATAACCTCCGGCCAGAACAGCGGACCAGCCATCATACATCCCCGTTTTGAGATCGAAGTTGTAGCCGAGCGTGCCGTTACTTCCGAATGAGGTGCCTATTTCAGCGCTTGGTTTTACAGATGGCTGCAGCGGTATGAAGTTGATGGTACCGCCGATACTGTCGAACCATCGCCCGGCGGGATTTCCGGGACCATAGGTCACGTTGATGCCATGGATCATCTGTAGGATCGGAATTTCGTTGGAATCCCAACCACCATTGTGTGAAATCAAATTGTTCATGGGGATCCCGTCAAACAGCACCGTCAAGCCATTGCGCTCGACGTCGCCATTCACCGATGACCAACCGACCTTCACGCCGCGCACGGCGATTTCATAACGCGCGGTCGATGCGATGCCACCATAGCCACGGACAGCGATACCGGGTGCCAGAGAGAGCGCTTGTGCAGATCCTGCGGCGGGCCCGACCCCTTTGATTTCACGCTTTCCGAGTACCGCCTGGGATTGGGTGGATTTGAATATTTTCTTTTTCGTCAGCTTAGCATCGGTGCTGGCTAGCGCTTTGGCCGAATCAGAAAGCGCGTTTGCTGAAGCGCTCACTTCACCAACACTGGTGGATTTACTGCTCGCATTTTGCACCTGATAAACGTTACCTCCAGGCACCGTGTCGGCACCAAAAGCCGTTGTTATGGTACTCAATGTACAAACCCCCGCAGTACACATTGCGAACAATAACGGGTTAATAAAAAACCGCTGACTCATTTTTGGCTCCTGTGTAAAAAGATGCTCGCATAAAATTCATGTGATGCCACCATGTTGCTCATGCAACAAACAAAATACTACAGGAGAATTATGACACTCATATTACGCTACAATGACCATAATATGACGATATGACAGCCAAAATCCGGGGCGAAATATTTCTTCGCCCCGGCTGGCTGTATTACGTGGTTATGCTAAAATGAAGCGTTTACACTGACATAAACCGCACGTGGCATACCTGGTTCCCCCAGGAGTTGGCCGGATACCCCGTAATAGCCGCCACCGGAAATGTACTCGTAATTGTTGTACTGCTTATTGAGAAGGTTGAGGACGGTCAAATTCACGGAGGCATCATGCATGCCGGCAAACAGATATCTTTTGGATACCTTAACCTTCAGTGAGGCATTGAATATACCAAAACTGGGCAATTTCTGACGGGTGGGGGCTCCGGTGTTGTTATTGTAAATATCCTGCACGCCAGTGTACTGCCACCAAATTCTCGGTTCATAAAGAATACCCGAATTATAAATCTGGTAGTAGGCACCAATGTTGGCGGTCTGCGCCGGCACATTGGAAACCGGAAGTCCGGCGTAGGACACCCCATGGCCTGTAGTATAGCTTGCGTAAGCAGCCTTTTCGAAGCTCACGTTGGAAAACAGGTACAGATTGTACAGCGGATTATCCTGCATCGACAGATTGACGCCGCTGAATACTGATGAACCGGAGGCGAAGCGCGAGTAAAGGTGGTTCACCACCGGGATCGGGATGATTTCGTTGGTGTCATCCAGGTGGTAGTAATTCGCATTGAAGACCGCCCGATGCAACAGCCCATAGTTTTCGACATATGCTTTTACACCGAGTTGATACTGTGTCGACTTCTGCGGCTGCAAAGTGGAGGTTAACTCATGGGCATAAGTTCCGGTAGCGCCGGCCGGTGCCTTATAGCCCGTGGCATAGTTGCCATACAGCGCAATATTAGGCGTCACCTTATAGTTGACACCGATCGAGGGCTCGAACTCCGTGAAATTCGTTGACGAGTTCGGTTGATAATCGCCATTATGACCGATCATATTGGCCACACTCGTGGGGAACTGGGCGGCGGTGTTGTTGACGAAGTTGGTTTGAAATGAAACCACACGCACCCCAGGGGTAATGCGCAGGTTGTGGAAGGGACGGATGACGTCCTGAACAAAGGCTGCAAGATCCGTCATATAGAGATATGAACTGTGGAACGCGCTGGGCAGAGAGAGACTGTTGTACACCGGCGCGCCATTCATGGTCACGTTATTCCCGGCATTTGGGCTGAACGAGTTATATGTTGCCACCTGATTCTGATTATAGAAATCCAGCAGGGAATTGTATTTAGAATTCAGAAAGTAACCACCGAACGCAATGTGATTGTACGGCGCATTTACCGTGAGGTAGAGCTTGTCTCCATAAGTATAGCTGGAGGCATTGTAATACTGGTTCAAAACATTTGGGCTTTGGCCAAGATTGTTATAGTGCAGATGTTGGCGATTGCCATACCGATACCATAACAGATTATGAATTTCCATACTGCGTGAAAGATGCTGCTCGAATCTGGAATAAATCAGATAGGTTTTTATAAAGGCTTCTTTCCAGTAAACGGAATATGGTAAGGTCGTATAAAACCCAGTGGTCTGCTGACTATATATTGGCCCCGGATTGACATTCCCTGTATTAGGATTGACCCCATAGATCGTGACGTTAGGGTTCGCAGCGACCGGAATGGGTACAGACCGGTAAGCTACCGATCGAGAGACATAACCCCCGAAGCTGATGTGGCCACCATTAAACGTTTTGCGTATCTTCCCGTAATACGCATAGTTGTTTCCAGGATTGTTGAAGCCATACCCATTCAAATAATTTCCGCTACTACCGACCCCTCCCGCTATGATCCCTGACCAACCATCGTGCTCGCCAGTGCGAATATTGAAGTGGATACCCTTGGAACCGAAACTTCCATAGTACATGCCTATGGATGCTCCGGCCTTTTTGGTGGGTTGCAGCGGCGCAAAGTTGATGGATCCGCCGATATTATTATACCAGCGATTCAGCGGATAACCTGGGCCGTAGGTGGCGGTAATGCCCTTGATCATGGACATCTGCGGCAACTCTGAGGCTTGCCAGACGCCGTAGGCGGGATCAATCATGGGCACACCGTCGAAGGTGACCATGACCGTGCCGTCATTCGCATTGCCCGCGATGTTGCCCCAGCCGGTCTTCATGCCGTTGATGCTGATCGATGAGCGCGGCGCGCCACTTGGGCCGTCGGTTACGACATTGATTCCCGGCGCCACGGCGAGCGCCTGGGCGGCGCCACCCGCAGGACCCGCCGTGGCCATCTGGCGCTTGCTGATTACTTTGACCGATTGAGTGGAATTAAACACCTGTTTTTTGGTGGGGAGATGGCCCAGCGTATCCAGGGCGCCCGTGCTAGAGGACACCTCTCCGACGTTGACGCTGGACGAGGTGGCTGGAGCGGTTACGCCAGCGGCAAATGCGATGCCTGAAAGGCTGCATAAACCGGCAGCGAGCAGGGCACTGTAAATCGGATGGTGATGGTGGTCGGATTTCACGGCTATGCTCCTGTCTAGTTTTGAGGAAGTTATTTCGCGGTTTTTGCGGCAATACCAATATCACTGACCCCGGCCTTCTGGCAGGCGTCCATGACGTGAACAAAGTCTTGAAACGGTACGGCTTTATCGGCGGCGATGGTGATCTGGGTCTTGCCGGGGTTGCCGTCACGGGTGAGCAGTTGCCTGAGACCGGCAAGATCATAGTGCTGCCCCTTGACCGCCACCGTCCCATCTTTCTCGATGTTGATGGTGTAATGCGGATGCGGCAGCAGCTTCGCCTGACTGGAGGCGGGCAACTGCAAGTTCAGCCCCTTGTCCGGGATCATCTGTAACGTGATCATGATGAAGAACACCAGCAGAAAGAGCATGATGTCGATCATCGGGATGATCTCGACCCGGCCCTTCCTCTGTTCGAAATAGCGCCGTTCCATCAGCCCGCCCTCGCCACGGTCGCTGCCATCTTCGGCATCGCGGTCTGGATATTCCCCGCGCCGTCGGTGATCGGGTGTCCGTCCATGCGGTTGAGCAGCATGGTCTTTACCGAATCCAACTGCAGCAGAATTTGCCGCACCTGATTGTTGAAGGCGTTGAAAGCCACCAGGCCGGTCATGGCAATGAAGAGACCGGTGGCGGTGGCGACCAGGGCATCCGCCACCCCGCCCGTCACCGCCGCCGGTGCGTGTCCTGGTGCGGCCAATATGGAGAAGGCGTGAAACATACCGATGATGGTGCCAAAAAGTCCCAGCAGTGGTGCCAGGGTGATGATGGTGTCCAACACCCATAGGCGACGATCCAGTTGCGGCGCCATGACCAGGATGCTCTCCTCCAGGCGACTGGCAAGTGGATCGCCCTGCACGTGTCCCGAGTGGCTCGCCGCCGTTTGCAAGAGCGCCGCCTCCGGCAAATCGCCTGCGGCATCCGCGAGGGTTTGCAGGGCACTGCGGTCCAAGCGTCCGTGCTGGGCGAGCTCCTGCACAAAAACGGTGCCGCGCAGGATGGTGCGACGCAGATACCAGAACCGGTCGACAATAACGCCAAGGGCAAGCACAAGAAGGCCCGCCAGCACATAAAGCACACCGTCGGAGTAATTGGCGAGGTGGATGAGGTAAGCGATATTCATCAATAAGACTCCTGAAATATCAGAAAGGAACAGCGCCGAAGCGGCGCGCGGAGGAAGAAAGATTGGTGCTGAGGACTGATCCGAAAGGTCAACCCGGTATGGGCAGACAATCGATCAAGCAAGGCGTGGACAATAAAAATGTGTCCTGCTCCGGCACACACCAACGGGTGTGCCGGGCTTTGTATTACGGCGTTCATGCGGCTACCTCTTTATATGGCCGGGATGTATCCGGCGACATCAAAAGTGGAGGTCTTTTGCCTCCTGTGAATAGCCTCATGCTAACAGCCGAATATTGCACCCATGTGTCACTGAGGTGCTGATTTTATGACGTTGTCATGACATTCTTATGACGTTTTACGTATTCCTTGGTGGTGAAAATCGGTATCCGAAACTGTGCACTGTTTCCAGCCAGCTTTTGGCCCCCACACTTTCCAGAATCTTGCGTAAACGATAAATCTTGACCACCAGGGTGTTGGGAGCGAGATAAGTGCCCTTACCCTCCCACAGGATGTCGGCGATCTGATCGTTGGAAACGACTTCGTCCGGATGCGTGGCGAAATAGTACAGCAGATAAAAAAGCCGTCGCGGCAGATGAATTTCCTGTCCCAATATCCAGACCCGCAGCGCCACCAGATCGATGCAGATGTTTTCCGCTTTAACCACCCGGGCAGGCGCTTGTGTGCGCAGTTTCTTGAGGAGACCGCAGACTTGGGCCGTTAAGATTTCCGGCCCCATACTGGCAGGGATATACGCCTGTGCCCCTACTTCCAGAGCTGCTACAGCGTGTGTTTCTTCATGGTCTTCCTCCGCACTATTGCCGACCACCAGGAAAGGCAGATCGCTCTCACGCGGCGCGCGTTGCAGGTGCCGCATCCAATCACTTGTCGTGGCAGACCATCCGAGTAGAACCAAGACTTCAGGATCCCAGCGCCGCACCAGCTGCTCCACTTTAGAGCGCTCCGTGCTCCGTATTACTTGACCACCGGCGCGCTCCAGAGCCACTTCAACGGAAATGACCGTTTTACCGTTGGTCCGTGCATTGACCAGCAGCAGGATTCGTGGACTGTGTGGTGATCCGGTCCGTATCATCGGCGGGGAGGGTCGCGTCTGCGCAAACATCGCCGCACGTAGCACGTGTACCGCGTGCACAACAGCGCTGTTTAATAAAATTAAAAACATAGCGAAAACTCCATGCGCACCGTGCACGCGACGCGCAGATGGAAGAAGCTCACCAAGCAATGTTGAGCGGGGGTGTCGATGGCACGGAGTTGGACTACGTGCGTGCCCGTGGACTGACTCATGCAGTTCTCCTTATGCGGGGCTAGATTGCGGCTCCGACTAGGATAACTCGCTTATGTGACATTAGCATGAAAATTACATGACTTTTTTATGACAATTCATGCCGGCGACGCGCTCAGACCAGAGCTTAATGGTTATTCTCCTGACGCCGTGGCAGAGTTTTCCACGGGCATACGTTTATCTGCAAATGCCCGCCCACCGTCACCCGTCGCCAACAAGCGACATCCACACATAACGACCAAACTTCTCTTCTTTCCCTCTGGAACACGCTAATTATTAAGTGAACTCCAATATATAAGAATTTACTGCGATTGCGTGCGGATCATTTATTTTGTTGTTCCCAAGCGACGAAAATGGCTGCGCGCCCATAGCCTCATTTAAGTCATTTCTACGGAAAATTAGTGACCTACGCCTGGTGGCATATAACTTGCTGGATTAATCTGCATGACCATATGCAAATCAAAATTCAATATCCGTTTCATCGTGCTTCCCCTGTGTTGTGGAGCGCTGCTCGCCGCCGTTGCTCCAGATGCTGCTGCAGCAACACCATTCGCTTTCAGTCAGGTAGTGCATGACGCTCATGATCTCGCGCAGAGCGCCTGGCACCCGCGCCCGGTGGAGGCCAGTAAAAGCCTGCGCCAACTAAGTCCGCAGGCGTATGGGCATATACTCGATACTCATCCACTGTGGAAACACGACGGCCTTCCCTTCGAAATCTTATTTTACCCGTTGGGCGGCACCTTTGTTCATCCCGTGCGCATCAATGTGATTCGCAACGGTCAGGCGTATCCCATTCACTACGATTCGAAGACTTTTTCCGTCGAAGGCGCGCTGGCGAAAAAGGTCCATATCCCCAAAAATGGAGGTTATGCGGGTTTTCTTGTTAAAGATACTGGATATGCGCAGCAGCACGATGAATTTCTGTCTTTTCTCGGCGCGAGCTATTTTCGGGCGGTGAACAAAGATGCGGTTTATGGCACCTCGGCACGTGGGCTTGGGATTGACACTGCGTTGCCCTCCGGTGAAATCTTTCCGTATTTCCAGGAATTCTGGTTACAGCGCCCAAGGCCTGGCGTGCATCATCTGACGATTTATGCGCTACTCAACAGCCCGTTGATAACCGGCGCCTATCGCTTTGAAGTCACCCCCGGCAAGAGCACGCAAATCCGCGTCCACGCGGTCCTGTATCCGCGCAAGAAGATCCGTCAGTTGGAAATCGCGCCGTTGTCCAGCATGTTCTGGCATGGCCGTGGACGCGGCATTCGCGCCGGTGACTGGCATCCGCAACAACATGATTCCAGTGATCTCATCATGGCCAACGGTGATGGTGAGTGGATTACCCGACCATTGAACAATCCACTGTATACGCAAGTCACACGGTACACCTTGGCGCATCCGCGGGGCTTTGGTTTGTTTCAGCAGGATCGGCGATTCACCAGTTATGAGGGGATCTACACGCAATACCAGAAGCGGCCGAGTGTCTGGATTCAGCCTTTGAACAATTGGGGAAAGGGGCAGGTAGAGCTGGTGGAATTACCTACCAATAACCGCAATCTTGACAACATCGTGACGTTTTGGGTACCTCGGCATCCACCGCAACCGGGACAGGCCCTTTCCGTTAGCTATCGCCTGGATTTTTTGCGTGACGCCGCCGATCTGCCACCAGGGGGTCACCCCGTCGCAACCTATTTCGGGACCGTGCCGCACAGCGGTGGTAGCCGCCGTATTGTGGTAGATTTCGCGGGTGGCGGTTTAGGCCGACTCCCGGCGAACACCCCCGTGCAGGCGCATGTTTCCGTGGGGGCAGGCACTCGTTTAATCCATTCCGCGGTACGCTTCGATCCGACCAATCATCAGTGGCAGTGGCGGGCTCAGATCCTGCCGCCAGCGAATCATCCAACCAACGTTCGCGTCTTTCTGGAATCGCGTGACCACACCCTCAGCGACACCTGGACCTATCTGCTGCAGCGCAGCAAGAAGTCTTAGGAGCATGCGGCGCGAGCCGTCATGCTTCAGTCCCCGTTGTTCGTCAACTGTTGCGTTGTGTAGCTGGGATTGATCTGGAAGCGATCCCCGTGGGCATGTGCAAATGCCGGGGCGGTCAAACCACCCATCAGGATAATGCCCCATACGACGGCAGCTCTGACCATCCTTTTACCGCGTACAGAGGTACGACGTGCCGGAGTTACAAAGGTGGCGTTGAGAAAATGCCGCAACGCGTCTTGCGGAGAACGCAGAAACGGTTTTGAGGCCATCGATGAACGGTGCATCACCGGAACCTGCTGACGGCGCAACCATGCCGCAGGATACTCGGCGTGACGCGTGGCGGGCAATGAGAGCGCCAGTCTCGCATGAAGTTCATCCCCCTCCGCGAGGGACCCGAGCGCAGCCTGCAGTGCAATGAATGCGTTACCATTTCCCGCGCCGCTTGGCGCCTGTGTAATTTCCTCTTCCACCCAACGCCGCTGTGCGGGTGTCAACGCCAGATGGTCCAGGTAGCGCTGCGTCAGAGCGGGTGTGATATGCGGGACCTCACCACGAAGTAGCGGTGATCTGGAAATGTTAACGGCATCAGCATCTTTAAACACGATAAAACTCCATGATTTGGCGGTTTTCCTAAACCATATGCATGTAATACAGCAGTTATCGTGCCACAGCCGCTATCGGTTGTTTTTCGCGCCGGCAGTCCAATAGTTGACCATACTGAACCGTATTTTCGTCGCTCTAGGGCAACAAAAAGAAAATAATCTGTGGCGGCACACGAAATGAAAATCGTCGATAGCATGGGATTAAAATCCATCGTTTATTGATCCTGTGTAGAGGGGTTGCGACACCCGGCTCTTCCGTCGCTCAATAACGACATTCGCCGCCCTTTCCATCTTGGGAACTACGCGGCCCTTTCAAAGCGCAGCGCCGCCGAATTCAGGCAATAGCGCAGCCCCGTCGGCGCCGGCCCATCGGGAAATACATGCCCCAGATGGCTATCACAACGGGCGCAGCGGATTTCCGTGCGGATCATACCGTGACTGGCATCACGAATCTCGCGGAGGTGGTCGGGCGCATAGGGTTCTCGGAAACTCGGCCAGCCGGTCCCCGACTCAAACTTGGCTGTAGAACGAAACAGCGGCAGGCTGCATAACGCGCAAACAAAAGTCCCATCACCCTTTTCATGCAGCAGTCCGCCGCAGAAGGGCGGCTCCGTACCATGCTCAAAAAGCACGTGACGCACCTCGGCAGACAATCCCCTCGCCATTTCTGCGCGCTTCCCGGCGTCAATCGGAGTCAGATCAAAACCAGCGGATGAACAGGTCATTGCCATAATCTCCATTAATTTTTGCGCAACAACTGCGGAAAACGCGCGCGCAGCTTTTCCACTTTCGGCAGCGCCACCGCACAAATATAGGGTTGATCGGGATGTCGGCGAGCGTAATCCTGATGCGTGTCTTCGGCGGGATAAAAATGCGTCAAGGGCGTGATTTCGGTGGCGATGGGCGCCTCAAAAACACCCGCCTGGTTCAATTGCGCCACATAATCCCGCGCCAGCACCGCCTGCGCATCGTTCAGAGTAAATATCGCGGAGCGGTACTGTGTCCCCACATCATTTCCCTGCCGGTTGTGCTGCGTCGGATCGTGGGCTACCGCAAAAAAAACCTGCAACAAGCGGCCAAAGGATAGTAACGTCGGATCGTAGTGAATCTCCACCGCCTCAGCGTGACCTGTTGCGCCACCGCACACCGCCCGGTAATTCGCCGTCTCCGCCGCGCCGCCCGTATAACCAGACAGCACCCGCGTCACCCCGGCAAGATCCAGATACACCGCTTCCACGCACCAGAAGCAGCCCCCCGCCAGTACCGCCATACCAGGTATATCGGCGGCGAGATCCTCCCGGTCGGGAGCAGGAATCGTTAAAGCCATGACATGCACTCCATGAGCGCCCATCGCTCCTGACCGGAGCGGGCATTGCCCTGAGCATAGCGACAAATTTTCAGCAAACCAAACGGCAGCAGGCTGATGTGCCAGATTCCAGCGCATTTGCTAGTATTTACGCTCTGGCGGGATTCGTTTTGCAAAAATTGAGGAGAGCGGGCATGACAGATGAAGATCGGCGCCACGGAACAAAAAGGCGCATTGCATTCAGAAAAGCCGCAGGGCTGCGTTTAGCGGCACTGCTTTTCAGCCCGCTGGTGCTCGCCGGTTGTGCAACCAGCCCGAATCTCGAATCTGCGGAGCATCTGGTGCAAAGCAACTTCCATGGCCAGGCCCATGTGGTCAAGGTCTTTCCCGGCCCCACCCAAAAGCTTACCGGCATCGTCGCCGAGAACAGCCAGCATCAGCAGGGCATACTCTGGATGTTGTCCAACCGCTACCTCCTGCTCGGCCCGGTGGTGAACGATAAGGGCCACGATATCACCCAAATGGCCACAAAAAAGTATCTGGGCCAACCCAGGAAGGTCCCTGCCGAGCATATCGCCCCGGCAGCCATGAAGGCGCCGGGCTTCACGATAGGCCATACAGGCCCGCTGATCGTGGTGTTTATGGATCCCAACTGTATCTACTGCCATCTGCTCTGGAAAGCCTTGCAAAAACCCGTCGCCGACGGGCAGCTCCGGGTAAAATTAATCCCGGTCGGTTTTCTGAAAGACTCCAGCGTTGCCAAGGCGGCCACGATTCTCGCCGCCAAAGACCCGGCAGTCGCCTGGGCGAATAACGAGAAGGGATTTAACGAGAATACCGAGGAAGGCGGCACCCAGCCCTTGGCGCAGATCCCTCCACTGGACATAGCGGCCATCCACACCAACACCGCGTTGCTGCAGGCCAGCGGTGAAGAAGCGACACCAGCCCTGCTTTTCTGTCGGAAGAATTCATCTGACACCAACGCAACAAAGGATAAAGCCGGCCCGCAGATGACCCTGGAACATGGCATTGCCATGCATGCACTGCCCGCGCTGATCAGTTCGCTCGATGGCAATGTGAGCGCGGATGGCTGCACACCCTGATCTCCGCAAGACTGGCCCACTTCAATACCGGGCGACTTCCCCCACAGGCAGCCCTTGGTTATATTCCGCTTATGCACAGTTCCACACATGATGATCTGATCATCCTCGGCGGCACCTTCGACCCCATCCATTACGGGCACCTGCGTGCCGTGGAAGAGGTGCGGCAGGCTCTCGGCGTTGCGCAGGTGATGCTGATCCCGGCCGGGCACCCGCCCCACCGTCAAAGCCCCTGGGCCAATGCCCGCCATCGTCTGGTCATGACCCGCATCGCCGTCGCCCACCATCCGCACTTCACGGTCAGTTCCTGGGAAGTGGAGCGGGAAGGACCGTCCTACACCGTTGACACCCTCACCGCCCTGCGCCAGCAGCGCCCGGATGCGCTACTCGCCATGGTCATCGGCATGGATGCCTTCCTGCGCTTCGACACCTGGCACCACTGGCAGCGTATTCTGGATCTCACCCACCTCATTGTTACCGGGCGCCCCGGCTGGCCTGCCGCCGAATTACCGGAAGCCCTGCGCCAGGCTCTTTATCAGCGCCGCTGTGAAGATGTCGGTACCCTGCGCCAGACGTCGGCCGGGCGTATTTTGTTTCACACGGTCACCGCGCTGGAGATCTCCGCTACCAGTATCCGCAGCCTGCTCGCCAATCATCAAAGTCCGCGTTTCCTGTTACCGGACGAAGTATTGGATTATATTGACGCCGAAGGGCTCTACCATAGCCCGTAACCCAACACAAAGGATCATGACACTTGGCGACAGCAGAAACCCTCCGCGACCTGGCCATCTCCGTTCTGGATGAACACAAAGCGCTCGATATCAAGAGCATTGATGTCCGCAAGCAAACCGACATCACCGACTATCTGATCATTGCCTCCGGCACATCCGACCGCCACCTGCGGGCGCTGGCCGACGCCGTGATGGCACGCATGCGCGAAGAAGGCGTAAAACCTATAGGCAAGGAAGGTCTCACTGTGGGCGACTGGGCGCTGGTAGATCTCGGTGACGTCGTCGTCCATGTGATGCGCCCGGAAGTGCGCGATTTTTATCAGTTGGAACGGCTCTGGGGAGAACTCCCGCAGATGCGTGGCCAAAACGAGGGGCGCTGATCCGCGATGCGCCTCTGGGTGCTAGCCATCGGCAGCAAAATGCCGACATGGGTAGAGGCGGGCGTCGCCGAATACACGGCACGGATGCCTCCGCAATTGCGCGTCGAATGGCGCGCACTGCCGCTGGCGCGACGCGGGCGCAGCGGGGACCCGGTACGTTGGCGGCGCGAAGAGGGCGAACGGATTCTGGCGGCCACCCCCGAGGGTGCCGAGCGGGTGGCGCTGGAAGTGGTCGGCAAGCGTCTGGACAGCGAGGCCTTAGCGCAGCGCATCGACACCTGGTTCGCCGGCGGGCGCGATGTGGCACTATGGATCGGCGGCCCCGATGGCCTCGATCCGGCCCTGCAACCGGACTGGCGCTGGTCCTTGTCGCCCTTGACCCTCGCGCACCCGGTGGTGCGCGTCGTGCTGGCTGAACAACTATACCGAGCCTGGAGCATTCAGGCCCGATTACCTTACCATCGTGGCGGAGAGGAGTGACGCTGACGTGAACACGCTATGGAACCGAAGTCTCTATCCCCGCCTGGGGATGGCACTGGCCCTGGGTCTGGGCCTCAGCGCCTGCGCGCAGATGGTGCAGGTCAGCCCGCAACAGAGCGTCTCCGACGCCGTTGCCGTACAGGCGGGCCGGGAGCGCATCCTCGCCCTCTCGCCCGCGGTCAATGCGCGGCAACTGGCGCCGGTACAGAAGGCACTGAGCGCCGCGCGGGAAGCCGTGGCGCGCGGCGATCGTGTATATGCCGAGCGTCAGACTCTGCTCGCCAGGGTTCTGCTTGACAACATCCAGACCCGCCTGAATGCGGCCCCGAACAGTCAGCGAGCGGCACTGCAAAGTCAGATTGGCAATTTGCAGAGTCAGATTGCCACGACCCACCAGCAAATTGACGCCACCAAAGCACAAATCGCCAAGGAGGCTTCATGATGCGCGCCCGTCACTTCATCGCCGTCGCCCTGCTCCTTGCGCTGCCCGGTATAGCGGTGGCCGATATCGCCACTTCGCAGGCCTTGCAGCAAGCCCTCCAGCGCCTGGAAAAGGCCCAGCGCAGTGGCCCGCCCATACCTCCCGCCACCCTGTCCGGCCTGCACAGCAGCCTGCGGATGATGACCCGCGATCAGGTCAACCCTGTGCTTTTCCAGGTCGATCGCGCCATTTTCAACGCGCGCCTCGCCGGTCTTCGCGAACAACGTCAACAGGCGGCAGAACAAGACCGGCTCAACGGCCTGCGACACCAAGTGCAGTCGTTGACCCGCCAGTACCAGGCGCTACAGAACGAATACGGCAAGCTGCGCGAACAACTGGCGAGCAAAACCATGAGCGGTGCCCGAATCCAGCACCTGCAAGCCGAAATCCAGCAGCAGCAGGGTGCCATGCCCATCCCAGGCGTCACCGCCACCCCGCTCACGACGCAGCCCGGCTACAGCAAGGCACTGACGGTATACGCCCAGGTTCGAGCCGCCAGCGACGGGGTACATGTCACCATGCCGGTAAACAGCTTGTTCAGCAGCGACGCCCGGCTTTCCACCAGCGGCAAACAGCGTTTACAGGCTATTTCCGGCATCCTCAAGCAGACGACGGCCAGTGAAATACTCGTGCGGGTAGCCCCTCAACCCCTGGGCGCCAATATCGCCACCCAACGCGCCGAAACCATTCTCCGCACCCTGCGCCACAATGGTATCCCCGGTACGGTGCTGGCACTGGCCACCGGCCTCGGCCTCAGTTCGGGGACCGCCGAACTGTTGTTGGTGAACGCCAGCCCGACTCCGTGACCCGCCTGATTCTCGCCTCGGCCTCACCGCGCCGCCTGGCCCTGCTCCAGCAGTTGGGCTATGCGCCGGAGGTTTTGGCCACCGACGTGGATGAAACCCCGCGACCCGGCGAGACCCCGGCTGCCCTCGCTCAACGCTTGGCCCATAGCAAGGCACTCGCTGCGGGTCCGACCAGCCCGGAAGCCGTCATCCTGGCGGCAGACACCGTCGTGGCGCTAGGGGATCGCACCTTCGGTAAGCCCGGCAACTTCGCGGAAGCCATGCACATGTATGCAGCGCTCGGTGGCCTCTGGCATCAGGTGCATACGGCTGTCGCTGTGCTCCACCGGGACCAGGTGGCGCTGCGCCTGTGCAGCAGCGCCGTGCGCTTACGCCCTCTTGCCAGCACGGAGATGCGCGCCTACTGGGATACCGGCGAGCCGGTTGACAAGGCCGGGGCTTATGCCATTCAGGGCATCGGCGCGGTCTTTGTCAGCGGCTTGCAAGGATCCTATAGCGGCGTCATGGGCCTGCCCCTTTTCGAAACGACTGAGATGCTTGCCGCTTGCGGCCTCTCCACCCCTTACCTCTCAGGATACCCATGAGCGAAGAACTGCTGATCAACGTCACCCCCCAGGAAATCCGCGTCGCGCTGGTGGATAACGGCGTCCTCCAGGAGCTCCAGGTCGAGCGCAGCGGTCATCGCGGTCTGGTGGGCAATATCTATAAAGGCATCGTCCGCCGCGTCCTGCCCGGCATGCAGGCCGCTTTCGTCGATGTCGGCCTGGAACGCACCGCCTTTCTTCACGCTACAGACATTCAAGATGACAGCGATGAGGTACAAGGCGAGACGGATATCGAAACCCGTGCTGGTCACCACGAGGTTCGCAACGTCTGTGCCCTGCTCCACGAAGGGCAGGAAGTGGTGGTGCAGGTCATCAAGGACCCCCTCGGCAGCAAAGGCGCTCGCCTCTCCACCCGCATCACCCTACCCGGACGTTATCTGGTTTACATGCCTTTTGTGCCGCGCATCGGCGTCTCCACCCGCATTGAATCGCCAGAAGAACGTTTCCGGCTCAAGGAGCAGCTTAAATCCGCGATCCCGCCCGAAGAGGCTGGCGGCTATATTATCCGCACCCTCGCGGAGGGCATGGAAGAGACCGATTTCGTCGGCGACATCGATTTTCTCCGGCGCCTGTGGGACTCCATCCGCGCCCGGCTGGAGCGCAGCCCGGCCCCCAGCCAAATTCACAGCGACCTCAACCTCGCCATGCGCATGATGCGTGATGTGATGTCCGATGACATTCAACGGGTGCGCATCGATTCGCGGGAAACCGTCGATGCCGCTCTGGCCTTTTGTCAGGGCGTCATCCCGGAAGTGGCTGATCGCATTGAACACTACAGCGGCGAGCGTCCGCTCTTCGATCTTTATAACGTCGAGGACGAAATTGAGCGCGCCCTGCAAAGCCGGGTTACCCTCAAGTCCGGTGCCTACCTCATCATCGACCAGACCGAGGCGCTGACCACGGTGGACG
>JAPTWR010000101.1 GCA_028065135.1 Acidithiobacillus sp.
GGATACAAGGATTATGAGCTGTATTACATAAATGCTATAGATGGGCTTGGTGTTGATCCGGAATGCATCGGCCCTGTCGCAGATGTTAATGCCTGCGCGCGTGATATGGCAAGAAGATTAGTGCAGATTCCGTTTGTTGAAGGAGTGGTAATCGGTAATGTCAATGGTGAGGCCGTGGATATATTTTACCGCCTTGGCATAACTCCAGGCGTTGATCGCCGTACAAAAAGAATGCGTCTGGAATTGTTAAAAATCGTTACCTCTGTTTGGAAGGACAGGAATCCTGTATATATTCAAAATGTAGAGAATTGTCCATTATTGGATGGGCATGATATGCGTCGGTGTTTGTCCGCCGGCGTCCGGTCAATCGGGGTCTGGCCGTGTCAGGGGGCGGGTGGGCACGTTGAAGGTTATTTGATGATATTTTTTAAGTACCCAGGTGCCATGCATGGCGAGCAGAACATTATATACTGGTCTACTATTTCCCAAAAAGTTGGTTCGGCGTTGGCGGCTGCAATGGCCAGGCGTATCACCTGACAGGTTCACAAAGCCAACTTCGCAGATGCCGGACGCAGGGAGAGAATCGGCCAGCCCCGCTCTTCAGCCAAGGTGCGCAGGCGCGGATCGGGATCCACGGCTACTGGCCGGGTGACACATTCGAGCAGGGGCAGATCGTTATAGGAGTCGCTGTAAAAGCTGCTGTCCCCGAGGCTTTGATTCCAGTCCAGGCCCTGTGTTTCCAGCCAGTCGCGCAGACGTTGTACCTTGCCGGCCTGGAAACAGGGAAGGCCGACACTGCGGCCGGTAAAGTCGCCGGAGGCCGTTTCCTCAGCCTCTGTCGCCAGCAGGTGGGCGATACCCAGTTCCCGGGCGATAGGTGCCGTCACAAAGCGATTGGTCGCAGTGATGATGACCAGGGTATCGCCCTGCCGGCGATGATCCTCGATCAGGGCGCGGGCATGGTCGGAGATCATGGGCAGCACCCGCTCCTGCAGATATTCCCGGTGCCAGGTGTCGAGCAGCGCCCGGGGATGCGCCGCCAGGGGGGCCAACTGAAACTCCAGGAAGGCGTGAATATCCAATTCACCCGCCAGGTATTCCGCATAGAACTGATCATTCATGCGGTTGAAGCGCTCCGCATCGACAATGCCGCGGCTGGCGAGAAACTCCATCCAGGCATGGTCGGAGTCGCCGGAAAGCAGGGTGTTGTCGAGATCAAAAAGGGTGAGGGCCATGGGTTCTCCGTCCAGTCGAGAGGGCCGTAGCGAATACTCGTGAATTATACCAGAAAGTGTATTTGCGATATGCTGGCGCAGCGAATATTTCCAGTTTTTTACAGAAGGAGCCGGCGGTGGAGCGGGTCAACCATACTGACTTCGAGCGTATTCAGCAATTGCGTGCGGAATTGGTGGCGGCCAATAACGCCTACTATCGGGAAGATTCGCCGACCCTGAGTGATGCCGAGTACGATGCGCGCCTGCGCGAACTGCGCACCCTGGAGGACCGTAATCCCCAATGGCAAAGCGCCGACTCTCCGACCCAGAGGGTCGGGGCGGCTCCGGTGGAGGTCTTTGGGGAAGTGCATTATGCCATACCCCTGACCTCTCTCGACAATGTGTTCGATCAAGACGGTTTTGGCGACTGGCTGGCGCGCGTGCAGAAGGGGCTTGGCCGCGAGGATGTTCCGCTCAGTGCTGAACCCAAGTTTGACGGTCTCTCGGTCAACATTCGCTACATCGAGGGTAAGCTGGTACAGGCTGGTACCCGTGGAGATGGCCAGACCGGTGAAGATGTCACCGCCAACGTCCGCACCATTCGCAACGTCCCCCTGCAACTGACAGGCAAGGACTGGCCGGAGCTGCTGGAAGTCCGTGGAGAGGTGGTCATCCCCGTGGCCGCTTTCCGGCGTCTGAATGGCGAGCGTCTGCGCGCCGGGGATAACCCCTTTGCCAACCCCCGCAATGCGGCGGCAGGCAGTCTGCGACAACTGGATTCCAGGGTAACGGCAAAGCGCCCCCTCGCGTACTTCCCCTGGGGATGGGGAGAAAGCAGCGTGCCACTGGGGAAAAGCCACATCGCGGTTATGGAACGCCTTTCTGCCTGGGGCTTCGAGGTGACATCCTATCTGCGCGGTGTTCACGAACTCACGGAATGCCAACGCTATTTCAGCGAGATGCAGAAAATACGCGAAGGCATGCCTTTTGAAATAGACGGCCTCGTGTTCAAAGTTGACGATCTGCCCGCCAGGGAACAGTTGGGCTTCACCGCCCGCGCACCGCGTTGGGCCATTGCCTATAAATTTCCGGCGCACGAAGAGCGTACCGTGGTCGAAGATATCCTGGCTTCCGTAGGGCGCACCGGCGTGATTACTCCTGTGGCTGTCTTCAAGCCCGTGCAGGTGGGCGGCGTAACCGTGAGCCGCGCCAGTTTGCATAATCAGGATGAAGTGGATCGTAAGGATATTCGCGTGGGCGACACGGTGCTGGTACGCCGCGCCGGCGACGTGATCCCGGAAGTGGTCATGGTGATCAAGGAGGAGCGGCCGCCTGCGACACAACCCTGGCACATGCCGCAGCGTTGTCCGGTCTGCGGCTCGGAGGTCTTGCGCCTGGCCAATGAGTCGGCGCATCGTTGCATGGGCGGGCTGTACTGCCCGGCACAGCGGATGGGCGCCATTCGGCACTTTGCGTCGCGTCGGGCCATGGACATCCGGGGGCTGGGCGAAAAGCTCGTAGAGCAACTGGTTGGGCATGGTCTGGTGCACACCGTGGCCGATATCTACCATCTGGATGAAGCGACTCTGTGCGGCTTGGAGCGCATGGCCAGCCGTTCGGCGCAAAAGCTCCTCGCCGAAATCGATCGCTCCCGCCATACCTCCTTGCCCCGTTTTCTCTACGCCCTGGGTATCCGTCAGGTTGGGGAGGGTACGGCCAAATCCCTGGCCATCTATTTCGGGGATCTGGACCCCCTGATGGCCGCAACACCGGAGCTTTTGCAGAACATTCCCGATGTAGGGCCTATCGTGGCGGAATCCGTTGCCCATTTTTTTGCCCAGCCCCATAACCGCGACGTCATTGCCGCCCTGCGCGCGGCAGGAGTACAGTGGGCTGTGGTCCAGCCGCAAAAAGGCGGGCGTTTTCAGGGTATGACCCTGGTGCTCACCGGAGCCTTGGACAACATGACCCGGGAAGAGGCCAAAACCGCCATAGAAAACGCGGGCGGGAAAGTCAGCGGTTCCGTGTCGGCCAAAACAAGCTATGTGGTAGTCGGCAAGGATCCCGGCAGTAAGGCCGAAAAGGCCGCAAAGCTCGGTGTGAAACAGCTTACCGAGGCGCAATTTTTGGCGATGTTTTCAGAAAAGGAATGACCATGCAGCAGAACAGAACATTCCGCTTGAATGTTGTCGATGTCCACGGCGAAGTCTACACCGGTATGGCGCGTTTTGTGGCGGTGCCGGCGGAACTGGGTGAGATCGGTATTCTGCCGGGGCATGCGCCCCTGCTGTCCGGGCTGCGGCCCGGCGAGTTACGCATTACCCAGCCCGACGGCCAGACGCAGATTCTTTTTCTGGAAGGTGGAATGCTGGAGATTCAACCCGATATCGTAACCATCCTCGCCGATGCCAGCCTGCGGATTTCGGATATCGACATTCACGAAAGCAGGGAACGCATCAAAGACGCACAAAGTACGTTGGCGAAACGTGCGGTTCCGGCGATGGATTTTGCCCGCGCCGAACTGGAGTTGCAGCGGGAAGTGGCAAAATTGCATGCGTACCAGCGCTACCAGATACATGAACAACGGGGTGGCGGTACGGGCAATTATAATTGGGAGCGCCCAGCCCTGCAGAATGTGCCGAAGGTGAACGTGCAGGAGCTGGAGGATTGACGGCTCCGCGCCGGGTATGGGGCTGATGGACGCCACCGCCTACGACGCCTGGTATGACACCTCTCGGGGGCGGTGGATCGGCACGGTAGAGTTCCGCCTGCTCTCGGGGCTCCTCCATGCGCAGCCTGGGGATACGCTCCTGGACGTGGGTTGTGGTACCGGCTGGTTTACCCGCCGTTTTGCCGAAGAGGGGCTCCGCGCCGCCGGTCTGGATTCCAACCAGGACTGGCTTGCCTTCGCGCGCGCCAAGGGTCCCCCTGAGATCCGCTGGATAGTCGGAGATGCTCGCGCACTGCCTTTTCCTGACCACAGTTTCGACCAGGTGGTTTCTGTTGCGGCACTGTGTTTTGTGGAGGATGAGCGGCGGGCCGTGGCCGAGATCGTGCGGGTGGCGCGCCGGCGTTTCGCCATCGGCTGGCTCAACCGGACGAGCCTGCTCTATGCGCAGAAAGGGCAGGGCGGTGGAAGCGGGGCTTACCATGGGGCGCGCTGGCATCGTCCCGACGAGTTGCTCGATTTTTTCTCCGGCTTGCCGGTACGTCGACTGGCGGTGCATTCCGCCATATTTTTTCCTGCCGGGAACGGGGTGGCGCGAACGCTGGAACGGCTGCTGCCCCACACGTTGCCTTGGGGTGGCCTGATAGTCATTTCGGGGGAGACGGAATAGCCCCGCCGTGGGAGTGGTGCATCGGTTGGATCACCGGCGTCTACGGGGCCATCTGAGGGCTCTCGCAACTCTGGACCGGCTATCTGGGCAATCGTATCGGCCGCAAGGCCCCATTGCCAGCAGTTTCTTCCTTATGCGTCATTTCAGCCGCCCGTTGGTTCAGATGTTGCCAACGGTACGCCTCTTTTCAGAACCGCCCGCACGGCCCGCCAATCCGGCATTGCCTGGTCCAGAATGCCCTTGAAGCGGTCATTGTGCAGGCGCTCCCGCAGGTGCGCCATTTCGTGGACCAACACGTATTCCAGGCATTCCACGTCGTAATGCACCAGTTCCAGATTCAGCCAGATTCGGCGTGCCCGGATATTGCAGGTGCCCCAACGGGTTCGCATGCGTTTGACGCCCCACTCAGCGACTCTGACATCCATGATGGGCTCGTAATGGGCAATGAGCGCCGGGATGCGTTCCTTCAGCGTCTGCCGATGCCAGTCTTCGATAACCCGTGCCTTGTGGTCGCGGCTGGCCCCTTCCCGCACATGGAGATCCAGGTAATAGGCCCGCTGGCAGGCGATATGGGCGGCCTGTGTCGTAGGATATACCCGCAACCGGTAACGTCTGCCCAGGTAATAATGGCTTTCTCCGGATACATACTCCCGTGGCGAGAGCCGGTCCTGCCGGGCGAAGTTCTGCTGATGTTTTTTAATCCACTGCAGGCGAACCAGTACGGCGGCACGGATGGCTTCTTCACTGAGATGCCAGGGCGCCGCTACCCGGACCCTGCCCTCCGGTGGATACACTCCCAGACGCAGATTCTTGATCCGTTTCCGCACCACCTGCACGGTCAGGTCGTTGACTTCCAGCGTGTAGGTCTCAGTAATCACACGGTTCCTTGACCAAGGCGATGTTGAATTTATAGGTGTGAATATAACCCCCGAAGATCAGCAGTTGCATCGTGGCGTTTCACCAGTGTGCCTGAACTCATCCGGGCAATTGTGGGCTACATTACCCGTCACAATACCAACCTCTTCATCTGGATCAAAACCGTGCGGGATATCCTGCAAAAGGTCATCCGCGCTAACGGCCATTTAAGCAGAAAACAGAATTCAACACTACACTGGCTCTATATTATTCCATGATATTCATATTATTTAGCTCCTCGGCTAGGTAATTGGAAAAACGGGCGGCAGAGACCGAAATCCCTCGGCTTTTGAGTTGCGCACATACTAATGGTACGGGGCGTATGTCCACGGCAGAAATCGGCCGATAGACGATATTTTCGTTGATGCGATTTTTGGGTATCCCCGTTGAAATGACAAAGCCAATGTTTTGCGTGCCGTACAGCAGGCCACGCATGACCTCATAGGAGTTGCTCTCGGCGGCGATATGAGCTTCTGATCGTCGACCGTGGAGCACGGACTCCAGCATTTCGCGTGAGGTAAGCCCCGGTGCCGGCAACACCAAAGGATACTGGATGCAATCACTCAAGCGAAGTGTACCTTGGCTGGCAAGAGGGTGCGCGCGATCCATCGCCGCTACCAGAGGCTGCTCGGATATAGCAAGGTCGATGACGTCTGGATGTCTGGGCGGTGCCACGATGACCACCAGATCGGCTTCAAATGCTAACAACGCACGAATCGCATCGCTATGTTTCGCTACGGTCACCGAGAAGGAAACCCCAGGATACTGCTCTCTGAATGTATTAA
>JAPTWR010000147.1 GCA_028065135.1 Acidithiobacillus sp.
TGATGATTCCCACACCCGTCAGGGCGTACTGAGCCGAACTGACAGTCAGATAATATGCCGGCCCGGTAAAAATCGTCATCGCCAGGCCCGGCAAGCTGCGCAGAGAACTGGGTCCATAAAACGGCAGCACCAGATAAGGTCCCTGCGGCACCCCCCAGACACCCAGCGTTACCCCCAGGCTGTTTTCGTGGTTAGGCAGATCCAGACGGTTCGCCACGTCGAAGAGTCCACCCAGACCGAACACGGAATTGACAAGGAACCGGCTCAGATCCTCCATTCCCTGTCGACCCCGCCCCTGCAGAAAATCGTTGATAAAAATATAGGGCATGTCCACATTGGAGAATACATTGCTGACGCCCTCGCGGACAAAATCGGGGGTCACGGTCTTGTACCCGGTGGCTACGGGCTTCAGCACATAATCATAAAGGCCCATATTCAGATGGAACATCGGCTTGTTGACGGCCTCCAGGGGGTCTACGGGTTTTCCCGTGGCGCCCTGAGGCCCGTTCACCGTAGCACACCCCGACAGGGTCAACACACCGACGGTCAGCACAACCCTGGTTAAATGTATACTCGATCGCATCATCAAGACCCTTTGGCGTACCCGGCAATCTGCGCTTTCAGGTGCGCAATCAGTGCGGTAAAACCCTTTTTCTGCATGGTTTCGGTGTATTCCGCCCGCCGCAGGGAAAGATCACTGACCCCGTCGGCGACGACATTGACGATACGCCAGTGATCCCCATCTTTCTGCAGGATATAATCAAAACGATGCACCTTACCGTTATGCTCCGTAAAGGTACTGAATACCCCTTCCGCGCCGGGCTGCAAGGCCTGACTGCCCACAATGGCAAAATGCTCACCGTTGTAGCTGTCGAAACGCGCGGCGTAGGTGGCCGCGGTAAGGTCTGCGAGCACTCCGACAAACTCGTTTTGTTGTTCCGGGCTTAGCTTTTGCCAATAGTCAGCGAGCGTCAAGGCGGCGATTCGCCGGTAATCAAAAACCTTCTGTACCACCGGGGCCACAATCCGGTAACGGCCATTGTAACCCAGGCGACGGCCGCCCTGCATGGATTTCAGCAGTACCCCATCCAGGGTATTGATCGTCGCCTCTGGGGTGCTGCCGACCGCTGGCGCCCCATCGGACGACGTGGTAGGTGCGGCCACCGTCACCGCAGCGGCAGACAGGACCGGAGCGATCCCACCGACTGTGCAGGCCAGCAGTAGCACCAGACTTTTCCTGAGCATGAACCCCCCTTCACCAATGAACCTGATGTTTTTCCGGAACCGCCTTCAGCGCTCTATATGCAAAGGAAAAACCGGGTGTTCGGTACCCTGAGCCGGGGGTGATACCGGCATATCCGGTGCCATGGGACCCGCCGTGCGTGGCCCCCGCAACGCCACTTTAAGGGCTTTCAGCGGGTGGGCGAAGGTGTCGTTGACGGCCGTCGGCTCGAAACCGGAATGCACCTGGCACTGGTCGCATTTACCATTCACGCCCACTCCATATTTATCCCATGGCGTCGTTTCCATGAGTTCATTGAAGGTCTGCGCGTAGCCTTCGCTGACCAGCAGGTAGCAAGGCTTCTGCCAGCCAAAAATGTTGCGTGTCGGATTGCCCCAGGGCGTGCATTGATAATTCTGGTTACCCGCCAGAAAATCCAGAAAAAGGCTGGACTGGTTGAATTTCCAACGCGACTTCTGCTCTTTGCCGATGCGGAAGATATCGCGGAAAAGCTGACGTGAGGCCCGACGCTGGATAAAAACCTCCTGCTGCGGTGCGCGCTCATAATTGAATCCGGGCGAAATGGTCACCCCCTCCACCCCCAGTGCCTTGCAGTCATCCAGGAAAGCGGCCACCTCGTCGGCGCCCTCCCCCTGAAACAGGGTGCAGTTTACCGTAACCCGGAAGCCTCTCCCCACCGCTTCGCGAATGGCTTCCGTAGCGCGTTGATAGGTACCCGGCTGACACACGGATTCATCATGACGATGCGCATTGCCGTCCAGATGCACCGAGAAAGTCAGGTAAGGCGAGGGCCGGTAATCGCCCATACGCTTCTTGAGGAGCAACGCATTGGTGCAGAGGTAGACGAAGCGCTTACGTTCGATGAGGCCCTCCACAATTACGGGCATATCCTTGTGAATGAGTGGTTCGCCTCCAGCGATGGAGACGATAGGAGCCCCGCACTCCTCGGCAGCGCCGATACATTCCTCGACGGACAACCGCCTGTCGAGCGTTTCCTCGGGATAGTCGATCTTACCGCAGCCCGAACACGCCAAGTTGCAGCGAAACAATGGCTCCAGCATCAGCACCAAAGGGTAGCGCTTACGCCCCTGCAGCTTCTGCGCCAGGATGTAGCGTCCTACCCGATAGCTCTGAATCAAAGGAACACCCATGACAAAACACCCCTCTCGGCCGCAATGCAGCGTATATGGACAATGAACGACAAACTTTCATTAGTATAACATACCAAACCGTATGTGGGACAAGGCGACGAATCCTCAGGCGGCCCTGCTCCGAGACAAAAAGAAAAACACAATGTTGGCAATCCGCGGCGCCAGTTTCGGGCGCAACAGACGATCATCATAGGGCGCAAAACGCCGGTCATTTTCCTGGCGGCAGAGCGCGAGAAGCTGCTTCAGGCTGACGTCTTTACTCACCTGATCATGCCCCGTCAGGGTGAAATTTTCTTCCTCATGCGCATGTAGTCCCCGGGCGGTCCGTATGCGCGCCCAGGCCTGCAGGGCAATCACCTGAATGCGCTGGAGTTCGAGCGCCACTTTTTTCCGCCAGGGCAGACGCCGGCGGTGCCAACTCAGCCAGTTGACAAAAAATATGATATGACGCGCCTCTTCCTGCATGACCGGCTCGAAGATCTTCACCAGGTCGGGCGGAAAGAACCCCGAGTCTTTGGCGGCAGCAAACAACCCGAAAGCAAAGTAGGAATCCAGGCATTCGCCATAACCCGTATAGAGAAACTCCCAGTACGGATCGCGCACCTGTGGCGGAGCAGGTAATGGCGGAATTTCGATACCATAATGCTGTACCAGGGCGCGTAGCAGTTCGGAATGGCGCTGTTCCTCCTGCCCGTCGAGGGCCACCGCCGCTCGCACCACCGGGTCCGGCTCCCGCTCACCCATGCTTTGCACCATACGCGCCGTCACGCTTTCGGTGGCGACGGCTTCGCCCCAGAACGGCAGGGACTTCACCCGCCGCGCGGTCTCCGCGTCCAGTTCCGGCCAATCCATATGCTGCGGATCATAATGAATGTGCGTATCGTGAAAGAACTTGCAGAACAGGTCGCGATGGGCGTCGGACCCTGGATCCAAAGATATCGCCGTCATGAAATGCCCTCCCCGTTGGAACGTATTTGCCGCCAGTGGCGGTGCATATGATGGCCTTCCAATACTTGCCATGACAAGAGTACCGGAATGCCCATCAGGGTTTCGCGGAAGCGGCGTGTCAGAGAAAAGGCCAGTGCCAGGTCAGGCCCGATACCGATCGCACTGCCGAACAGAATGAAGCCGCCCTCCTGCACACCCAGTCCGCCCGGCACCAGAAACGCCATACTGCGCAGGGCCTGCCCGAGGCTTTCAAGGAGTAGCGCTGCCCAGAAAGGAAGAGGATGGCCCAGCAGCCAGAAGGTGAACCAGACTTCCGCCGTGCCCGCCAACAGACCGCTCAGTTGCCAGACATTCGCCGGGAGCAGACTCCAGCGACGTGCATAGAGCCGACGGATTTCGGCATCCAGACGCTGGGGTTCTCCTATGAGCGCGAGCAGGTCCTTACCGCCCAGAAGCTTCTTCATCAGCATCTGCAGGACCGTGAACAGTCCCCAACGATATTGCACCCAGACAAAGGTCATGAGCAACGGCAGGATCAATGCCAGAAAAAATACCACCTGGAATTGCAGATGGTGGTCACTGACCGCGAAAATCAGCACCACGAACCCCGCCAGCGTGAAGATGAACTGGCTCAATAGGGTCAGGGTGACTTCCACCATGACACTGGCCCCGGCGACATAGCCGGGCACGCCGTAGTATGTCAGGAGGCGTACACCGAGCACTTCTCCACCCACCCGCGCCACCGGCAGGAGGCCGTTGGCCGCTTCGCGAACCAGCGCCACCCATAGCAAAAACCAGAAACGGACGCGCGCCTCACCACGCAACAGCCACTTCCAGCCCAACACGTCCAGGGACAGCGGCAACAGGTGAAGGGGGAGCAGCCACAGCAGACCCCAGCCGGCCACCGCCAGCAATTTCAGGATGTCGGAAACACCGGCATGCACGACCAGGAAGACCGCCAAGCCCAGGCCGAGCACGCCGGTCGCCAGCATCATCACTTTCTGTTTCAGCAAATTAACTGCCTTCATCCTGGGCAATGCCTTCTTCACGGGGTGACGGGGTAAATAGCAAGAGCAAGGCCGGGAGCACGATCAGAATACACAGCAGCACGATGGCCAGGGCGAGGCTCAGCGCCTCGCCCAGGCTGGCCATACCCGGATCGCGGGAAACCGCCATGCTGCCAAAGGCGCTGAGGGTCGTAAGCCCGCTGAAAAAAACGGCCATGGGGGTGGATGTCCCGAGCAGATGCGCCACATCCACACCGTTGCGCCAGCGCACCACGATGTAGATGGCAAAGGCCACACCGAGGCCGATGAGCAGAGGCAGAACGATGATGTTGCCGAGATTGAAGCTCAACCCCAACAGAGTCATGGCCGCCACCGTGAACAGCGCCGCCAGCAGCAGCGGAATCATGATCAGCAACACATCCCGGTAGCGGCGCAAGGCCAGGAGGAGCAGCAGACTGATGGCTATCAGCGCAATAAACGTAGCCTCCTGAAAGGCACCGAGCACCGCCTCTCCGCCTTGGACCAGCATCACCGGTGTACCCACGGCATTGGGCTCCACCTTCAGCACACTTCGCACAAAGGTCGCCATCGCCTGATTACTGCTGAGATTGGCCTTGGGAAAAATCTCCACGCGCGCCTGGCCAGAGGCCGCCACATAACGGTCGCGCAGGGACTTCGGCAGGGTCTGCAGGGTTACCGGCGTGGCGGACAATGCCATGCCGAGGCGTTGTAATTCGCCGGGCAAGGTGCCCATCACCCGCGTTTGCAGATCGGCGATCGCCTGAGCATTCGTGCCGCGGGTCGCCAAAAACTGCGCAAGATGGCCAGCCAGCGCGGCCGCCGCCTGTCCGTCGGGTGTATTCTCGCCGTCCTTTTGCGCGAGGGCCCGTAATTTGGTTACCAATTCCCCAAGACTTTTCGCGGTATCGGGCGTCGGCGGCTGCAAACCGGCAGGCATCAGCAGCGAAAAGGGTGGCACGAGGATCTGCAAGTTCTGCAATATGGCCAGCTTCTCGGTTTGATGCTCCGGAATATAGCTGGAAATCGTCAGAGCCTGCGCCACGGTGGGCAGCCGCGCCACCCGCGCGGCAACGGCCTGCGCCGCCGGAATATCCGGAGTGAGCACCTCCATACGATAGGGCGCCGTCTGTGGATCCGCGAGGAGCTTCTCGAAAACGCGCACCCCCTCCGCATGGCGGTTGATCATATGCAGTGGATTGAAGTCAAAAGAGGTACGCAGCACCAGCGGCACGGACGCCAGCGCCAGCAGGGCCACCACGCCCAATACATAGTAGGCATAACGGTGGATGGGGTGACGCACCAGGGCAGGAATTTGGCGCAGATGCGGATAGTACGTCGGCTTTGTACGCGTGACCACCATAGGCCAGAGGGTCAAAAAAGCAGGCAGGAAGGTGAGGGTCGTGAACAGGGCCACCAGCATGCTGGTGCCGGAAATCAGTCCGAGATCGACGATGCCGGCGTAGCTGGTAGGCACGAAAGCAAAAAAACTGAAAGCAGCCGCAACGGCGGCAAGGCTCAAGGCGCCGCCCATACCTTGCGTCACCCGCTGCATGGCCTGTCGGTGAGCTGCGCCGTTAAACACTTCTTCCCGATAACGCAGGCAGAACTGAATACCAAAATCAACGCCCAGACCGATAAAAAGAATGGCAAAGGCCACGGAAATGAGATTGAAGGGACCGATAAAAAACAGTGCCCAGGCGGTGGTCAGGATCATTCCGGCGATCAGCCCCATCAGCACGCCGGAAACCAGTTGCAGCGAGCGCAATGCTATGATCAGCAAAATGATTTCGAGCGTGAACGTCAGCGCCAGAGAAACAGCGGCACCCTGACTCACGGTTTTCAATTGTTCCGCATCCAGTACCGCAC
>JAPTWR010000130.1 GCA_028065135.1 Acidithiobacillus sp.
GTAGAAAACGGTTACCCGTTGAAGGATCGTCTTCGACGTTCCACGGTACATTCTGGTTGATGATTAAAGATTCATGAACCACTTTCTGCCGCTTCGTTTGCGCGGCATGGATGTTGAAAATAAAATCGCTTCCGGGCGCATTCACTTCATAACTCAGCGCCAAGGATAGTTGCAGATGAATCATAGCCAAGGCATCTCTCTGCGCAATAACTGGGCGACTCTGGTTTCAAGTCTAGCCCTATCGTATATCTCTTAGTCATGCTGAGCCAGCTTTATTGCTGCAACCAGTTGAAAAATCCAAATTTATATGATTGATTTGAAAAGAGCTTCTTCAAAATCTGAGGCAACAGCCATAGTGCCGAGTTTTGAGAACGTGATGGTCAGTCCACCGAACGACCGCTTCCGCTGCCCTGCCGTCGTTGAGTCTTTTTGGACGACAGCAGGACAGCGGTCGTTCAGCAGTAGAACGGCTCTCAAAGGAACGAAGTCTGCTTCAGTATGTGAAGCCTTTGATTACGGCTTGGCATTTACGAGCTTATCTTGCGTGCGTAGATCAAAGTCACGCGCATCATGGCGTTCATGCAACTGGCTGGAAAGTTCGCCAACGATGCGGTTCACTTTGATTCCGCGTTGCACCTCAGGACGGGCGTAGATATTGTCTGCCCAGCGCCGAACATTCGGGTAGCCCTCCACCGAAAGAAACTCCGCAGCATCGTACAGCCAGCCTTTAACCAAACCACCATACCAGGGCCAGATGGCCATATCAGCAATCGTATATTCGCTACCTACGATATATTCATTTTCCGTGAGCCGTTTATCGAGCACGTCAAGTTGTCGCTTGGCTTCCATAGCAAACCGATTGATTGCATATTCAATCTTTTCGGGGGCATAGGCGTAGAAATGACCGAATCCGCCACCTAGGTAAGGGGCGCTTCCCATCTGCCAGAATAGCCATGATAGGCACTCGGCGCGCCTACTTGGATCGGTAGGCAGGAACGCCGCAAATTTCTGGGCTAAATACAGCATGATCGCACCAGACTCAAAAACCCGAATAGGCTGTGAACCGCTGTGGTCCACGAGAGCTGGGATCTTGGAGTTCGGGTTCACCGCTACAAAACCACTTCCAAATTGATCCCCGTCACGGATACGGATTAGCCACGCGTCGTATTCTGCACCGACATGGCCCTGTGCTAACAACTCTTCTAGCAGGATTGTCACTTTTTGGCCATTGGGCGTCGCCAGAGAGTACAGTTGCAATGGGTGATGACCGACGGGGAGTTTTTTATCGTGGGTTGGTCCTGAAACAGGACGGTTGAGAAGCGTGACAGCACTAGCTGCTTCAGTCTTGTTCCAGACCCAAATCTTAGGGGGCACGTAGTCCGTTGAATTGGTCATGAATGATTCTCCTTGGATTGAACCAGATTACAATTTAACCATACTCGGTGATCACAACAATCGCTTCAATGCAACCCATGCGCATCAAACGGACAGGTTGCCGCATCTCGCCTTTGACGTGCTCAAATTTGGCAACCATTCTTCTCTAATCAAGCCCTTGTATAAATTGAATTCACGACGTTATCCACATTGTCAGAGGCTATGCGCGCCACGCAAAAGCAGGGATGTTGTGGTAAACTGAAGGCATTGATGGGGTACTATTCTCACTGACAAGCCCAAAATTATCGGATTTTCATTCGCGAGGTGAATTGATGGAATATCGTCAACTTGGTCGAACCGGTTTAAAGGTGTCTTCTCTTTGCTTAGGAACCATGACATTCGGCTCCAAGTTTTACAATATCGCGACAGTTGGTCAGTCGGAAGCCGACGAGATGGTGCGTCATGCATGGGAGTCGGGAATTAATTTCTTCGATACGGCTGATGTTTATTCCCGTGGAGAGTCCGAAGAAATTCTTGGGATCGCCATGAAAAATAATGGGATACATCGGGATTCTACAGTTATAGCTACCAAAGTACGCGGCATCATGAGTGATGTAGACCCCAACGGATCTGGTCTTTCTCGCAAGCATATCATGACCGCTTGCCATGCCAGTCTGCGTCGCCTCGGAACAGACCATATCGATCTTTACCAAGTCCATGGCTGGGATAGCCACACACCCATGGACGAAACGCTGCGCGCCCTGGATGATTTGGTGCGCAGCGGCAAAGTGCTGTATGTGGGTTGTTCCAATTGGCCGGTTCGACATATCGCGCGCGCGCAAGCGTTAGCGGATGTCGGCCAGTGGACAGGTTTTTCTTCATTGCAAGCGTACTACTCTTTAGTTGGTCGGGATCTGGAACACGAACTACTTCCTCTTTGTCGCGAGTTGGGTCTTGGGGTTCTTCCCTGGTCACCGCTATCCGGCGGCTTTCTCACGGGTAAATACCGTCGTGATGTCACCGCACCTGCCGAAGCAAGGCGGAAAGACTTTGATTTCCCGCCCATCGACCAGGTCCATGGCTATGATGCTGTGGAGGCTGCTGAGGCTATCGCCAGAAATATTGGTGCAACCATCCCTCAGGTGTCCATTGCTTGGCTTCTTGCCCAGACTGGCGTCAGCTCCGTTATTATCGGTGCAAAAAGAATGGAGCAATTAAGGGACAACCTGGGCGCTATTCAGGTTAAGCTAAGCGAGGAAGACGTGAAAATTCTATCCGCATTGACTGCCCCTGCGCCTCTCTATCCGCAATGGATGGTAAGTAGACAAAATGGCGATGCGTAGAGTAAATATCTCTCAGAAAAGCTGGGAAATATTACTAACGTGTGATGCACAAAGATGACATCTGAATGGTAGGATTTCGCTCGACCTGGTCGCCGTAACTGTCGAAAAAAACAGCTAGAAAGTTATTTGTCTTATTCATTTTTTGAAACTATTAGACTTTATTAGGATAGGTTTATGGCTGAAACCAGGGGATTATTAATCATCGATCTGCAATATGGGTTTTCTCCAGACCTTGATTTGGTGGAAAGCGTTCGCGATGTGGCTACAAATTACCCCGTTGTGGTTGCGACACGTTTTGCTCCTCCTCCAGATCAAAACCCAGTCGCTATCCAGGTCGCTGCAGATGGTGTCATTGATGTGGGACATGACCTCATTATTGAAAGACCGGGCTATGGTCTCAATGCACCCGCCATTGATGCCCTTCAAAGCTTTTCTGAAATTACAGAGTGGGATCTTGTCGGTAGCCGGACAGGCGTTTGTCTGCTGGCCTGCGCCTTTTCCCTATCGGACGCCAGCATTCCATTCCACGTGGTCCGGCCCTTTCGCATACTGGAAGTCGAAAAACAGAATCCTTTGTCCGGATCAAATTTTTCGACGGCATGAATCAGGCCCAGATTCCCTTCTTCAATCAAATCGAGCAGGGGAAGCCCCCGGTGGAGATAGCGTCGGGCCAAATTGACTACCAGACGTAAATTGCTTTCAGTCATGGCGTTACGCGCCGCCATATCCCCGGCTTTGACCCGGCGGCCAAGGGTGACTTCCTGTTCAGCAGTCAACAGCGGGGCACGTCCTATTTCCTGCAGATAAAGACGTACGGCATCGCCATGGGCGGTTCCCTCTTGATCTTCTTTGCTCGCCGCTGCTCTATCTCCAGCATTCACAGAAAAGCACTGGTTATCGCTTCTGATCGCGTTGTCCATTTTTGATATTCTCCAGAAGCTCGTTTGATGCTTTCCGATGGTTCGGCAGAGGTCTCTAACCGAAAAAGTTTTCGATCATTACCCGCATATAAATGCCGCGCACCTCGGCACTTAACCCAGACACTTCATGCAGACGTGATCTGACCCAGGCATTGGCCTTCGTCTCATTGCCTTTCGCTACAACCAGCCTTTTCCAGTTTTCTTTACTGATCCCGATATTAATGAGTGGAGGATTTTTATCCGGGGTAATCTCTATCAGAGTTTCTGCGTTATCCCCATGTTCCTGTCGGCCGTTCTGATTCATGTGTTTTGAATAGCCTCCAGTTGCTCGGTTCATGGATGAAACCGCATTTGTATAGAGGGTATGCTTTCTGCCTGGATAAGCATACCCAGAGTTATTGAGGGGGGTATTCACAGTACAGCGCTTCCATAAAACGCCGCATCCGTATTTTTCTAACTTTTTACGATTTCCAGAAACTTGTCCAATGCTCTGGAGCGACGACTGGTCAGCTGCGTGGCCATAAAATTCAGACAGAGCATGTCATGACTTTCCAGCGTGGCCGCCGAAACCTGCCAGTCCGGACAGTGATTTCTTCATCGTACTGTACCCGTCTCCTGCCATTGTAGTAGTGTGACTCCACAGATTTTTGATTCTCTATAGGAAACCGATGCCTTCCAAGCTTTTTGTAAATCAGCCATGACTACCGCGTATGATCGTGAAATTCTCCAGTTAGATCCGGTCAAGGATCACTGCCGAATCACTTTTCTGATGGCAACTTGTGTGTATCCTTTTGATATACCGCGTGCGCTTGAACTAGCTTTGTTTCGTACGTATGCGGTCCCCCGTATTTCTGGTCTCCTTCGCCACACAGGAGAACTCACTGAACACACCCGCAAACGTTACGATGATACCGACCTGCTCCTCAGTGAATTGATTGAACACGGCTACGATAGTCCACGAGGACAGGCTGCCATTGAAAACATCAACCGCCAGCACGCCAGATATACGATTCGCAATGAGGACTATCTATATGTATTGTCCACGTTCATTTTTGAACCGATACGATGGATAGAGCGTTTCGGGCATCCCCCCCTATCAGAAAAAGAACGCTTGGCCTGGTTCCACTTCTGGCGGGCCATAGGCATGCGCATGAACATCCAAGGTATTCATGATGAATATGCTGAACTGGAGCAGTTTAATCAGTCCTATGAGGCAGAGCGTTTTCATTATTCAAATTCAAACCGATGTGTCGCAGAAAAAACGATAGACTTGCTGCTGGGTTTTTATATGCCGCCCGTACTGTTTCGCCTGGGACGGCCTGCCGTTTATGCGCTACTGGATCGACCCTTACTCAACGCCTTGGGCTTACCTGGACAATCAATCTGGTTGAGCCGAATGCTCACCCGTGCATTACATTTGCGCGGACGAATAGCCAGTGCGCTACCGATCAGAAACAAACCCGTGATGCGTACGCAATTGCACCGGCCAAGCTACCCAGATGGCTATCGCATTGACGATCTAGGCCCAGAAAAACCTACGCAGCAGCGCGATTGAAGGTCTACTTTATAGTCAAGCTCTTGGCCTTTCCTATCTACCAGTCGCGATTCTCAATATTCATGCTCAAAAGACTGCCACGAGTTACACCTATAGAAATAACCCAACGTTCTACAACACGCGCATACTGACGGATGGAAAGATGAGGTGAGGCGTGTTTCCTGCTGGGGAAAAGAAACTGGTCATCCTTGAGTTTGGCATGGGTGATCCAAGCAGTCAGGGCCTCTCGGGTGTGTTCGGTGATCTCAAATTGGACGGGCCTCTGAGTTTTTTGTTGGAGCACAATGGCGCGGTTCATAACGGCGTGACCATGTGCGATATCGGAAACATGCAGTCCCACGAGGTCACAGCCCCGCAATTTGCTATCGATGGCGAGGTTGAAGAGTTGAAGAGGGCTAATCCACGGATCTGTTAGGCCAATTGCAGGCGAATTCTAATGGCCCATACCTCCTGTAGTTTCAAGGGCCGTTTCTGACCTATGATTTTGTCTTTGTTCCAAGGGATGTTGAGGCGCTGGGTGCCGTTGAGCTTTGTTTGCATGACACGGTCTCCATGTTTGTGAGAAGAAGACCATTTTTTGCGAACTCAACGGACGGCGCCGTACTGACTGCACCTGTGCGCAGAGCAGTTTTGAAATCCCGATTCAGGTATTCGTCGGGGTTGGATTCTGGCGCGTAGGGCGGCAGAAAAGCCAGCTCAATGCGGTCTTTTTTATCTGCCAGCCAGGCCGTTACCACTTTGGCATGATGCACCCGCAGATTATCGACGACCAGATAGATTTTCTGGGGCGCGTCCTGAATCAAGGCGGTGAGAAAAGTGATGAAACGCTCCGCATCAATGCTGCCTTCGACAATCTGGAAAGCGACTTTGCCCTGCGGAGAAATCGCCGAGATCATGGAGAGCGTGGCCCATCGGGCGGGAACCGCCAATACCGGCGTTTGTCCCCGAGGCGCATACCCGCGCACCCAATGGGCATCTTCCTTGACGGCCGTCTCGTCCCCCCAATAAATCACCGCTCCCTCTTGGGCCGTTTGC
>JAPTWR010000157.1 GCA_028065135.1 Acidithiobacillus sp.
GGCGTCAGCCGCCTGCATGGGGCCGTCAGCCGCCGCTTGTTCCAGCCCCTGTTCCCTCGCTGGCCCGAAAACGAAGTCCCCGTCACGCATATCACCAATGGCGTGCATATGCCTTCCTGGGATTCCGCTGAAGCCGACGCCCTATGGACCAGCCGCTGCGGCAAGGCCCGCTGGCTGGGGGATTTGAAGGATATCGAGACCGATTTCCGCCAGACCTCCGATGCCAATCTCTGGCAGATGCGCAGCGCCGCGCGCCAGCAGGTGATCCATTTCGCCCGGCAACGCCTGCAAAAACAACTGGCGGCGGCGCACGCCCCGGATCAGGACTGCGAACACGCCAGAACGGCACTCGACCCCAATACCCTGACCATCGGCTTCGCCCGCCGCTTTACCGCCTACAAGCGCCCCAACATGCTGTTGACCGATCCCGACCGCCTCTACCGCCTGCTGAACAACCCGCGCTATCCGGTACAACTGCTGATCGCGGGCAAGGCGCATCCCAAGGATGGCGCCGGCAAGGCCATGATCCAGCAATGGACCCAATTCATTCGTCAGCACCCCGACTTGGCCGGACGTATGGTCTTCATTGCCGATTATGACATGCTGGTGGCCGAACATCTGGTGCAGGGGGTCGACTTGTGGATCAATACCCCACGCCGCCCCTGGGAAGCCAGTGGGACCAGCGGCATGAAGGTATTGGTCAATGGCGGCCTCAACCTCTCGGAACTGGATGGCTGGTGGGCCGAAGCCTATGGCCCGGAGACCGGCTGGGCCTTGGGTGACCGTCAGGAGCACGATACCGACCTGGAATGGGAACAGCAGGAAGCGCAGCAACTGTACCGTGTGCTGGAAGAAGAAGTGGTGCCCCTCTTTTATCATCAGCGCGATGCCAACGGCTGCCCCTGCGGATGGACCAACAAAATCCGCGAAAGCATGAGTCGGCTGACCCCCCAATTCAGCAGCAACCGCATGCTACAGGATTACATATCCTCCCTCTACACACCGGCCGCGCGCTTGCTCGCCGCGCGCAAGGAACGCGCCACGGTGGAAGGCATCAGTCAATGGCAGCATGACATTCATCAGCATTGGCAGAGTCTGCATTTCGGCGAACTCCATGTGCAGAGTGACCCGGGCAAGCACCATTTTCAGGTGCATGTGTATCTGGACGATCTCGACCCGGATGCTGTCGCCGTCCAGCTCTTTGCCAATGGTGATGACACCCATGCCCCAGAAGTGCATCCGATGGATCGTGGCGATGCGCTGAGCGGGGCCATTAACGGCTATAATTACCACTGTACGGTTCCGGGCGACCGCCCTATCGAACACTTCACCCCGCGGGTTATCCCGCACCGGGAGCACTGCCTGGTGCCCATGGAAAACACCGAGATACTGTGGTATCGCTGAGAGGCTGACCATGAAGGACCCACTACCTGATCTTACGACGCTTGTGGAAACAGAACGCAAAATGTTCGGGAAATACGTCCTGCCCATTGCGATCATCCTGATCCTCATTGGGATCGCGGGATTGTTGGCGCCGATCCTGCTGTCCGCCGTCACCGTCGGTATAATGGCCGCCGTACTGGTCATTGCCGGACTCACCTGGATCATTCACAGCTATCAATTACACCAATACCATCTGGCTGATTGGCTCAAACCCCTGCTGCTGCTGACGACCGGCGTCATCATGATCGCGCTGCCCAATGCCGGGATCGCCAGCATCGGCCTGTTATTCGTTCTTTACTTCATACTGGATGCCTACCGTAACTTTACCCGGTCCCATGTCCATGCCGGGCATGGACGGGGCTGGTTCATTTTTAGCGGTATCGTGGATGTCCTCATCGCCATCCTCTTTTTAGCGACCTGGCCCCAGGGCTCCCTCATTCTGGTCGGCATATTCGTGGGCGTGAATTTGATTTTTGACGGGGTGATTCTGCTCATGATCGCCACGGCAAACAAGCCATAGCCGCGGAGGAAGCGACCGTGCCCGCCCACATGGGCAGCGGCTTCCGGGAAAACTGGTCTCATGATCCGTTGCGCAAACCGCTACCGCGCGGCCTTGAAAAACGCGCATCGCATCCTGATATAGCCAATAACCAGGGAGGGAGCGACCATGAACCCCATACGACCAGCCGCCGTGGCGGGCACTTTTTATCCCGCCCAGGCCACCATTCTGCGCCAAAACCTGCAACATCATCTCCACCACGCGCCTGCTCCCCCATCCGGCGGGCAGGCGGCATCGCCGTGGCCCAAGGCGCTGATCGTCCCCCACGCCGGTTACCCCTATTCCGGACCCACAGCGGCCAGCGCCTACCGTTCGCTGGCGTCGGGCCGGGGGAAAATCCAGCGGGTCGTCCTCCTCGGTCCGGCCCATCGCGTGCCCTTTCGGGGTATCGCCCTGTCCGGCGCGGACGCCTTCCAGACCCCCCTCGGCGTACTTCCCGTGGATCACGCCGGGGTCACCGCCATCGCGCAGTTGCCCCAGGTTCTGGAGCTGCCCATCGCCCATGCGCAAGAACACGCCCTGGAAGTGCAACTGCCCTTCCTCCAGGAAGTCCTGGGGCCAGTGTCCATCCTGCCGCTGGTCGTGGGGGAAGCGAGCCCCAGAGAGGTGGCCGAAGTCCTGGATACCCTATGGGATGGACCGGAAAGCGTCATCCTGATCAGTTCGGATCTTTCCCATTACCACCCCTATGCCGAGGCGCGCCGCATCGACAACGCCACGGTCCGGCAGATTCTGCACCCCGACGGCACCCCCATCCACCCTGCGCAAGCCTGTGGCGCCATTCCCATCAATGGCCTCCTGCAAACCGCCCATCGCCATCGCTTACAGCCGCGTCTGCTCGATCTGCGCAATTCCGGTGATACCGCCGGAGATCGGGACACCGTGGTCGGCTACGCGGCCTTTGCCTTCTTTGCGGAGTCTACGACGCCATGAATCCCGCGCATCAGCTACCCCAGGAACACCGTCCAGAGCGGCTTCCGGCAAGCGCCGGCCCGGTTTTGCTCGGCCTGGCCCGATCGGTCATCACCGAGGCCCTGGGCCAGACAGCCGCCCTCCTCCCCCCTGACATGAGCTGGCTGCGGGAGCCTGCGGCGAGTTTCGTCACCCTCAATCAGCGGGACGCCTTGCGCGGTTGCATCGGTAGTCTCAGCGCCCATCGCCCCCTGGCCGAAGACATCCGCGCCAATGCCCTGGCGGCGGCCTTTCATGACCCCCGTTTCCCGCCTCTGAACGCAGCGGAATGGCTTGCCGTGCAGGTGGAAGTGTCCGTATTGTCCCCATTGGAGCGCTTGGCGGCACAGAGTGAAGTGGATCTGATCGCCCGGATCCAGCCGGGCAGACATGGCCTCGTCCTATGTTACGGGGCGCATCAAGGCACCTTCCTCCCCCAAGTCTGGGAAGCGTTGCCGGAGCCCAGGGAGTTCCTGCGCCAACTCAAACGCAAGGCTGGGCTCCCGCCGGACTTCTGGTCGCTGGAGATCGAAGTCTATTGTTATCACGTACAAAAATGGCGCGAACCCCAGCCTCCCGCCGGAGAGGTCACATGAAGGCCGAACACCACGAAGCGCAATACCCGGCCCGTTACTGGCATCCGCTGAAAGACGGCCGCATCCAGTGCGACCTCTGCCCGCGCGACTGCCGGCTCCACGATGGCCAGCGCGGGGCCTGCTTCGTCCGCCAGCGGGTGGGTGCGGAGATGGTGCTCACGACCTATGGGCGATCCTCCGGCTTTTGTGTGGACCCCATCGAGAAAAAGCCCCTGAACCACTTCTATCCGGGCAGCAGCGTCTTATCCTTCGGCACCGCGGGCTGCAATCTCGCCTGCAAGTTTTGCCAGAACTGGGACATTTCCAAATCCCGGGAGATGGACCGCCTGCAGGATCAGGCCAGCCCCGCGGCCATTGCGCAGACAGCCCGGGACCTCGGCTGTAAAAGCGTCGCCTTCACCTACAACGACCCCATCATCTTTGCCGAATACGCCATGGACACCGCCGATGCCTGTCACGCGCAAGGGATCGAGACGGTGGCCGTGACGGCGGGCTACGTGCATGCCGAGGCCCGGCGGGATTTCTTTGCCAAGATGGATGCCGCCAATGTCGATCTCAAAGCCTTTACCGAAGGATTTTATTACCGGCTGACCGGCGCGCATCTCGCACCCGTGCTGGAAACCCTGGAGTATATCGTCCAGGAGACCTCCACCTGGCTGGAGATCACCACCCTGCTCATTCCCGGCCACAATGATTCCGAGGCCGAAATCGGCGCCGAATGCGCATGGATCATGGATCACCTCGGCCCCGACGTACCACTGCACTTTTCCGCTTTTCACCCCGACTACCGGATGCCCGAGGTACCCCCCACCCCTGCCGCCACCCTGACCCAGGCGCGGCAGATCGCCCTGGCGGCAGGGCTCCGTTATGTCTACACCGGCAACATCCATGACGCCGCGGGAGACACCACTTATTGTCCCGGTTGCGGCGCACCCCTGATCACGCGGGACTGGTACGCGATCCTAGACTATCATCTGACCCCCGATGGTCATTGCCCCCATTGTCAATACTCCATCGCCGGGCGCTTCGAGCGCCAGATCAGCCGTTTTGGGCGCCACCGCGTCCCTCACCGCATCGCGCCGCTCGCAAAGCGATAGCGGAATTTCTGTTCCGCGGAGCGGCCTCTCGCAACGGTCGATACCCTGCCGCCGCCATGGCGGCGGCAGGGTATGATCGGGTCGGGGCGGGTATGCGGTCGGTGCTTATGATGGCATGCGTGCCTCATGCGTATCACACAAGAGCGTCATCCCTCTTCCCTCAGTGCCTCCCTGAAACGCATGTCGGCCCTGCCTTCCTGCATAAACTTATACAGGAAACCCGCAAGCAAACCGCCCAATAAGGTTGCCGAGAGATATACCCATATATGCGGATAGTAATCGCCAGCCACGGCGGGTCCCAACGTCCGTGCCGGATTGACGCTGGCCCCGGTGAGCGGTCCCATGAAAGTGACAATCATCACCAAAGTGAAGCCTATGGCCAGCGGCGCCGCGTTACCCGCGCGATCGCTCATGGCGGTGTGCAGCGCGGTGGTGGTGAGGAAGAACGTCCCCAACGCCTCCAACACGAACCCCTCCGGAACAGAGATCAGGCTGGTGTTGATGGTGGTGGCACCCAAGTGCCCCACGGCTCCGGGCAACACCATGAGCAGGGCAAACCCGGCAGCTATCCCTCCGAAAAACTGGGCGACCATATACATGCCCGCATCCCGCCAGTCGATCTTACCCGCGATGGCACCGCCAAGAGTCACCGCGGGGTTCACGATACCCCCGCTGATGTCGCCGAATACATAAGCCGCAATCATGATGGCCAACCCATTGGCCAGAGCGATATCTATGAGGGGTCGGCCCATGGCCGCCGCGCCGCCACCAAAAAAAATAAGACCAAAAGTACCAATGAACTCTGCCATCATTTTACGTGTCATTTGATGCATGGTTGATTCTCCATATCGGTGCAGGGGTCTACTTCATCCAACGGAAACACTTCCCGACTCTCATTTGATGTTCAGCCACGCCAGGGCACACCACGCCCACTCAGAAGAAAGAGAATAATTCTCATCATTCATGATATTCAATAATGGAATGGTTGGCATGCTCTAGGGAATCTACAGATGGAACCGTTCTATGACCCTCGGCCATTTCAAAAAGTTCCCGATGCCCTCTGCCGTCTGGGACAATCTGCCAAACAGGATACGGTTTGCCCGTCAATAATCATAAGAATTTACTGTCATTAAAGCCTAAAGTAAGGCGAATTAATGGCTTGACATTCAACTCGCTTCACGGTTTTATTGGGCCGTAGCACACATGGATGGGGCCAGTCGCCAGAATATTTATAAGCAGAAAGCATCTGCTTATACCGACCTGAACGGTGAACAAAGGTCGACAGCAGGGCGATGGGGCTCCCATTGGTAGCCGCCACCTGATTCATGATCGGCTTGTATAAAAGGTGGCCGCACGAACGAATGGTATGGAGGTAATCTTATGCGCAACACGAAACGATTCAAACGGCCATTTTATGTGGCGATATTACTTTTTCTTGGTGCTTCCATGCTTTCTGGCTGCATAATAGCCCCACCCTATGGGGGTTACTATGGGGGGAGAGGCGGCGACTGGCATCACGGTGACGATCGCTGATTATAAAGCTATCACTA
>JAPTWR010000048.1 GCA_028065135.1 Acidithiobacillus sp.
ACCCCTTCGCCACCGGGGTTAAAAAGAACCAGATCGACGAGTTGGCAGGGCTGGGCTTTGTGGAGCGCCACGAGAACGTGGTCCTGATTGGCCCTTCCGGTGTTGGCAAGACGCACCTGGCCATCGCCCTTGACACTTGGTGAATAGTTACCTGAAAAGTACCATGGGAGCTGACTCATGAACAAAATATTGATTACTGGCGGTGCGGGTTTTGTTGGACGTCATTTCGTAAAGCACTTCCTGGAAAATGGAGATGAGGTGCATTGTGTGGATAGCATAGTACCTTTGACCGGAGGTATTGATCCTGATTCAGGTTGGCCTCTATTTGAACCACGTGAATTCCATAACTTCCATTTTTATCGTGAGGACTGTCGTGAATACTTTAGGCGAGTCAAGGATATGGATTACGACTACGTATTTCATCTTGCAGCTATGGTTGGTGGAAGAGAGATGATTGAATACAATCCCCTGGCTGTGGCAGAGGATTTATCAATAGATGCCGAATATTGGAAATGGGCAAAGGAGTGCATGCCGACAAAGACTATCTGCTTTAGTTCTAGTGCGGCGTACCCGATAAAACTTCAGAGTTTTGATCACCATGTTCTGCTTAAGGAGGATATGATAAAATTCGACAGTGATATTGGGATGCCAGATATGAGTTACGGATGGGCCAAGCTGACTCACGAATATCTTGCCAAACTTGCTTACGAAAGACATGGAATTAGATCTGTTACCTATCGACCTTTCTCTGGATACGGGGAGGATCAGGACTCTGCGTATCCCTTCCCCAGCATCTGTAAGCGAGTCATTAAAAATGCTGGTCAGAGCGTAATTACTGTCTGGGGTACCGGTAATCAAATGCGAGATTTTATCCATATTGATGATTGTGTAAATGGCGTACTTATGACAATGGACAAAATAGATAATGGTAGCGCTGTCAATCTGTCAACAGGAATCCTTACTAGTTTCAAGGAATTCGTGCGGATAGCAGCCAATAAGATTGGATTCGACCCAGAGGTTGTCGGCGCATCTGATAAACCAGAAGGTGTCTTCGCTCGTGGAGGTGATACGGATAAGCAGAAGTTGTTAGGATTCAATTATTCGATCAGCTTTTCGGAAGGGGTAGTGCGTGCCATTAGCTACATTGAGGATAAAATACCGTGAAACGAACTGGTGTAAATATTGTCGGGAGAATGGATGATAATACCGGGATAGCGCAGCTATCGAAGTCATTTATAGATTGTCTAAAAGGTGATTTTAATATAAATTTCATAAATACGCGACCAGAATTAAGTGGTCGCAGATTCTTGCAGGTCGGCGTGAATGAGTTTCACGTTTGCGATGATAACCTTAACAAGTCGGACGTGTCTATCTTTGTGGACGTGACGGCGGATAACTGTCACGACACCAATTGGCAGAAAACTCCAAAAACCAAAAGGAAGTACATTTATAGCGTTTTTGATTCCACCAGAATTCCTGTTCTATGGTCCGATATTATTAATAACAATTTCGATGCTGTATTCGTCCCTGCACGTTTTTTGATCGATGTTTATCGCGAATCAAATGTTCAAAAGCCAATCTTCTATCTCCCACTCGCACTAGACCTTGACGCTTACATGTCAATTCAAACAAAGTACCGTAGCGACCGCCCATTCGTGTTTGCATTCGTTGGGGCACGCGAGAAACGTAAAAATGTAGAAGTTCTTCTCGAGTGCTTCAATGACGTTTTTGGTGATCGCAGCGACGTGATCCTCAGGTTGCACTGCGCCCTTGATTTTTATAACGATACCAATTACGGAAGTAAGGTGATGAGTCGGTACCGCAACGTGCTCTATACCCAAGGAATTTTGGATGAAGCGGATTATCTCGAATTGATTAATACTTCGGACTGCTTCGTATCGTTGTCTAAAGGTGAGGGCTACTCGATCGTTCCTAGGCAGTTTCTTGCCGCAGGGAAGCCTGTCATTCTTTCCAATTGTTTCGCTCATGTTGAGATCCTTGATGAACTTGATGCTCTTGGTGATAATCTGGGTTTTGCTGTGGATGCATCAATTCCTGTACTTGGTTATTACGATCACATTTGTGGGGGAGGAGTGTTCGGATTGCAGTATGACGTTTACAAGCCCTCAGTATGTGATGTTTTGCTAAAAGTTTTCGAGAGCAGGCACTCCCTTTGTGATAAGGAACAGGTTCTTTTGAGAAAAGAGTGGGCTGCCCGCTATACTCAAAAGAATTTAATGGATACTTACAAGTCAATTATAGTTCCGGCATTTTGTCGCATGAGTACCGGTAATGAACTTGAATTCGGTGGTATCACGACCGCTGACGCGAACTTGGCATCAAGGATTACTGGTAAGAATTTCAGTTTGAGTGGATGGCAGGACTTATCTGCCATGGGAAAGAAGATTGTCGTGATAGGAAACGACGGGGGTTTCTTTTCTGTTTTCAATCGCTTCGTCTCTTATCTGACATGGACATTGTCAGAGCATCCAGACTCGATCGTGCTTCCAGATTGGCGTATTGATTCCATGCAGCGGCATTGGGATACCAAGAAGTTTATGAGTTTTTGCTATGGTAAACCTACCGACGGAAACATATGGCTCAAGATCTTCGAACCGTTGCCCTATTTCGGAGTATCCGAGGACGCCTATAACACGGACGAAGATCTCTACCGTGGTGCAATACTGAAAGACGACTACAACGAAGAAAAAGAACCTTGGCTCACCTACATTCACGCTTACAAGCTGTATCGCTCACCTGGTTTTTCGCGGTGGCGACACTGGTATAATCTTTATTTTTCCACCTATGTCCGACTTCGAGACCACATTCAATCTAAGATCAATTCAATCTATGCTGACAATCTTAAAGGTTACCATGTTATTTCGGTGCACATCCGTCATCCGAGTCATGGGCTCGAACAACCTGGCACTCGAATGCCGACCGTCGACCTGTACTGCGATCTAATCCGCGAGATCCAGGGTAGAGAGGGGTTCGACAAGTTTAATTCTCGGATATTTCTTGCAACAGATCAGGAGAGCGTAGTAATGCAACTTAAAGAGCAATTTGGAGGTATGGTCGTTTATTCCTCCGACGCTGTCAGGACAACAAAAGCCAACGACGAACACTTCAAAAACCTTTCACCAGATCGACAAATGCAGGAAGGTTTTCAGATCCAGCACCTCACCGCATCGAACCCGGATCTCTGGACAACCAGTATGGCGGAGGACGTCATAATCGACGCCTATCTCCTCGCCAAAGGCGAGTATTTTGTCCATGTCACGAGTAATATTGCCACGGCTGTGGCTTATTTGAATCCGCGAATCAAGATGATTTACTGCGAATAATACGGAGTCGACAATGAATGAATCTGACGATATTGACTCCATCCAAGAAAAAATGAACTACTTGTACAGAAAAAATGCCTTTCTGACCAAACGGCTGGAAGAAGTTCTTCTGTTTAATGGTTCGGAATCTGAAGCGCATAACGATAGTTCTATGTCTTATGTTGGGAGTGATGTTGTAAATATCGAACGTGAGGAAATCGAAGTTCGTATCGAAATGAAAAGCATAAGAGATGCTTTATTAGAGACAGATAGCGAGGAGTTTATTAAGAAAATATATCAGATTATTATCGGACGAGATGCGGATTCCTCTGGAGTCGAGCACTATATGTTTTGCCTCGCTAATAAGAAGAATTATACACGAATTGATGTTTTGAGTGATTTGCTGTTCTCAGTAGAGATGTCACAGTTCTATCCAGAGTTGGCAAGGTATCGCTTCAAGAGGAAGTCTATCCTCGTCTTATAAGCTTGTTAATTTGTGCTGGATATTTAAAATTAGGAGGTCTCATAGGATCTTGGTTGATGCGAAAAACTTATTCCATTCATGCCCAGTTTGTGTTTCTGCCTATGCTCTTTAACACACGAGATGTTCACGGAAAATCTTTGCTTGGAGGCAAAAAGTAGCGTTGAAATTTAGTCACACGAGCGTGCTAAAGTATTTTCATGGCAGCCTTTTTCTGCTGGGCACTATTTAAGGAGTTTTGAACCCCACCTGGTGTCAGAGAGGGTGTCTACCCTGACACCGGGACACCGGGGGGCGAAGGTAATAAAATAACCGGTTTTAAGATGGACGCTAGGTAAAAATGCGAATTTTCTCTTTTTTACAGTGGAGTTTTTGAGAACGGTATGATGAGAAAGGTTTGTAATGGTGAGTGGCTGTGTTGCGATAACTTACCGATAAAAATCATTCTATTTCATTTAAACACTGCTTGTGCGTAGGTTGTTTCTGCTTCGGTTGCTTCAAAAATCGTCCACATCCGCACATTCAGTGATAGAACACCGCTCAGTTGCCGGTTACCCCGCAACCCGTATGGCGTCGCCAAGCCCTAACTATCGTGATGAACTCGGATCGCGAAGAGACCAGGGCGGCGGTACTATGGTATCTTTGCCGGGTTGAATGGAGGGGCAATACCCTATGAACGACTTGCTTCTGGAAAATATCCATAAAACCTTCCCCATCCGCCATGACCGGGACAAACAGGTGGTGTTGGATGACATCTCCTTGCGGGTTCGTCCCGGAGAGCGCTGGGGCATTGTGGGCCCCAATGGCGCGGGCAAGTCCACCATCATTCAGATTGTCAGTGGATCTCTCACGCCCGATTCGGGCACCGTGCACCGGGGAATGAATGTTTCCTGGCCCATAGCCTTCGGCGGGGCATTCCACAGTAGTCTGACGGGGCGGGACAATGCCCGGCTCATCGCCAGGGTATACGGTGTGGACGTGGATGAGACCGTGGCGAGAGTGGAGGGCTTCGCGGAACTCGGGACCTATCTGGACGAGCCCGTCAAGACCTATTCCTCGGGCATGAATTCCCGCCTGAGCTTCGCCCTGAGTATGGCCATCGATTTCGATTGCTTTTTGGTGGACGAGGTCATCTCCGTGGGCGACATCCGCTTTAATCGCAAGTGTGAGGAGGAACTGCGAAGCCGGGAGAACAAGGCCATGGTGTTGGTCTCTCACCATCTGGATATTATCCGCAACAACTGCGATCACGCGGCCTTTTTGCAGCATGGCAAGCTGCACTTTTTCGATAGCGTGGATGAGGCCATATCCGCTTATGAGGGGATGTAAGACAGGTTTTCCCGCCCTGTGGGACCATTGGTGGCCTGGGGCTGAGGCGAGAGAGGCGGATTTGCGCGCCTTGCCCGACGCCGAGTTCGTGGAAGCGATTTACCAGCGCTATCTGGGACGTGCCGCGGATGAGGAAGGCAAGGCCTACTATCTGCGCCTGCTGCGCGCGGGCCGGGGGCGTGTCCGCGTATTGAAGGATTTCAGGCGATCTGCCGAGGCCCGGCGCTATACCCAATACCGCCAGCGGCGCTTGGCTATCGCGGATTTTTTGCGCAAGGAACACCCCCCCCCTGCTGCCAACGGAGTTGTGCCGTCTGCCGCTTCCAAAACCTCGAATCGCACTGCTCGGCACCTGTCTTGCCGAGAATTTGCTGCAGGTGGCCCTGGAGTTGGGCTGGTCCATGCGGCATTACCTCATGGATTCGGGCTTGCAGGAGGTGGATCGGCAGATAGTTGCCGACGCCTTTGATGTGGTCCTTGTCAATCTCACCCTGCGCACCCTCCTCAGCATGTCGGTAGAAGAGGGCGACGGCGATCTTTTTCATCTGCGCCCGGAGCTGGATATGGGGCAGATTCGGGCGCAGGCCGTCCTCAACCTGCAGCAGGTGGTGGATCATATATTGGCCGCCATTCCACCGGGTCTACCGGTGTTCTTCGTGTCTCTGCTGGAGCCTCCTCCGCAGGTGGCGGGCGTTCTCGGGCGCAACCGCCAGGGTTCCCTGTATGGCTTGGTCAGAGGCCTCAACGATGCCCTGGAGGACCATCTGGCCGCGTCGCCGCGGGGCTATTATCTGGAAATCAACGATATCCGCCAGTATTACGGCGACGCCAGTGTGTATGACGGTTATCTGTCCCACTATACCCATAATGGCTTGTCGCCGTTGAGCGTGCAGGGTGAATGGATAGCTCGGGATATATTGGAGCGACTGGAAGGCGCCATGCGGGTATTGCGCGCGGAGGACCCCGTCAAACTGATCATCACCGACCTGGATAATACCCTTTGGCGCGGCGTATTGGCAGAAGAGGACGAGATCGTCCCCTGGCAGCATACCG
>JAPTWR010000025.1 GCA_028065135.1 Acidithiobacillus sp.
CAGGATCAAACTCTCTCGTTCAATCCTTCTTAAAACAATACCAATCAGGGCAATTATCAACACATTTATGCGCTCATAATACCCTTGGGCCTAAACCCCACACATCTCCACTCGGCTGGAAAAGAACGATACAACGTACTGCGAATCTTGGTAGCGGGGGTAGGATTTGAACCTACGACCTTCGGGTTATGAGCCCGACGAGCTGCCAAGCTGCTCCACCCCGCAACAGGGTCTGTAACTATATCAGGCGATCTACTTTACTGTCAACACCCAATGTATTTGCTGCTCTCTTTGGGTCCTCTGCCCCGCCGAGAGGACGAACTATACACGGGGGTATGGGGGCACGCAAGCGCTTTTTTTGCCCCCGGAGATGAAGCGCCTGTTCAGGCCGCCGGGGTGGCGATGGAGGTCGGCGCGGGTGGCGGCGTCGCGGTGTTGGCATTGTCGCCATAGGGCGCAAAGTCATAGGGCTGGGCAGGCAACCGGGCGATCACCGCGGACAGCGTAGGGGCGTTGATATTGATGGCCGTGGGTATGGTATTGGGCTTTTCTACCAAATCGATGACCTGTTGCCAGTTAATCGTCCAGTTTTGCTGGGCCTGCTTTTCAAAAAGACTGATGGCATCGACTGCGCGTTGTTGAGAGTTGCCGCCTTTTTTATAGGCTTCTATGGGTGCGAAACTTTGCAGATAGAGCTGGCCGTTGCCACTCGTCCCGACAATATATGGCTGATCGATGGTCGTCACCGGCGTGCCCACCTTTACCATTTTAAAGAGCTGAACTTCGTTTTCGGGATAGACGTGGAAGCAGCCATGGCTGACCCGCATGCCGACACCCCAGGGCTTATTGGTGCCGTGAATAAAAATCTGCGACCAGCCCGTTTCCAGCGCCAGTTCACCCATGGGGTTGTCAGGGCCGGCGGGGAAGAACGCGGGTATGGGTTCCCCGGCCTTGGCATGCTCCTCCTGTATGTTTTTTGGCACTGTCCAGGTGGGGTTCCTGACTTTGGCAATGATGCGCGTGCTGCCCAGCGGATTCGGCCATTTTGGGCGGAAAATGCCCACCGGGAAGGTGTAGACCACATGCTGACCGGCGGGGAAATAAAACAGGCGGCGCTCCGGAATATTGATGATGATCCCTCTCCACGGCTTGGGGGGGAGGATATATTGAGTGGGAATCAGTACATGGGTTCCAGCACCGGGAAGCCATGGATCGACGCCAGGGTTCGCAGCGCGGATTTCGTTATAGCCAAGATCGTAGTGGCGGGCGATATCGAGCAGTGTATCCTGATGCCGGGCGATCACCACCTGAAGCTGTCCGACCATGTTGCTGCCGGTCGCGGGCAGGGGAAACTCCGCGGCAAAGGCAGAGCTGGAAAGCAGCATCGAACAACCGGCAAGGAGACTGGGGATAATGGGATATTTCATGGTGCAGTATTTTCCTGGACTTGTTGAATATGGGTAAGATCAATCTCGACATCACCGTCGGCCTGACGCAGACGCAGCCATTCCCTGCCCTGCGCGGTCCAGACGTCGAGAATAATGCCGATTTGCCACGTGCCATCCGCCAAACGCAAACGCAGTGAACGACGCTGCATCGCGGCCAACTCTAAGGCGCTGTGCAGTGCGCAACTCACTGGTTCGCAGGTCGAGTGCACGGGTTCAGGCCTTAACGACGTCCAACCCGCCGAGGTAGGGACGCAAGGCGGTAGGAATTTCGATACTACCATCGGCGCGCTGATGGTTTTCCAGAAGGGCAACCAGGGTGCGACCAATAGCGAGGCCGGAACCATTGAGAGTATGGGCGAGTTGCGGCTTGCCGTCTTCTGCGCGGTAGCGTAACCGCAGGCGGCGCGCCTGAAAGCTTTCGAAATTGCTGCAGGAGCTGATTTCCCGGTACTGATTCTGGCCCGGCAGCCAGACTTCGAGATCATAGGTCTTGGCAGCGCTGAAACCCAAATCCCCCGCGCAGAGGGCCATCACCCGGTAGGGCAACTCCAGAAGTTGCAATACCTTTTCGGCATGGGCGGTGAGTGCTTCGTGGGCCCGGCAGGAATCCTCTGGACGGACGATCTGCACCAACTCCACCTTGTCGAACTGATGCTGGCGGATCATGCCACGAGTGTCGCGCCCATAAGCCCCCGCTTCGCGCCGAAAACAAGGGGTGTAAGCACAGAAGCGTTGCGGCAGGATACCGACAATCTCACCGCGCAGAAGATTGGTAAGCGGCACTTCGGCAGTGGGGATCAGGTAATAGGGGTCGTCCCTCAAAGCAAAAAGGTCTTCTTCGAATTTGGGGAGCTGCCCAGTGCCGAAGAGGGAGTCAGCGTTGGCGAGAAAGGGCGGCGCGATTTCGCAGTAGCCGTGTTCCGTCGTATGCAAATCCAGCATGAATTGCGTCAGGGCGCGCTCAAGACGGGCACCGAGGCCACGCAACACCGCAAAACGGGCGCCAGCGAGGCGAGCGCCCGCCGCGAAATCAATAATACCCAAGTCCTCGCCCAGATCGACATGGTCGCGAGGAGGGAAATCGAAGGCGCGGGGTGTGCCCCAGTGACGCAACACCACATTGTCACTTTCATCGCGGCCATCGGGCACTGAATCCTGCGGGATATTGGGCAGGTTGCTGGTCAGCTTCTCCCATTCGGCAAGGATGCTTTCCAGAGATTGCTCCAGGGTCCTGATCTCTTCGCCGTGCTGCGCCGCCGCGGTCTGCATCGCGCTGGTATCGAGCCCCTGACGGCGCGCCTGACCGACCTGTCTGGAGGCTTCATTGCGGGCGTTGCGCACTTCTTCGAGCTGAATCTGCAGGGTTTTGCGCTGCTGGTCGAGGGTGCTCAGGGCCGTCACATCCAGAGTGAAGTGACGGCGGGCGAGGCCTGCGGCTACTTTTTCTGGTGCGCTGCGCAGCAAGCTGGGATCAAGCATGGGGGTTTTTCTCTCGGACAGATTGACGATGGGCATTTATCCAGCGTAGACGTTCTTGGATACGGGCTTCCAGACCGCGGTCGCTGGGGTCATAAAAATGGGTCTGACGCAGGCCGGGGGGCAAATAATGCTGCTCCGGGGCGATGGCGTCGGGATAGTCGTGATCGTATTGATATTCCTTGCCATAATCCAGTGTTTTGAGCAGTTTCGTGGGCGCGTTGCGCAGATGGAGGGGCACCTCCGCAGTACCACCCGCCTTGACGGCGGTGCGCACAGCATTCCAGGCATCGTAGACGCGGTTACTTTTGGGGCAGCTGGCGAGGTAGACCGTGGCTTGCGCGAGGGCCAGTTCTCCCTCGGGCGAACCGAGAAAGGCATAGGCGTCCTTGGCGGCGAGGGCCATATCCATAGCCCGCGGGTCAGCGAGGCCGATATCTTCAGAAGCCATGCGCACCAGACGGCGGGCGAGATACAAGGGATCGGCGCCCCCATCGAGCATTCGCGCCAGCCAGTAGAGCGCCGCATCGGGGTCGGAACCGCGCAGAGACTTGTGAAAAGCGGAGATTTCGTCGTAAAAGGCTTCACCGCCCTTGTCGAAGCGTCGCCAGGATTGACCGCTGGCCGCGGCGACGATTTCGGCAGTGATCTGTGTGTTACCCGCCTGCACCGGGGCCAATTGTACCGCGAGGTCCAGCAGATTGAGGAGACGACGGGCATCGCCGTCGGCGGCGGTCAGCAAACCCTTGCGTACTTCCGGGGACATCTCTATCGCCAGATCACCCAGACCGAGCACACTATCAGCAAGGGCGTGATCGAGCACCGTGCCGAGTTCTTCACCAGTCAGCGCTTTGAGAACATAGACGCGCGCCCGGGACAGCAGGGCGTTGACCAGGGCGAAGCTGGGGTTTTCCGTCGTTGCGCCGATGAGGGTCACGACGCCTTCTTCCACATGGGGCAGCAGGGCGTCCTGTTGGCTTTTGTTGAAGCGATGGATTTCATCGATGAAGAGGACCGTGCCCTGGCCCAGAGACTGGGCGGCCTCGGCGCTGGTGACGGCGGCGCGGATTTCTCGTACTCCGCTGTTGACGGCAGACAGAATCTGGAAGTGCTGGCCAGCGGCATGGGCGAGGAGTTGCGCCAAGGTGGTTTTGCCACTGCCCGGCGGACCCCAGAGAATCATGGAGTGCAGATGCCCGGCCTGCACCATGGCCCGCAATGGACCGCCCTTGCCGAGCAGATGGTTCTGCCCGACATAGGCGCCCAGCGTCTGGGGACGCATACGGGCCGCCAGCGGGCGAGGGTCGCTACCGGGCAATGCTGCCATGGGCGTTCGGCTCGGGCAGCCTATCCCTTAAAAGTCCCGGGAAATGGCGGCGCCGAAGTTGAGGGTGCTGGCTTTGTAGGTGCCGGGAAACCTGTGATTATATGAAGAGGTGTTACCGGAAATAGCATAAGAAACGCCCAAATCATAATGCCACGGACCCAACCCCACACCGACGCCAAAAGAGGCCAGATTACTGCTGGCCGTGGGTATCGCTGCCTGAATGCTGGAACCACTGGTGGGGCTGCCCTCGTGGGCGAGCCCACCGCGGAACTCAAGATCCTGATTCAGGTGATAGCTGAGCCCGATACGATAGGCCATGGCGGACTTCCAGCCGAGGCTGCCATAGCCGGGCAACTGGGCATTGCTCCAGTCATTCCAGTCCACATCCAGTTCGGTGGCAAAGCGCGGGGTGAAGCGATAGCGGACACCTGCCTGCACGCGACTGGGGAGGTCAACACTGCCACCGCCTGAAGAAATACTGGCCGCCGAGCGGTAACTGAGTCCCGCATTGAAGCGCTCCGTGGTGTAGAAAAGCCCGACGTTACCGCCGACACCCCCACCACTACCGGAGTTGGGGCCAAAGGTTGCGCTCAACGTCTGGTAATAATCCAGACCCACCCCAACGCTCAGATTGGGCAGCAGCAAATAGGCAACACCCGGATTCACATCAATGATCTGCAAATTATTTTTCCACTGCGTAGCACCAAAAGTCCCGGCAGGCCAGGTGTTGTTGGTGTTGAAGGGCGAAGTGATACCGAGACCAACCGCCAGCGGGAGGTCATTAAAACGATGGGTCACAAAGAGATTGGGCAGAATCTGCATATTGCTGCTGGCGTCGTAAGTAACATTGCTGTTATCCACTTTGTAAGCAGGGCGCATCGCGAGAATATCCAAGCCCACCCGGGTACCCGGGAAGAAGACCATGTCCGCAGGATTGTCGGCAAAGCTGCTGACGGGTCCGCCATCGGCTACCGTGGCACCTGCTTCCGAAAGTCCCACCACGGAGGTCGGCGCGGCAAAACCTGCGGCATGGGATTGCGCAGCCACTAACAGGCCGAGGGTAACGAGGGCGAGGCGGGTCTTCAAAGCCGACATGCAGTGCTCCAGAAAAAATTATTGCGAGAGAACATCCACACCGGCTGGCGGAGTGAACTGAAACTCCTGCGCCGAAATGGGGTGATTGACTTTAATATGTGTAAAGCGGAGGACCGTCTGTTGCTGAAAGGCATCTTCCATGCGCATCTGGCGCAGTGCGCCCTGCGCGTCAAAACCCATGCGCAGATCCGTGAAGCCTTGATCCTGACCCGTTTTGGGATGGAGCAGGAGCCAGTGAAGACCGTCTTTTTGACCCAGGTCAGTGATCTTGAAGCGCTGGCCGAGGTCATCGTTGCCGGCGATCAGCGCCGCAGGGGTCGATCCGAGGGCTTTGCCGAGAGGCTGTACCGTGGCCTGCTCCAAAGCGGGTTCGTAGAGCCAGACCTTCTCACCGTTGGATACAATTATTTGCCCGTTGTTGCCGCTATAATCCCAGCGGAATTTGCCGGGGCGGGAAATCCACAGCTTGCCACTGGCACGCTTGACGATCTGGCCGTCATGGTTGGCTACCTCCTGACTGAACTGGGCCGTGATGGTGTGGGTTTTCTGGAAAAAACCCTGCAACATCGCCAGGCCCGTGGCAGCGGCCGCGTACTGGACACCGCCCAAAATCAGCAGCGGCACCCAAAACCAGCGAGCCAAACGTAAGGCCGGTAATGGGTCGCGCATAAAGTGCAAATGGTCAGTCCCGACCGGGCGGTGCTGCTGCATAGATTTCTCTGCTCCCATTACTTTGCAAGGGACCGACCACACCAACCCGCTCCATCTCTTCGATCATGCGGGCGGCCCGATTATAGCCCACCTTGAGTTGCCGCTGCACGTAAGAGATGCTCGCCTTGCGACTACTGGTAACGATGGCCACCGCCTGATCATAGAGGGGATCGGCATCTTCCCCGCCTTCTCCGTCCATGCCCTCGCCATCGCCACTCTCATTACCCTGCACAATACGCTCGTCGTATTGTGGCGCGCCCAACTGACGCAGGGACTCCACCACGCGATGAACTTCCTCATCGCTGACAAAAGCCCCATGCACCCGCAACGGGTAACCGGAGCCGGGCGGCAGATAGAGCATGTCGCCCTGGCCCAGCAAGGTCTCCGCCCCCATCTGATCGAGAATGGTACGCGAGTCGATACGCGACGAAACCTGAAAGGCAATGCGGGTGGGGACGTTGGCCTTGATCAGTCCGGTGATTACATCCACCGACGGACGCTGGGTCGCCATAATGAGGTGCAGACCGGCAGCGCGCGCTTTCTGGGCCAGTCGGGTGATCAAGGTTTCCACCTGTTTACCGACCACCATCATCAGGTCCGCGAACTCATCAATGATCACCACGATAGCAGGCAGCGCGCTCAGCGCCACGGGCTCGCCATCCATATCTTTATCCGGACCCGGCAGGGGATGTCCCGAAGCTGCCGCTTCCCGCACTTTCTGATTATATCCGGCCAGGTTGCGCACTCCGGCAAAGGCCATGAGCTTATAACGCCGTTCCATCTCCGCCACGCACCAGCGCAAGGCGTTCGCGGCCTCCTTCATATCCGTTACCACCGGCGCCAGCAGATGGGGGATGCCCTCATAGATGGACAACTCCAACATCTTGGGATCCACCATAATCAGGCGGACGTCGTCAGCAGTCGCCTTAAAGAGAATGCTGAGAATCATGGCATTGACGCCCACAGACTTGCCGGCGCCGGTGGTTCCGGCCACCAGCAGATGGGGCATCTTCGCCAGATCGGCGGACACCGGCTGACCGCCGATATCCTGTCCCAGTGCCAGCGTTAGATGGCTTTTGCTCTGGGTAAAACTGTGACTGGAAAGCACCTCGGAGAGACGCACCGTGCGCCGCTTGAGGTTCGGCACTTCGATGCCCATGGTGGCCTTACCGGGAATGGCTTCCACCACACGCACCCGCGCCGCCAGCACGCGCGAAAGGTCTTTACTGAGACCGGCGATCTGGCTGACTTTGACCCCCGGTGCCGGCTCTATTTCAAAACGGGTAATCACTGGTCCGGGATGAGCCGCCACCACGGTTGCCTGCACCCCGAAATCGGCCAGCTTTTCTTCCAGCATGCGCGACTGCTGCGCCAGCACTTCGGGTTGCAACTGGGAACTGGGGTCTTCCGCATCTGCCGGATCGAGCAGGGCAAGATCGGGAAGACCATCAGCACGCGGCGGCCCTACGGGTGCGGGCAGTGGTAACTGCCGACTGCCTTTAACGACGGCCTGAGTCGGCGCTGCTGCCGGAGATGTTTTTCGCACGGCAGGCGCCAGCGTCGTGATCAGCACAGGGGCCGTTTCTTGGGCGACCACCCGCCGCCGCAAAGGCCAGCGCAGGTGTGGTCGTGGCAAAGAAAGGTGCAGAGCGCGGATATGCGCCGCCATCGCGCGTGGTCCCAGGCCAGTGAGCAGAAACACACCGAGCACAAACAGCAGCAGAAAGAGCAATATGCTACCACCCACGCCGATAAAAGGCTGGGTATGGACACTGATTTCCTGCCCGAGGATACCGCCCGCGCCGTCTCCGGCAATGGGCCACCACTCCGTGGGCCAAGTCAGCGCGAGAAAACTGGTCAGACCCAGCGCGACGGCAACAGCGCCCAAAGGGGCCGCCCAGCGCCCCGGATACTGACGGAACCAACACCGCCATAGCTGCCAGGCCCACACGCCCAGCTCCACAGGGAGGAGCCAGGCGATCATACCAAAAATCTGCACCAAAAAATCAGCGAGATAGGCGCCAGCCTCACCACCCCAATTGTGCACCTGGGCACCTTTACCACTACTAAACCAGCTGGGATCGGAGGGATGAAAACTGAGCACGGACATTGCCATGAAGGCTGCCACCGCGATCATCAGCAGCAGCAGCGCCTCGCGGCGCCACGGTTTGACACGCGACAGTTGAACCGGCTTTGCGGGGGCAGGCCGGGAGCCTCGGGACACGTTACGGGCAGTGGAACTCATACCGGCACGCTAAACGACCCCTGCACGGGTGTCAAGGAGATGCCGGGAAAGAAAGGCAAAGAAATGCTATTGTTAGCGGCTTCTAATGGTTCAGATGCAGGCGTTTATTTCGTGCCATCCGAATATCACATCAGGACGGAAGGCAGGGACGACAGCGTGGAAATGGTGTTAGACTTTTCGCTAGCAGTTTCGCATAAGTCCGGGCGGGTTCGTGGTGTGCGCAACTCGTCCGATACCGTTCCCTTCTGGCAGCGAGGTACCCATGAGCGATCCGAAAAGTGTCATCGATGAAAAACATTGCCGTTTACTCATCCTGGGCTCCGGCCCCGGTGGTTATACAGCTGCTATTTACGCTGCGCGCGCCAATCTGAACCCCATACTGGTACAAGGCATGGAGCCCGGCGGCCAACTGATGACGACCACGGACGTGGATAACTGGCCCGGTGCGGCAGACGGTATCATGGGCCCGGAACTCATGCAGGAACTGGAAAAACAGGCACGCCGCTTTGATACCGAGGTTCTATTTGACCACATTCATACCGCTGACCTGAGTCAACGACCCTTTCGCCTCAGCGGAGACCAGCATTGTTATACCTGTGACGCACTGATTCTCGCTACCGGCGCTTCTGCCAAGTACCTGGGCTTGCCCAGTGAAGACCAGTTTCGGGGCAAGGGTGTCTCCGCCTGTGCGACCTGCGATGGGTTTTTCTATCGCGGGCAGGCGGTCGCCGTAGTCGGTGGCGGCAATACTGCGGTAGAAGAAGCCCTCTATCTCAGCAATATCGCCAAGCATGTAACGGTCATCCACCGCCGTAACCGGTTCCGCGCCGAAAAAATCCTGCAGGACAAGCTCATGGGCAAGGAAAACGTCACCATTATCTGGGATCACTCTGTGGACGAGGTGCTGGGTGACAACTCCGGGGTCACCGGCTTGCGGATTAAGCATGTAGAAAACGGCAGCACCCAGGACCTGACGCTGACGGGGGTGTTCATTGCCATCGGCCACCAACCCAATACCAGCCTTTTCAAGGGACAACTGAAAATGGACGAAGCGGGCTATCTGGTTACTCGCGGCGGGCGCGATGGCATGGCAACAGCCACCAGCATTGCCGGTGTGTTTGCGGCGGGCGACGTGCAGGACTATGTCTATCGCCAAGCGGTAACCAGCGCGGGTAGCGGTTGCATGGCGGCGCTGGACGCAGAGCGTTGGCTGGAGCAACAAGAGGACTAAGCACATGGGGCGGCGGCCACATGAGCCGGAGAAGCAAGAGCCGGTGACCGATGCAGAAGAAGCAGATTGCTTTCTGCGGGCGGTGGCTGATGTCCGGCCCCTGCCAGCGCCGCCGCCTCCCCCACGTCCTGTACCACCACCGCCCTTGCCGCAGCAGCGGCATCGGGATGATCTGGCCGTTCTCGAAGTACTGGACCACGGTCTGAGCGGCGATGAAGTCTTGGAATCCGGAGACGAATGGCTTTATTTGCGGTCCGGCTTATCTCCGGCGCTGCTGCGGGACTTGCGCCGGGGACGGTTCCGGATTCAGGAGCGGCTCGATCTGCATGGCTGTACCGTAGAAGAGGCGCGCACTGAACTCGCGGCATTTTTGCGGGAAGCGCGGCAATGGCGCTGGACGTGCATCTGCGTCATCCATGGCAAAGGACTGGGATCCCCTGGTCGTGTTCCCGTCCTGAAAAGACTGGTGGGCGGCTGGCTGATGCGTCACCAGGAGGTGCTGGCCTTTGCTCAGGCTCGCCCTGAAGAAGGGGGCAGCGGTGCATTGCGTGTTCTGCTGGGCTGGTCGCGTCGAAGATAAGCACCAAGCCACGAAGCACGCTCAGTTCTGCGCCACGTGTTGTAGGGCGGCTGTGGCTAATCATCCCGGCCGCTCCCAGCGCTCCCGAACAGGCACGGCACCTTCCGCACTCGCCAGAGAGGCCAGGATTGGGCAGTTTGCAACAGAACCGTGACCGGGACAGCACTCAGCCTGCTGCGCAAGGGCTGTGCGCATCCGTTGCAAGTCGGCGATTTTGAAATCAATTTCGGCAAGCTTTTGCGCGGTAAGGGCTTTGACCTCACCCATATCATTCTCGACACGGCTACCGATATCCAGCAACTCCTTCACCTCTGCCAGAGAAAAGCCGAGATTCTGGGCACGCCGGATAAAACGCAGACGGGATTCCGCCTCAACATCGTACAGGCGATAGTTGGACCGGGTCCGCTGCACCGGCTGGATGAGTCCAATCCGCTCGTAATAGCGCAAAGTCTCTGCGGCGAGCCCGGCTTCACGCGCCAAACGACCAATAGTCACTGGGGGTTGCATATATATGTCCATCCGCTTAAATGACGCTTTTAAGCATATACTGTACGCTTAAGTATAGTGTCCATTGTAAAGCACCTAGTCAACACCAGTGTCCAACCGCCGTACATCAGCCATTTCCTGGCCGAAAAGACCCTCCACACAGCTCGTGGCAAAGACTCCGGCGGGGAGAAAAAAACTCAGGACAAGGGTCTGCGCATCCTGCCAGTCGCTGGTCAGGGTCTCGGGACGCGCGCGCAGGGGCCGCCGGGCGGCATCCAGACCTTGTTCCGCAAGGCGTTGTGCCCAGCGCAGCCCATCGTCTCCCGCACCAGCGATGATGGGCCCGGCACTCAGGGCTGAGTTCTCTAGCGCAATGGCGGCGGCAGTCGGTGCCAACCCACCGCGACCCGGTAAAGGGCCGGTGGGATGCAGGTCCCAGTCGGTGGCGCGCGCCTGCAAATCAGACAGATCGTCGTCTGCCGCCAAGAAAATGCTGTGCGAGCCCACCAGTTGCACGATCTCGCCCGGCAAAATCTGCGCCCAGTTCGCTTGCCGCACCCGTTCAGCGAGGACCAGGTTGAACAGAGCAGAGCGGGCGGCGGACCAGAGCAGGCCACGCCGATGGCGGTCTATCCGCATCGGCTGCCCAGATAGCAGTCGCGCGGCTTCCTGCAGATTACGATGCCCGAAACGCTGAGCACCGAAATAGTTGGGGAACCCCTCCTTCATGAGACTTTGCAGGCGAGCGTCCCAGAGACTGCGCGCTCCCGTGGTAGCACGCAAAACGAGCCGGAAGTGATTACCACGCAATACGCCTCGACGCAATTTACGGTCATGGCGGCTGATCTGCTGAAAATGCAGGCTGCCATCTTCCAGGCTAGCCCAGTCCGGATCGGGCCCCGGCATGGCCGGCACCGTAAAACTCTGCCGGGTAATGGCATGGCGATCCTTGAGACCGGCAAAGCCCACATCGCGCACCGCCACCCCCGCACAGTGCGCCAGGCGGTTGGCCACATCCTGGGTATTGAGGCCGCGCTTCTCCACCACCAGCCAGTGATGGGCGCCTGAACCAGATGCGGTAAAGGGCAGCAGTTCCGTGACCTGAAAGTCTTCCGGAGTCTGTCGCAATTCGGCGCCGAGCAGGCCGCCCTCTGCGGGATAGATGCGCGGCGGACTTTCAGGCATGTTGAATCAGAACGACGGCATGGGCGGCAATGCCTTCACCCCGACCGGTGTAGCCCAATTGCTCGGTGGTGGTCGCTTTGATGTTGATCGCATCAAGCTCCACGGCGAGGTCGGCAGCAATATAGGCGCGCATCTGCGGGATGTGAGGTGCCAATTTGGGACGCTGACAGACAATGGTCGCGTCCACATTACCCACCGAAAAACCTTGCCCCTGAACCAACTGGTGACAATGCCGGAGCAGGAGCCGGGAATCCGCGCCCGCGAAACGGACGTCGGTGTCTGGAAAATGGCGACCGATGTCGCCCAGGGCAGCCGCCCCCAACAGGGCATCGCAGATGGCGTGAAGGAGCACATCGGCATCGGAGTGGCCGGCCAGGCCGAATTTGTAGGGGACCGTCACGCCACCGAGAACAAGGGGTCTACCCGTCACCAACGCATGCACGTCAAAGCCATGACCGATACGCAGTTGCATGGGGGTTATCCTTCTTCATCACGAGCCGCAAGAACGGCGGCAGCCAACACGAGATCATCCCGCAGGGTGACTTTGATATTGTCACCATGTCCATGAATCAAACGGGGGCGCCAACCCCGCCATTCCATCGCCGAAGCCTCATCGGTAATCTGCAGATTCTGTTCGCACGCCGCTTCCAGGGCAGCCAGCAGGGCGCCGAGGGGAAAGGCCTGGGGTGTGAGAGCACGCCACAGCCCCTCACGATCTACGGTGCCCACGGAGTGAGTATTCTCAGCGCGCTTCAGTGTATCGGCAAGCGGTACGGCGAGAAGCGCACCTTGGGGCGAATCCGCCAGGCTGTCGAGCAAGAGTAACAGGTCTTCGCGACGCAGACAGGGCCGGGCGGCGTCATGCACCAGCACCCAGTCGGACACCGCTGCCCCCTGCCGCAGCAGCGCCTCCAGACCGAGGCGCACCGAATCCGCACGCCGAGCACCGCCGACGACAGGGGACAGGAACGGTTCCTGCGTGGGTCCCAGCAACTCCCGCCAGCCTCCGGTCGCAATATCCTCGCCCGGCAGAACCAACTGAATGCCCGCAACACGCGGCTCCCGAAAAAAAACCGCCAGGGTATGGGCAATGACGGGACGGCCGCGCAGCAGCACGTACTGCTTGGCCTGCGCCGCCCCAAACCGCTGTCCCCGGCCTCCCGCCGGGATCACCACCCAGACGCGCTCCATATAACCCTCCCCCCGAACATTATGGACCAAAACTGCAAACCCGAAGTATCCGCAGTCTTTAGGGGGGGTGCAAGAAAGCGACGCCGCTTTTTTGCAGTTTCCACAGCGCCCCTTTACACTATAGCCCTTCAGAGTCCCCACATAAGATCAGATATTCTTGGATCGAAGTCTTTTTCTCGGCACCCCGCCGCGCGTCGGAGCGGCACGCGCATTTAGTCAACTCTACGGTGCCGCGGATAGCTGGCTGGCGGCGCAGATGGCACGCCAGTGGCAGCGTCCGCTGCTGATTTTGCTGCCGAACGCCCGCGACGTGGAGGAATGGCAGCGCGAATGGCGCTTTTTCGCACCAGACTTGCCAACGCCGCTGATTTTCCCGGACCGCGAAATTCTGCCCTATGATCGCCTGGCGCCGCCGGCCGATGCCACAGCCACCCGGCTGGCCACCCTTGCCGCTCTGCCGGACTGGCGTGGCGTTTGCCTCGCTCCCCTGTCCGCCGTCCTGCAACGCCTGCCACCGCGTAGTTTTCTCGACCAGCACGCTTTTGTCCTCGCCGTGGGTGACCACCTGAATCCGGAAGGTTTTCGTCAACGCCTGATCGATGCTGGCTATCGCAATGTCAGCGAGGTCTCGGAAGCTGGCGAATTGGCCTGGCGCGGCGGAATCATCGATCTCTTTCCCAGTGGCAGCGCCCTACCCTACCGCATTGAACTCTTCGATACCGTGGTAGAAAGCATCCGTGCCTTCGATCCGGAAACCCAGCGTACCCAGCAAAAAGTCGAGCGAGTCTCTCTGCTCCCGGCGCGGGAGGTGCCGGTGGACACTGCCGCACTGCAGGAATTTCGCAGCCAGTTCCGCGCCCGCTTCAGCGGTGATCCACAGCGTGCCGAGATTTATCGGACAGCCAACCGTGGACAGGTCCCCCAAGGGGCTGAGCATTATCTCCCGTTATTTTTCCCCCAGAGCAGCCATCTGCTCATGCACTTCGCCAAAGATGGTATCGTCTTTCTACCCCCCGGCCTGGAGACATCCGCCCGGCACATTCGCCAGGACTGGCATGAGCGGCATGAGGAGCGGGCCCACGACACGTCTTATCCCATACTATCCCCCGACGAACTCCTCTTAACCCCCGGTGAATGGGAAGACATCCTGCGCGGTCGTGCGCTGGTGCATGGTCAAACGGAAGGCGACGGAGAGCGTCTACTGACAGCCCCCCTACCTGATCTGCACGGCACACCGGAAGCGCCATTGGCCGCGCTCGACGTTTTTCTGCGCCACCTGCCCACAGAGGGCCGGGTCATTCTCGCGGCAGAATCGCCAGGCCGTCAGGAGGCACTCTCAGAACGCCTCGGCAAAACGGGGCTGCTTCCTGCCCGTGTCCATGACTGGCCGGAGTTCCTGGGGGGCACAGAACGGATCGCCATCACCGTGGCGCCCCTGGAACGCGGCCTGCTCATCAAGGAAAATGGCCTGGTCAGACTGGCGTTGATCTCCGAGGCACAGATTTTCGGCGACCGCGTCTTTGCCCAACGGCGCAGCGCCCATACCCGACAGCGTAGCGTCGAGGGTCTGGTCCGTGATCTCGGCGATTTACAGTCGAATGACCCCGTCACCCACGAAGAATACGGCATCGGCCGTTTTCAGGGCTTGGCCACGCCCTTTGCGGCGCAGGGCGATATCAACGAATACGTGGTCCTGGAGTACGCTAACGGCGATCTCGTCTACGTCCCGGCGGATCATCTGGATCGTATCACCCGTTACGTGGGTAACGGTGCAACGGAGCCGGTGCTCTCCCGTCTGGGCAGCAATCACTGGGAAAAGGCAAAAGCCAAGGCGCGACAGAAGGCGATTGATGCCGCCACCGAGCTGCTGGATATCTATGCCCGGCGCGCGGCGCGCGCCGGGCGGGCTTTTCCCGCCCCGGACGACGCCTACTGGGAGTTCGTGTCCCGTTTTCCCTTTGAGGAAACTCCGGATCAGCAGCAGGCCATCGACGCCGTCATTAGCGACATGACCAGTCCCCACCCCATGGATCGCCTGGTCTGCGGCGATGTGGGCTTCGGCAAAACGGAGGTGGCACTCCGCGCGGCTTTCCTGGCGGCGCACGGCGGTACACAGGTGGCTGTGCTGGTACCCACCACCCTCCTCGCCCAGCAGCATTACAAAAATTTTCAGGATCGCTGTGCCGGACTGCCCCTGCGCGTGGAAGTGCTCTCCCGTTTCCAGGGCACCAAAGCGCACAAGCAGGTGCTCGCCGCCGTGGCCGCCGGGGAGGTGAATATCCTCATCGGCACCCATCGTTTGCTGCAAAAGGATGTCACCTTCCACGATCTGGGTCTGCTGATTCTCGACGAGGAGCACCGCTTCGGCGTACGTCAAAAGGAACGAATCAAGGCCCTGCGCGCCGAGGTGGATATTCTCACCCTGACCGCCACGCCGATTCCCCGCACCCTGAATCTCTCCCTCGCCGGTCTGCGCGACTTATCCATCATCGCCACCCCACCCCAGCGTCGCCAGCCAGTGCGCACCTTTGTCCAGATCTGGGATGACGCCACAGTGGTTGAGGCCTGCCAACGCGAAATGCATCGCGGTGGTCAGGTGTACTTCTTGCACAATGAAGTGCGCGACATCGAGCGCATGGCCACCACCCTGCGCCGCCTGCTGCCCGACGCCCGTCTGCGCGTCGCCCATGGCCAGATGCCCGAAAGCGAACTGGAAGCGGTGATGCTGGATTTTTATCACCAACGCTTCGACATACTCCTCAGCACCACCATTATCGAATCCGGCATCGACAATCCGCACGCCAACACCATCCTCATCAATCGTGCCGATAAATTCGGGCTCGCCCAGCTCCATCAATTGCGTGGCCGCGTGGGGCGCTCGCATCAGCGCGCCTACGCTTATTTGTTCACCCCGGACCCACGCGCCATGAGCAACGATGCCCGGCGCCGTCTGGACGCCATCCAGTCTCTGGAGGACCTTGGTGTCGGCTTCGCACTGGCGAGCCACGATCTGGAAATCCGCGGGGCTGGTGAGCTGCTCGGTGAAGAGCAGAGTGGGCATATGGATGAGATCGGCTTCACCCTCTTCATGGAATGGCTGAACGATGCGGTAGAGGCCATCCGTGCCGGACGCGATCCCCACAGTCTCGAAGATCGACGCGCCAACGGTCCGGAAATCCATCTCAACACCCCGGCGCTCATCCCCGACGATTACCTGCCGGATGTACACCTGCGCCTGCAATTCTATAAACGCCTCAGCGATGTGCGCAGCGATGCCGCGATCGGAGAAATCATGGTGGAGATGATTGACCGCTTCGGACCCATTCCTGCGCCCACCCGCACCTTGCTCTGTCAGACCCAGTTACGGCTGCTGGCCACCCAAATCGGCATCGAACAGATCGACGCCGGCCCCGCCGGTGCTCGTCTGCAATTCGCCGCCGAAAATCAGGTGGCTCCTGAAAAAATCATCCAGCTCATCCAGCAGCCCCACAGCATCTACCAACTGGACGGCGAGCACCGCCTGCGCATTCGCCACGACCTGCCCGATGGCGAAGCGCGCTGTCAGGAATTATTGCAACTCATCGACCAACTAAGGATTTAGCCATGAGCAGTACGCGCCTCGCCATTCTCAGTCCCGCCCCACGCGGCCCCATGAGCCTGCCGGCCAGCATGGGCCAACTGGTGGCGGATGTGGAAAGCCACCAGGAAGTTTGGGGCTGCTGGCTGCAAAGCTGGGATTTGCCGGTCACCGTCGGCGAAATCGCCCCCTTCCTCGACGAACTCGCGCGCCAGGCCCTGCATCAGGAGCGAGAAGTGATCTGGGCTCCTATGAGCAGCGCCAGCAGTGCTGTACGTCTGGTGCTGCATGGTGCGGCACAACCCGAGGCACTGCGCCGGGCACTGACCACCCTGCATCTGCAAAGCTTTATGCCGGGTCGCGTGCTCCATTGCCAGGGAGACGATCTGGCCATCGTCCTGCACGGTCCCAGCGGTCCCTTGGGCGCCAGCAACCACCGTCTCATTGAAGCCCTGGAAGGTGTCTTTCTGGATGTTGCCGTGACGCCGCTCTGGGCTAAGGGTCATTTCCGATTATTGCTGGCCGATATGGACTCGACCTTGATCGACATTGAATGCATTGATGAAATGGCCGACCATCTTGGTCTCAGGCGCCAGGTCTCCGCCATCACCGAACGCTCCATGGCGGGCGAACTGGATTTTCAAACCTCCCTGCGCGAGCGGGTGCGCCTGCTGGCCGGGACACCCGCGAGCACCATCGACACCATCATCCGTGAGCGCTTGCGGCTCAGCCCCGGCGCCCGTGAACTGGTGGCAGCGGCCAAGGCCCAAGGCGTGGAGGTCGGTGTCGTATCCGGCGGCTTCACCCAGTTTACCCGCCACCTGCAAGAAACGCTGGACCTCGACTACGCCTTCGCCAATACCCTGGAGATCATCGACGGGCAAATCACCGGCCAAGTGCTCGGAGACATCGTCGATGCCGCCGCCAAGGCCGACCTCCTCGACCTGCTGGCCCTCAATCTGGGCACCGATGCCAGTCATTGCATCGCTATTGGTGATGGTGCCAATGACCTGCCCATGATCCGCAAGGCTGGAGTTGGCATTGCCTATCACGCTAAAACAGTCGTCCGCGCTCAGGCGGATTTTCAAATTCGCTATGGGGGTCTCGACACAGCATCTACCTATCTCGGCTGGGGCAACATCTGAGATCCGCACTCTGATAGCCGCCGTTTGATACTTGATTTTGTTTTAGACTACGTCTACCATCAGTCCTATGCAGCATCCACAGGAGACTTAAGATGAAACTGACCAGTATAGAAGGCCAAAGCGTCCCCCAGACCGTATTCCGCACCCGCGCCAACCATCAGTGGCGCGACGTCAGCAGCACCGAGCTTTTCAAGGACAAGACCGTGATCGTGTTCTCACTGCCCGGCGCCTATACCCCGACCTGTTCCTCCAGCCATCTGCCGCGCTACAACGAGCTCGCACCCACTTTTCGCGCCAACGGTGTTGATGACATCCTCTGCATATCGGTAAATGACGCCTTCGTCATGGACGCCTGGGCCAAAGAACTTGCCGTCGAAAACATCCATTTGATTCCCGATGGCAATGCAGAATTTACCAACGGCATGGGTATGCTGGTGGACAAAAGCGACCTGGGCTTTGGCAAACGTTCCTGGCGCTACTCCATGCTGGTGAAAAATGGCGTGATCGAAAAAATGTTTATCGAGCCCGACAAGCCTGGTGACCCCTTTGAGGTTTCCGACGCAGACACCATGCTTCACTACATCAATCCTGAAGCACGCGACCCCGAATTCGTCACCGTCTTCACCCGCGAAGGCTGCCCGCACTGTGCCCGCGCCAAGGCACTGTTAAAGGCACACGATATGACATTTGAAGAAATCAAAACGGGTATGGGAACCGGCGTCAGTTCGCGGACTATTCGTGCTGTGAGCGGACACTCCACCGTACCCCAGGTCTTTATCGGCGGCAAACACATCGGCGGTGCCGACGATCTGGAGAAATATTTCAGCTGTCTTCCCCACTGAAACACATGTCACGGAGAGGACGGCCCACCCTCACCAACACCCAGCAAAAGCGAGATGCCATGACACAATCCTATGATCTCATTGTTATCGGTGGGGGCAGCGGCGGCATCGCCATGGCCAACCGTGCCGCCCGCTACGGAGCGCGCACCGCCCTGATAGCCGCCGGCCCCCTGGGCGGCACCTGCGTGAATGTGGGTTGTGTTCCCAAAAAAATCTTCTGGAACGCCGCACACCTTGCCGAACAGGTGAAAATGGCGAAAGAGTACGGCTTTGATGCCTTGCAACCCCAATTTCACTGGGAATCCCTGAAGCGGCAGCGCGACGCATATATTGAACGCCTGCACGACCGTTACGCCCAAGGTTTGGACGGTAACGGCGTCACCCTCATCCGCAATCATGCCCGCTTCTCCGGCACCCATCAAATCACTGCCGGCGATGAAGTCCTGAATGCGACACATATTTTGATCGCCACCGGTGGCCAGCCGGTCTGGCCCGACATTCCAGGTGCGGAACTGGGCATCACCTCGGACGGTTTCTTCGCGCTGGAAACGATGCCTCGCTCTGTAGCCATAGTGGGTGCGGGTTACATCGCGGTGGAGCTCGCCGGGGTACTTCATGCCCTCGGCAGTGACGTTTCTCTGGTCATGCGCCGCAACCATTTCCTGAACGATTTCGAACCGATGCTCCGTGAAAATCTCATGGACGCCATGCTCCATCAGGGTATCAGCCTCCTTGCCCAACGCCAGGTCCGGAAAGTGGAAAAACGTGCTGATGGCCTGTGCCTGCACTTCCAGGATGGGGACTGTCTTGGTGGGTTGGAAACCATCATCTGGGCCATCGGTCGTCGTCCCAACAGCACCGATCTCGGCTTGGAGCAGGCAAATATTACCACCGACCCCCAGGGATTCATCACCGTAGATGCGTTCCAGAATACTGAAACATCGGGTATCTACGCGGTTGGCGATGTGACCAGTGGCCCGGCACTCACGCCCGTAGCCATCGCCGCCGGGCGCCGTCTCGCCGACCGCCTCTTCAATGCCCAGACAGAGCGCCGTCTCGACGTCCATCTGGTCCCCACCGTTATCTTTAGTCATCCGCCCATCGCGACGGTCGGGCTCAGTGCGGCAGCCGCCCAGGCGCAATATGGTGAAGAAGCGGTAAAGGTATATCAAACGACCTTCACCCCGTTGGTTCGCGCCTTTTCTGCGGAGCCGGAAAGAACCGCGATGCAACTGGTTACCGTAGGTCGGGAGGAAAAAATCGTCGGGCTGCACGCCATTGGCGACAGCGTGGATGAAATGCTTCAGGGCTTTGCGGTGGCTCTACGTATGGGGGCCACCAAGCGCGATTTTGATGACACCATCGCCATCCATCCCACCGGCGCCGAAGAATTCGTCACCATGCGCTGATGACCACCGCGTGCAGCCATCGGGGATTACTTTTTGCCATGTAACCGTTTGAGGGCTTCCGGCCCCACCCCAGTGCCACAACTGCACAGGGGACAAATCGCGAGCAGCGGCACGACCTGTTCCAACACCTTGCGCACCCGTTCCATCCCCTCGTGCATGACCGCGTCGATGGCCTCCATGGTAATAGGCTCTGCCGACTTGCCCGCCGCCGAATTAACCACCAGCGACAAAGGCGCGTAGCACAGTCCGATTTCCCGTGCCAGTACCGCCTCCGGAGCGCCCGTCATCCCCACGACATCCCCGCCATCCCGCTCAATGCGGCGGATTTCCGCCGTGGTCTCCAAACGCGGCCCCTGAGTAGCCGCATAGGTACCACCGCCAACCACGGCGATGCCGGCAGTTCCTGCGGCTTTAAGCAGACGCTCACGCACTCTCGGGCAATAAGGCTCGGAAAAATCGATATGCACCACCATGCTCTCCCCTCCTTCAAAGAAGGTACTGGGGCGCCCACTGGTATAATCAATCAGCTGATCAGGCAGACAAATAACGCCTGACCGCATAGCTGCAGAGATTCCGCCCACCGCCGCCACCGCAATAACATGGGTCACCCCCACATGGTGGAGTGCCCAGATATTGGCGCGATAATTGACCCGATGCGGAGGAATGGTATGGCCGTAACCATGGCGGGCGATGAAAACGACCTCATGCCCGCCCAGTTGACCGAATGTCAGGGGGCCGGAAGCCTCCCCAAAAGGGGTACGGATGACCCGGCGGTTGTTAATCTGCAGATTCTTGAGACGGGTTAGGCCACTGCCACCGATAATGCCGACCACACCCATCAATTGTCCTCCAGCAACACAAAAATGCCCGGCGCATTACGCCCCAAGCCACGCGCGTCCAGTCCGTAACCAAAAACAAAATGATCCGGCACTTCCAGCCCGACATAATCCACCTGCACTTCTACCGTGCGCGGACGCTTTTTTCGCACCATTACCGCCGTATGAATGGCCGCGGCACCTTCCGCCACGCAGTATTCCTGCAAAGCCTGCAGGGTAATCCCCTCATCCAGGATATCATCCACCAGTAACACTACCGCGCCCGCCAGGCTTTCTTTGGGCCGTGTGCGCCACTGCAAACTACCACCACTGGTTTCCGCGCCGTAGCGGCTCACTTGTACGCAGTCGAGCACCAGGGGGAAATGCAGGTGAGGCATCAGTTGACCAACCACCACCACGGCACCCGTCAGCACACAAAGCAACACCACCGGACGTCGCGGCGTCAGATGTTCCAGGTCCTTATTAATGGCAACGGCCATCCGCTGGATGGCCGCCTCCACCTCTTCCGCACTAAACAGATGCTCAGCGGGCCCTAAGTGGGTAGGTGTCATAATGGCATTAGTAGGTAAAGGTGACCACGTTGTCGTCCATGGCCTGCTCAATGACATAAGCACCACCGACGACATCCTGGATTTCGGGAATCAGGTCTTCCTTGGTGCAATCCCACAATTCAAGGGTTGGGGTGCAGACAAAGAACTTTACGCCCGCCTCGTGGGCATCCTTGATAAAGTCGTAGACACTCTTGGGGCTGCCCGGCATAACGAACATTTTTTCTGCAACGCCCTTCTTGGCCAGCTCGCCCGCGCGGGCGGTCAGCACAACTTCCACCTCAAAATCCATCGCCGCAGCCACCGTCGCCTGAAAGAAAGGCGCGCCCAACTCCTGGGGGTTGGAAGGATCGGTGTTCACCATAACCATCAACAATTTATCAGCCATGCGTATCTCCTAAAAAAATCGGCCCGTCCATCATAGCCGCCGCAGACCGACGCCGCGCCATGAAATGATTGATTACGCCATAAAAAGTCGCAGGGCCTTGGCAAGAATTCTTAGCTATCTGTTTCAAGTGTCTCTATACGGCGCGCCCGGCTGGCTCGGGTCAGGATATCCCGCTCCTCTGCCAATGCCCGCTTGGCCACCTGAATGGCTTCTAGCAGATCCTGGCGTTTGGACTCAACCAGGTCACCACCGGCATCCATCAGGCGTGCGGTTTTCTCCTGGATTTCATCGATGAGCACGCCGACACGCACTTCGGCCAGCGACTCCAGATTACGCAAGCGATCCCGTCCCTTATCCATAGCGCGACGCAGTTCCTGACGCGTCTCTGCGCCGCTGGCCGGAGCCAGCAACAGGGCACCGACCGCACCGACCAGCACTCCGATAACAAAGCCTTCCGCATTCTTCATTGTGGTCTCCTCGCTGTTTCCAGCTAATGTTTCCGGGAAAAGTAACGCCATCCCGTGCGCAACGCACGGTACCATAAGCCCAGTTCGTGAAGCGGCTGAACCAGGGTATCCGTCGTGTCCATAATCTCCTGACTCAGATACTTGAGCGTGGAATCCACTCGTTTCATCTGTGCACGCCCGGTCTGGGTAATATGTTTAATGTCCGCCAAGGCTATCTTGATATCAAACATCAGCGGTCCGACGTCCTGCTCAACTCTGGCCAACAGCCTTTCCAGACGCAAGTGGGTCCGTATCAGCACAGCCGCCGTCACCGCGATGATCAACAGAATAATGATCATGACAATGGCAATGATGGTTACCCCTGTGCCGACGCTCATCTTTTCCCCCAGAGCTTCCGCATACCGGAAGCAAATCCCTTAACGCAGTGAAGAGCAAAACTTCGGCCATCACGCTTTGCCCACCCGCCATCTCGCCCTATTATAGGCTGCATCTGCAGCCTGGGTAAAACCGCAGGTGCCGATGTGATACGCACAGAGTTCATTGGAATGACAATACCTGCCCCATCACCGCCAGTCCGGCGATACCCAGCAACCCCAAAGCCACTCTGCTCCAAATCTGTCGCGCACCGGTCAGTACATATTGTGGATGCCGGTGATGATACGTTCGCCAAACCACCCAGAGCAGACCCAACCATAAGCCGGACAGCAACCACGCCCCCAACACATCACTCGGCCAATGCACCCCCAGGATCAGGCGACTCCAGGAGATAGCCGCGACCAATGCCGCGAGCAATGCCGCCATCGCCAGACGCAGACCGCGATGCCGCAGCATGGCAAGGAGGTACAGGGCCAGAAGGCCATAGACCACCAGACTGAGACTCACGTGTCCGCTGGGAAATGCGGGTGACAGCACTTTTATCGCGGTCGGAGGCCGGGCCCGCGCCGTAGTCATCTTTACCAATTGGACGAGCATGGCGAATACCGCCGTACCTGACACCAGCAGAATGCCATCGAAGAAACGCCATGCAGCGAAGCAGGCAGCCGCCATCAGCGCCACCAGCCAAGGCAGAAAATCCGGCCCACCGAGCCGGGTCACCCCGGTCCAGAACGGCTGCCAGGCAGGGTCCCGGAACTGCAGAATCTCCGCCTCCCAACGGGCATCCTGCAGCGCCATCCGATGCAAGAACACACCCGCCAGAAAATCACCCACGTAAAGCCAGAGCAACGCTGCCACCCCCAGACCGAGCAGCAATAAAGCCAACAACTCCCAGCGTTGTGGTCCACGCAAACTTCAAAACCCCATATGAAAGCGTCGCCACAACAACAATACGGCGATCAATACCGCGACGATGCTCAGCACCAACACCGCCGCCGCGCCATAATCCTTGGCGCGCGCCACCAGAGGGTGATATTCCGGGTTTACCAGGTCAGCGATGGATTCTACGGCGCTGTTGAGCAACTCTGCCGCCAGCACTGTACCCATAAGCAAAATACCAACCCCCCACCAGATGAGCGATGCCTGGATCCAGTACAAAAGGATCACACCCATCACAACTGCCAACAACTCTGTCCGAAAACTAGCCTCCTCACGGGCCGCGACCCACAACCCATGCCCCGCAAAAAGGGCACGCCGCCAAAGCGCGCTGTTTTTTTTCACCAGCCCCCCCGTTCGCGCAGTGACAAGGGTTCGCCATCGCCGACAATAAAGTGATCCAGCAAACGCAGGTCAACCAGTTGCATGGCCTGATCCAAACGCCGCGTCAGGGAAAGATCCGCCGCACTGGGTTCCGCCACGCCGGAGGGATGATTATGCGCAACGATGAGCGCCGCGGCATTCAACTCCAGGGCACGCTTCAGCACTTCGCGAATGTGCACGGTAGCGCCGTCGATGGTCCCCAGGAACATCTCCTCAAAACGCAACACCCGATGGCGATTATCCAAAAAAATCACGGCAAAAACCTCACGACAGCGGTCGCGCAAAGTGGCAGACAGATACTGTCGCACCCGCTGCGGCGAATCAAGACCATCTCCTCGCTGCCATTCCTCGGCGAGATGACGCTTGCCCATTTCCAGCACCGCCTGCAAGAGCGCATATTTGGCGTCTCCGAGCCCTTTATGCGCACAAAAATCATGATGAGACGCAGTGAGCAATGCCCGCAGACTGCCAAAGTTTTGCAACAAGTCCCTGGCCAAATCCACCGCACTTTTACCCACCACGCCCACTCGCAGAAAAATCGCCAGCAACTCCGCATCCGACAGTGTCGCCGCCCCTTTTTGCAACAATCTTTCCCGCGGACGCTCATCCGCCGGCCAATCAGTGATGGCCATACGCTCCCTCCTTCCCTTACCTCAGGAATGTGATATCCATTGACGCCGCCTTGTGGCACCCTCCCACATCGACTAACATTTCGAGAGTGAAGGATTCCTGAACCGGCATGGCTACGATACGTAAACGGAAGGATCGCTGGCAAGCGATGGTGCACTGAAGAGGAATGATGGACACAAAACTCTTGCTCACCGGTACCAACGGCTTCGTCGGCCAGCATGTGCGGGCGGCGCTGCCCTGCATGCCATTGCCCGACGGGCTGGATCTGCGCGACCGCGCGGCCCTGACTGCCGCAGTGGCTGCCATCCAGCCGGACACCGTCCTGCACCTGGCGGCCCAGAGTTTCGTGCCGGCCGCCTTCGAGAATCCCCGCGAGACCTTCGACATCAATTTCTATGGCACCTTGAATCTGCTGGAAGCCCTACAGGCTGCGAAGTTCACAGGGCGGATGCTCTTTGTCGGCTCGGGCGACGCCTATGGACAAGTGGAGGAGCGAAATCTACCGGTGCGCGAAGATCACCCCCTGCGTCCTCGCAATCCCTATGCCGTGAGCAAAGTGGCCGCCGAGGCGCTGTGCTACCAGTGGAGCCAGACGGCGGGCTTCGAGATCCTCATGGTACGGCCCTTCAATCATATTGGACCCAGCCAGAGCCCGCGCTTCGCCATTGCCGACTTTGCCCGGCAGGTGACGGAAATCCGCCTGGGCCACCGTGCGCCAGTCCTGCAGGTGGGCGATATCGACGTCACCCGAGACTTCACCGACGTACGCGACGTGGTACGCGCCTATAGCCTGCTGCTGGAGCAGGGCCGGAATGGCGGGATCTATAACGTCTGCTCGGGGCGGGAATACAGTATCCGCGACCTGTTGCAGCGACTGATCACCCTTGCCGGTGTCGAGGCCACGATTGAACAGGACCCGGCGCGCCTGCGCCGGGCCGAACAGCGCCGGATGGTCGCCAGTTTTGAGGCGTTGCATCGGGACACCGGCTGGCAACCAGCGATATCCGTGGAAAAAAGTCTTCAGGATTTACTCAACGATTGGAAGGAACAACTGCAATGACAAAACACGCCCTCATCACCGGCATCACCGGCCAAGACGGTGCCTACCTGGCTCAACTGCTCCTGGAAAAAAACTATCACGTTTACGGCCTCATCGCCCGCCGCGGGACAGATACCACGGGCCGCTTGCACGAACTGGGCATCGCCGGTCAGGTGCATTTGCTGGATGGCGATCTGATCGATCCGTCTTCCATGATCCGCGCCCTGGAAAAGTCGAAAGCCGAAGAAGTGTATAATCTGGGCGCTCAAAGCTTTGTGGCCACCTCCTGGGATCAGCCCATCCTCACGGCGGAAGTGACAGGGGTCTCCGTGGTGAAGATGCTCGAAGCCCTCCGCATCGTCAACCCCCAGGCTCGCTTCTATCAAGCATCCACCAGTGAAATGTTCGGCCAGATTCAGGAACCGCTCCAGACAGAACGCACGCCTTTTTACCCACGCAGTCCTTACGGCGTCGCCAAGCTCTATGGACATTGGATCACGGTCAATTACCGTGAGAGCTTCGGCATGCATGCCTCTAGTGGCATTCTCTTTAATCATGAGTCCCCCCTGCGTGGTACTGAGTTCGTGACGCGCAAAATCACCGTGGCCCTGGCGCGTATTCGCCATGGCCTGCAGGACGTACTGGAACTCGGCAATCTCGACAGCAAACGTGATTGGGGTTTTGCCGGAGACTATGTGCGCGCCATGTGGGCGATGCTGCAACAGGAGCAGCCAGATGATTATGTGATCGCCACAGGTGAGACCTGGACGGTACGGCAGTTTGTCGAAAAAGCGGCTGCGCATGCCGGGTTTGATATAGAGTGGCGGGGTGAAGCCGAGCAGACACAAGGCATCGATCGGAAAAGCGGAAAAATTATCGTCCGCGTCAATCCCGCTTTTTACCGGCCTGCCGAGGTGGACGTGCTGATCGGCGATCCCGCCAAAGCCCATCAGAAACTAGGCTGGAAACGTGAGGTCAGCTTCGATGCACTGGTGCGGATGATGGCGGAGGCCGATTTGCGGCGGGCGGCAAAGTAATCGCGTTCAGCCTAACCGTTCAAACTGTGCAAGAACGCTTCCCACTGGGGCAGGATTCGCTCCGGCAGATAGCGGGCGCTTTGCTCCGCACCCTCCGCACGTAGGCGAGCTTGCAAGCTTTCAGCATCAGGGCTGTAGATAATCTGCCGCAAAACCTCGACCACACTGGCGGTATCGTAGGGGTCGAAGTAGCGGGCGGCATCGCCGTAGACTTCACGGTGCACTGGAATGTCGGAGGCGGCGACCACGCCACCGCAGCGCATGGCCTCCGCACCGGAAAAGTCGAAGCCCTCGCCGACGCTGGGACAGACCGTCACCACCGCCTGCCGGTAGAGCAGGCGCAGGGCATCGGCGGGAACGCCGTGGAGCAGAAAGAGGCTGCCCTGCTCGATCCACGGCAAGAAGCCCTCCAGAGCGGTCTGGTAATCCCAGCCGATATGGCCGACCAACACCAGCTTGAGATCGGGGTCCGCGGCGCTGCGCAGAGCCTCCCAAGCTTCCACCAGACGGGCATGGTTTTTACGCGGTTCGATGGTGGAGACCATGAGTACGAAGCGACTGTCCGGCCCAAAGGCGCGGGCATAAAAAGCCGTTTTTTCCTCCTCGTTGCCGAACGCGCGGGACAGACGATAGACTTTGGTTTTGCCCCTCATCGCCCCACGCACTTTTCCCTCATATTCCCCGTGTAAATGACGGCGCATGATGTCCGGTATCCGTTCCGGCTCCGGTTCCGCCGGATAATAATGGGTGGGCAGCATGTTGTGGATGGTGTGGGCCAGGGGCTCCGCCTCGGGGAAGAGACTCAGCAGATCGCGGCGGGTGGCCTCCGATACGCAGACAAAATGCGCCCCGGAACGCACATTGGCGGCCATCGCCTGAAAATGGCTGGCCTGATGAAAGGCACGGTCGGAGATGGTGTGGGGCATCAACACCGGAATGGCGTCGTGATAATGCACCACCAGCGCCGTACCCGGACTCACCCGCCCCGGGAAGGGGGTCTGGGCGACAAACACATCCAGCCCCCTAGTATCCAGCAGCGGATAACGGGAATGCGACAAAACCTGCGCCCGTTCGATGCCCACCAGATGCATGCGCCGCCACGGATAGGCACAGACCCGATAATCACTGCGCAGCACCTGCTCCCGGTCGGCGGCGGGCAGGCTTCGGCCGTAGAGTTCCTGCCAAACAAAATCGCGGAAATAGCGGGTCTCGAAGTGGCCCAAAGGAATACGCCCCAGCCCGGTCCACGCCGCATAACGCAAGCGCCAGGTCTGCCAGAGATTGTCCAGCCACTCTACGACATCGCCTTTCCAGTCCAGCGCGCTGCGACCCTTGAGGGACACCACCACCCGCGCAAAGCGATGCACCCGCTCCGCCTCCGACAGCGCCGCGTTCCTGTAGACCCCGCCGCGCACGCCGCGCTTGGACATTTGCAGCAAGCCGGACAACTCCAGCCCCGGCAAGGTGGACAGCACCCCATAGAGCAGACGGGTCTCCTGGGGGATACCGTAAAAGCCGTCCAGGGCGGGGCGCATTTCCATGAGGACGCGCAAATTGTTTGTTGAATTTTGCAT
>JAPTWR010000037.1 GCA_028065135.1 Acidithiobacillus sp.
TTAGTACACTATACAGTTGATCTTGTGAAGTATGTACTTTCTTGTTATATGCATTCATATTCAATAGTAAGTATATTTTTAGTAAGTATGAATAAAAAAGGGAGGATTCCCAACCTTGTTCACAGAGAAAAAAGAGATGACAGAAGAGGAGCCCTGCGCAGTAGACGTGACTCTCCGCGTGATCGGAGGAAGATGGAAGATCCTGATCCTTAAAGATTTATTTACAGGCACCCGGCGCTTTTCGGAAATTCACAGAACGGTTCAAGGAATCACTCAGAAGATGCTAACCCAGCAACTTGGAGAGATGGAGAGACATGGCATTGTGAGCCGACAGGTATACGCTGAAGTGCCACCCAAAGTCGAATATTCTCTTACCCCCCTAGGAAAGAGTCTTTGGCCAGTTTTGATGGCGATGCACCAGTGGGGATTGGAACAGTTGGCAGCGACGATGGATTTGCAGCGAACCACTCAGGAAAGAGGGTCGTAGGCCACTTAGGTCGTTCAATAGTGAAGTTTCACCGGTTTCTATGAAGGGTATTTTTGTCACAAAGTGTCAAACTACAGCGCTGGTTATTAGCCAGTTTTCAACAGAAACAAGCGTCAAGATTGTTCCTTATCCCACAGAAGTCATGGTGCGGATCCTGGTATTGAAACGCCTGTATAACCTTTCTGGTCCTTGAGTAGCGCCTGCAGTTTTTCTTTCTGCCCCGTACAACACCTCTATACGTCCATGCTGATTTCGATGATCTGATTGAGAATATGGCACACCTGCCTGAACAGAAAACCCGAAAGGCTTCCATGTGGGTGGCGTGTGGCCGTTCTGGTGCGCCAGTCAAAGGATTTTGGCTGATGGCAAAGAACGTAACTGGTTTTGCCGGCCTTGCGTCCTGAAGCCGCACCCACGGCCACGGCAAACGGATTGCCGGCGTTATATTCAGCCGTGGTCATAGGCAAACCGATCACCAGCGAGGTCCGGTCATTAAACGCTTTCGGAGACAACACCAGGAATGGGTGACGGTCCCGCATTTCCCTACCGGCATGAGGGCTGCAGCCGATCCAGATGATTTCTCGCCGGTCTGGCACCCAGTCCCCTGGCGTCACCACACCTCAGCACCGACCCGCTCAGTCGCCATGGCCTCACCACCGTGCAAGGCGGGATTGAAGAGAGTTAGACGATCCTCCAGCGTCAAATCGGCGGTCGTACCGATCGGCTCAACGATAACGCGCCCGTGCTCGACCGAAAGCCTTACCTCCTGGTCTGCATGGAGTCGGGCTTCGTTGGCGATGGTCGCTGGCAACCTGACACCCAGGTTGTTCCCCCATTTTCTGATGATGAGACAGGTTGCCATTAAATGCTCCTTCAGCCAGCTAATGTTTAGACCATAGTATAAACATGATGCGTGCGGTCAGCAAGGCCGTCCCGCCCGCTCCCGGATCGTCGCCAAAGAATCCCTCACCAGCAATTTTCCGTTACGCCACACGACACGCATCATATCGTCCCATTCATCGCCACGGGCCTCGTCCATGCGCATTGTTCTGACCTCGCCGGTATCACGGTTCCGGTAAGTGCTCAAAATCCCTTTTTTGCTGGCCTTGCCCGGGTCTGTCACCGGATCTTTGAACATGTCGCGCCAACCGTCCTGCATCAGGATGGCAGAGGTCTTCATCGCCATCTTCTGGGTGTCCCGGTTGACCTGCTGCAGGAGCGCACCACCCATGCCGAAGGCAATATTATCAGCGGAAAACCCATAACCTTTGAGTTCTATCAGAATCCCGCGAATACTGCGCTCGTTGATTCCGTCGCCATAGATGATTCGGGTATGGTTCAGCACGTCGAAGCCCTTTCCATTTCGGACGGCGCCGAACTTTGCCTTGAGCATTTTAGCGGTGGCAATCGCCATCTCCACGGGGTTGCCAGAGTCCGGCCGCACCACGATTAGCCCTTGGCTGGCAATGACTTCTTCTTTCAGCGCGCCGCCAAAAAGACGCTCAACGGCATGGTAGATATCGTAGCTATCCGCAACGCAGGCGAAGATTTTGCCTGGGCCGCCAAACTGCCGCAGCATGTTGCGGTAGGCTTCCACCTCATGTTCCCGGCCCCAACTGGTGATCGTCGAGTGCTCGGACGCGGGAATGGAATACCCGGCCATCGGTTCATCATAGTAGGCTCGTGCGTAACGAATAGCCGACAGCGTATCGGTACCCCTGAAATTGACCAGATGCGCCATGCCGCCAATGCCGGCTGATTCCTCACTGGATACGCCGCGCGCACCGAAATCGTGGAGTTTGAACGGCAACTGGCTTTCCGGGTCGTCACTGGTTTCCTCCAGATAACGACGAATGACCTGTTTGATGGACCAGGACTGAGTAGCGACCGTAATGGGATACCAGACGCGCAGGAGCATGGTTTCCATATAGGCTTCAAGCCATGCGACTTCGGGGTCGGTGGACCGCACGGTGACCATGGCGTTATGTGTCGGAATCAGGGAGCCTTCCGGCACCGCGCGGATCTCCAGCGGCAACCGTCCGTCGTGCCGAACAACGATATGACGCCAGCCCGCCTCGTTGAACGGTTCGCCGTGGCCGGCCAGGAGTTCCTTGGCCTCCTCGATCATGGCGTAGGTCACCCGTGTCGAGAGAAAACGCGACAGAATGTACTGCAGACCGAAGAAGAGCGTCTGATCAAAAACGCCGCCACGCGACTCGATGTACCCGAACAAGCTGCGCGTACCGGGCGGCAACTGCAGGTAGTGGCTCGGCTTGTAAGAGTCGGTGTCCAGAATAGGGTTATAACTGATGGTGCTGTGTGGTTGTTCCATGGCAAAGCTCCTTTGCATGGTATTGATGGCTGACGGTCTATTCGCCAGCCGGGTTACAACGGCGTGCGGAGATGACACCCCGCCTAAAAACTGGTGCCACCCGGCCAGTTGAATGCTGTCCTCGCGGCCTTCCCAGCCTTGTCCGGCGTTCATCCAGTCGCGGCGGGTAAATGCCCGCTGCAACAGGCGTTTGACTCGGACAGGAGAAAAACCAACCCTATCAAAGATATCTTGGCAAATCAGCAGAGGTAACTGCCGAATTTAGGATAAAACGCTTCGTCAACTCGGATACTGAGTCATCACTACAAACTCATGATGGATCCAAAGACGGCTGGAAACTGGTCTTCCTGCACTGCAGCGCCTGGCGTGTTGATTAGATGTGCGACGCTGTATATCAGGTTCCAGAGAGCAGCCAGAATGAGAATCGAAAGCAATAGCGAAATCACTAATGAGACGATCTGCTCGAAACGTTCGTAAATCGTAAGAACCGTTCAGTTTGTGCGTAGTCTTTCAAGAAACCATCTGCGTCTCATCGCCTGACCTCCAGTCTCTGTTTCGCATTATTTATTCTTTTTGTGTAATGCGTAAATATTCATCATCTGAAATGCTATTAATAACAGAAAGACAGTGGATGTTGTCGAGTAGCACATCGGCCATGACATGCCAGAAATGAAGAAATCAACACCTGTCATGACGGATGTCCATAGAATTATGCGTTCAATATGATTTAGATACATATAAATCGGCTCCTTGCACAGCGCCATTGTTTGTCTGGATGATCTTGTTGCCATTGCCTGACCGCTGCTTGCGGAATCTGCTCCGTCAAGCAGCGGTGAATGGGCACCATGGAGACACCAACAAATGGATAATCACATCCTGAGCCACCGCTCCTTTGACTATCGTGTGGGAAGTATAATCACGACAAAAATACTCCCGTGGTGATTGCGAATATGCATGGAAATGGGTGTGTTCGCAGGGAGGGTCTTCACCAGATGAGCCAATTGTTCAGGGCTGGTTACCCGCTGTTGGTTGATGGACAAAATCGCCATTCCACTCCGCAGGCCGATAAAGGATGCAGGCCCCGGATAGACGGATTGAATCAATACGCCGTGATTCACCCCGAGTTTCTGCTGCTCCTTTGGTCCCAAGGTACCAACGCGCATCCCCAGACGACGAATGTCGATGCTCTGTTGATCGGCGGCCACCAGCATTTTTTGCGGCATCTCACTGACCTGAACCTGCAATGTCGTGGGCTTCCCGTGATCGAGGACGCCGATGGGCACAATCCTGCCTGGCGGTGTGTCACCTACTAATGGAGGGAGCGTGCTAACGTTGTAGATGGGACGGTGGTCATAAGCCACGATGACCTCCCCGGACTTAAGGCCCGCTTTTGCCGCAGGACTCGAGGGCATAACCTGCGCGATCAATGCGCCTACTGGTTCCGGAAGGTGCAACGCCTGCGCCATTTGTGGCGTCACCGACTGAATTTCGACGCCCAGCCAACCAAATTGTACTTTCTGATGGCGCTCGAATGCATGAACGGCATGCATCGCGGTATCAATCGGGATGCTGAAGGATAAGCCCATGTAGCCGCCATCATTGGTATAGATCTGGTCATTGATCCCGACGACCTGTCCACGCATGTTGAAAAGTGGACCGCCAGAATTTCCGGGATTGATGGGCACATCGCTTTGAATGAATGGGATGTACTGATCATCATGGGGTAGTGATCTATTCATGGCGCTGACCACGCCTTGCGTTACGGTGTTATAGAGTCCAAACGGCATACCAATAGCCAGCAGCCACTGACCGACCTTAAGATTCTTTGAGTTCCCCAGTTGTACGATAGGCAGATCGTGGGCATGAATCTTCAGTAACGCGGTATCATAATGGACGGACAAACCGACCACTTTGGCTCGATAGGCGTGATGATTTGTCAGGGTTACCATAATATGGTGCATGCCTCTTACGACATGCCCCGCCGTGACGATGTAACCGTTGTGAGAGATGATGAATCCAGACCCGAGGGCCTTGGTCACTTCCTTTTCCGGTGGCGTGTAATTTGGCAGCCCATGAAAGAAACCAAAAAACGGTGAGTTTTGCGGAAATGGATTAAAAAACCCCTGATGTTCATGAACTATTTTTGTGTCAGAATCGCTGATTCTAACGATTGCATTGCCATATTTTTCCACAATTGGACTAAAGTCCGGTATGTTGACCAATCTTGGCGACGTCTCTGCCTCACTTGGTGAGGGCAGCGGTGTAATGGCATGACCGGATTCCCCAAAAACCCATCCCGTTGCTCCCAGCCCGAAACCCAAGGCAACGGCAACAGCAAGGGATATTATATAGCGTGGTCTTTTCCATTGGATTTTTCTCATGGTGCACCTCTATCGTATGCTTCTTAGCACTTAACCCTCCATCAAGGGAGCTATCCGTGGCCTGTTTCTGCTTCCCGGCGGTTCGGCTTTGTCGTCCGCAAATCCGACGTGCCTGGTGAAGGTTTGTAAATTCGGCAGCCCGGGACGAGATAATCCGGATTGATATGCTGCATCCTGGCCTGTTCTGATGTCTTACATGCGTATATATCACCGGCCACATGCGTCAAGTGGTTTGACAACTGGGCAAATGCCGTAACGGAGAAGGACAAGGACAGGATGATGGCAGGTAACACCATTTTTTGGGTGTTCATTTGAAGTACCTCCAGACAATTGGCATGGTTGTACCTGTGCCGTTTCTGCTAAATCGGATCAGACACCGACCATCTGGATCAGTTCCACTATGAAGTTATCAATTTCCAAGATGTTATCGTCAGTTCCAGGCGATATCGTGGAGGAGGTGGGGCCTCGTGAAAATACACGAGGCCCCACCCCTATCGCTCAGGAAATCGCAATTTTTTTGCGTTTCGCAGCTTCTGTTTTAGGCAGAGTCAACTCCAAAACACCATCTTTGTATGTGGCCTTGGTTTGATCGCCATTCACATCTGCAGGGAGCTGCACGGTGCGTGAAAACTCTCCATATCGACGCTCCCGGTAGATATAATTCCCTTCTTCCCGAGAGCTGTCTTCTTCCTTGACGCCACTGATATAGACCTGATTACCGTGTACCTGGACATCCAGCTTATCCTTGTCTACACCGGCAATCTCCGCCTTCAATACAAAAGCGTCATCGTGATCAAGGACATCGATATGCGCGATTTGGGGTTGCGTGGCCTGTCGGGTAATGAAAGGAGAAAATACCCCCGGCCACACTGTTTCTATTAAGTTTTCCAAAGG
>JAPTWR010000001.1:0-14490 GCA_028065135.1 Acidithiobacillus sp.
ACTGTCAGGGTGATGATGCCCGCGGCCACAGAGAACTGCCAACCCAGGTAAATGACCATGGTGATATAGCCGACATAGCCGAGCACGATGGACGGTATGCCAACCAGCACGTCCGAGAGAAAACGCAACACTTTTCCGGCGCCACCCCGACCATGCTCACTCAGGTAGATCCCCGCAGAAATACCAATCGGCGCCGCCAGAAGCAACGCCCCGACAGACATGACAAAGGTTCCTTCGATGGCGTTTTTAAGACCGCCGCCAATTCCGCTGGTAACCTCCGTTAGCAGTTTTGGCGTCAACGCGGGCCATGCGCGGATAATTACGTCCCCGATAATGGAAACAAACATCGTCGCGACAAAAAGAAAAGAAAATACCACGAACATCCAGGCAAATACCGTCGTCACGCGCCGTGATAAAGATACTTTGAAGCCTCTCGCGCTGGACCTGACAACGATGTTGCGCCGCTCAATCGCCTTGGTTGCCATCAGCGCACCCTCGCCATCCACAACAACAAACGCGCCGCAAAATTCACCAGCACGGTAATGAGCAGCAGCACGAGGGCCACTTCAGAAAGGGCCTCCACGGCCATGTTCGTCGGGTCCTGCAGCGCGCTGTCCAGTTGCGAGGCAATAAACGCGGCCATGGTGGAGATCGGCGCGTAAATATTATCAGGCAGATAATTCAGTGCGTTGCCACTAACCATGAGGACAGCCATGGTTTCTCCCAGGGCTCGGCCCAGGGCGAGAATACCCACGCCGATCAACACCGTCTTCAGTTTGGGCAGGGTGATATGCCAGAAGACCTCCAGGCGATTTAAGCCGAGGCTCAGGCCTGCTTCTTTCAATTCAGGTTCGGTCATCCGGATGGACTCGCGCAGGGTGGCGGAAATCAAGGGAATGATCATCACCGCCAGAACAAAAGCCGAGGTGAGCAGCCCATAACCGCTGCCTGGGTCACCGTTCAGGAAGGGAATAAAAGAAAACGTCTTGGCCATGAAGGGGAAAATGGTCTGGCCAAAAAGTGGTACGAGCAGCGCGTACCCCCACAATCCGTAAACGACGCTGGGAATCGCCGCCAGTAAATCGACAAAAAGAGACAAGGGCCCAGCCCAGGATTTACGCACGCCTTCACTCAAAAAGTATGCCGCACCAATGGCGATAGGCATCGCGATCAACATGGCGAGCGCGGAACTCACAATGGTACCGACGACCAGAAACCAGATGCCGTACTTCGCTCCCGGCATGACCTGCGTGCCATGTACCGTAACCGGGTTACCATAAAGATTTCCCAGGTTCCAGTCATTGGTCCACAAAAAATAGAATTGATTAAACTGAATGGCAGGCCAGGAATAAATGGCCAAAAATACAATCAATGAAATTAAGGAAAGCGGCAAAAAGCTGGCCGTAGAGATCAGAGCAACTCTGAACACAGGAATTTTCATCCAACGAATCTCCCGGCACTTAGAGTATCTGGATGGTCGGCATCAATAATCATAAAAATATACAGACAAGTCTGGCATAGGATATGGAAGAGCCGGGGACTAGCCCCAGCTCGGCACGACGTTTACTTAATTTCCGCAATCTGCTTGCGGGACAGCTTCACCGCACTATCAGGCAGCGGCACAAAGCTCACCGCGTCGATGAAGTGTGGCGCATTACCGCCCTTCGGATCAAGAGCCCAATTCAGGAACTTGCGCATGGCCGCAGCGACTTCCGCGTTGGGCTGCGTCTTGCTGACGATGGCATATTCGTAGTTGATGATGGGGTAGGAGTTGGCACCCGGTGCATAGACCAGGCTGATGCGCTCGTCAGCCGGGGTCTTGCTGACCATTTCACCCGCCGCGGTCTTGGCATTCGCCACGGTCGGCAGCACGAACCTGCCAGCGCGGTTTTTCAACATGGCCATCCCCAGATGGGCTTCTTCCACCGGCTTCTTCCAACTGATGCCGATATAGGCGATGCCGTAAGGCGTCGTCTTCAGGGCCTGTACCATACCGGGGTTACCTTCCGCACCGATGCCACCAGGAACTGCCGGCCAGCTCACCGTCGTGCTGTAACCGATGTTCTTGCTCCATTCCGGCGAGGTGTCGGACAGATAGGTGGTGAAGATGAAGGTATCGCCGGAACCGTCGGTACGATGCACGGGAATAATCTTGTGGTTGGGCAGCTTCATGCCAGGATTCAGCTTGGCAATGGCCGCGTCATCCCAGTTGGTGATCTTGCCGGAGTAGATGCCGGCGAGCACCGGACCGGACAGCTTCAGATGCACATTGTTCAGACCGGGAACGTTGTAGTTGATCATCTGGATGGAGATGGCCAGCGGGATGTTCAGGATATTGGCGTGCTGCTTGATCTGCGCATCGCTCATGTAGGCGTCGGAAGCACCGATCTGGGCCACGCCAGAGATCGCTTCAGCGATGCCGGTGCCGCTGCCTGTGCCCTGGGTGGTGATCTGAACGCCGGGGTTCATCTTGGTGTACACCGGAACCCATAGATTGAAGAGCGGGTACAGCAGAGTGGAGCCGGTTTCCAGCAGCGAGATGGTCGGAGCCGCCGAAGCAGGCAGGGCATACAGGGCAGAAAGGCCCAACGCGGACAGGACTACAGCGCCTTTGACACTACGCGACACTTCTTTTTTCAAGCGATACAGCATATAAGGCCTCCAAAAATGGCAAATACGTCGAGTTACGGCTTACCCATTGAACATCTCGCATCCAGATAGCACAAAAACGCTATCGTCAGCAAAACTCGAAAAGCAATTTAACATAGCAATATGACGTTTTAATGAAGTATTTGTGACATTTTTGTGACAACAAGGATGTCGACGGCATACGACCGCGCTCCATCTGCGATGGACATAAGCAAAGCCCGTCAACAGATCGGGCTCCAAGGTGCTTAACCGTAATGATCCATTCCGGCTACCAAGTCAGAATCCGTCCCGCGGCGGCCAGAGACGGCAAGGCGGCGCTCGGATTTATCAAGGGAACGGGCTTGCCCAGGTCATCTTTGGTCATGCCGTTGAGTTCCAGGGACTGCAGGCAACCGATGATCTGCACGCCGTTGTCTTCGGCCAATTTCATGAAGTCGGCGATATTCTTGCCACCGGCCATCGGAAATATGGTCTCGGCCTTGCCCTTGGCCAGCAATTCCGTGGCCGGACCGGTGAAATACATCACCACTTTTTGCTCCGCCGCAGCAGCCGTAGCGGCGAGAAAAAAGGCGGAAGGTAAACGCTTGGGATTTTCCGGACCGGTGATAAGGATGATAACGAGATCGGCTGCCTCAGACATTTTACACCTCCTGATGAACGGTTGATCGGACGGACGCAAGACCGCGTTGCCCGGAACTGCGCACATTATAGCGCAGGCCACCCCTGATGCCGAATCTGTCCCAGCCGCGCCAGGGCCGCTGGCTGTGCATACCAAAGCAATTGCCCGCCCGTACCGGCGGAATCCAAGGCGATTGCTATGACGCTGGCTTTTTTGACCGGGAGAGATATGCCCATCAACTGGGCACCCCAGACTCCGAGATGCGGTTGATGACCCACCACAATCAGGGTATTGGTCTGCGGGGAAAGGCTTTGCCAGTCATGGCGAAGCTGGCCGAGGTCGCCTGCCGGTATGGCGTCAGGATAGTTCGACACCGCCACTCCCAAAGCCTTCCCAATATATGCGGCTGTCTCCCTGGTGCGCAGCAGAGGGCTGCTCCACAACACCGCCGGTTTATGGACGCAGAGCGCTAGTCCCTCTGCCATTTCCGCCGCGCTCGCATGGCCGTGCGCGGTCAACTGACGTTCAAAGTCAGATCCACTATCACCTGCATCTTCTGCCTCAGCGTGGCGGACGAGTAATAGGTCCACGACGAATCACCTCCTGACCAAACCAGAAACGCGTGCCGGCGGCGGGCAAAAAACGGGCAAGAATGGTGACCATCGCAATGCCGATGAGCGCCGTCATCCATTCGTCCACCCGTACCTTCGTGCCGGGCCCGGTCCCAATAAAGATTTCCAGCCCTGCGAGTATCGCACCGAGGAAAATGGTGACCGGCCGCCAACCATAAGGCGTCAGTGCCGGCAAGAAGCGGGCAATGGCACCCAGCGCTGTGGCGGCCCACAGCGCATATTCGCCAGCATACACCCATACCATCTGCGGATTAACCGGCAAGTAGCGATTAATTACCAAGGTCGCGATATAAATGCACACCGTTACGAGCGCCCAACGCCACCAACCAGGGATGCGCCCCGTCACTCAGTGTTTCTCTTTTTTCGGCTGCGGGTCATAGGGGTTTTCTCCCTGCCGGAAGACCAGACGCAAGGGTACGGCTTCCAAATGGAGCGCGCGCCGAAAGGCGCTCTCCAAATAACGCTTGTAGGTGCCGGGCAAACGCGCCACCTGGTTACCGTGAAACACCAGGGTGATGGGATTTTCTCCGCCCTGATGACAATAACGCAGCTTGATACGTCGCCCGCCTACCATGGGTGGTTGATGCGTCTCGATCACGTCGGCCAGAGCGCGGTTGAGCTCGCCCGTGGAGAAATGACGACGGGAATCAATCCATAGCTGATCGATGCTTTTATAGAGATCACCCACACCCGTGCCATGCAGAGCGGAAATGGTGTAGATCGGTGCGTATTTAATGAAGTCCAGCCGCCTTTCCAGTTCTTGCTTTACCGCCTTGCGCTGTTCGGGATTCATCCCGTCCCATTTGTTGACTACCACTACAATGGGACGCCCCAATTCGACCGCCACCCCTACCAGGTGGGCGTCCTGCTCGGCGATACCCAAACGCGCATCGAGCACCAGCAGGACCACGTCCGCTTCACGCAGAGCACTCAGCGTCTTCAGCACACTGAGCTTTTCGAGTCCCTCGCCCACTCTGGCACGGCGCCGCATACCCGCGGTATCAATCATGACGTAGGGCTTGCCCTGGCGCTCGTAAGGAATGCGGATGCTGTCCCTGGTGGTTCCCGGCTCGTCAAAAACGAGGACGCGCTTTTCACCCAGCATCGCGTTGACCAGTGTCGACTTGCCCACGTTGGGCCGACCGAGCATGGCTATACGCGGCCCCTTCCCCGCCGCTGCGGCGGCTTCATCCTCAGGGCTGGGCAAGTCCGAAAAAATCGCCTCCAGCAGCGGTTCAACGCCGTGCCCATGGGCTGCAGAAATGGTGTAGGGCATACCCAAGCCTAGACGATGAAATTCAGGCAACTCGCTCACCGCGCCCTTCGCATCCATCTTGTTCACGACCAGATAGATGGGTTTGCCACTGCGGCGCAGTTCCTCGGCAATTTCTGCATCTTGGGCGGAAAGCCCTTCCTTGGCATCCACCAGAAAGCAAATCGCATCGGCCTCGGTGATAGCGAGGCGCGTCTGTACCGCCATAGCCGCCAGCAGACCTCCCCGTTCCTCCGGTTCGAAACCGCCGGTATCCACCACCAGATACCGGCGCCCTTCGAACTGCGCCGTACCATAATGGCGATCACGGGTGAGCCCTGGGAAATCCGCCACCAACGCCTCACGGGTACGCGTCAGGCGATTGAAAAAGGTGGATTTACCTACATTGGGGCGCCCTACCAGGGCGATAATCGCGGTCATGAATGGAGCCTTAGCGCTTGGCCAGCTTGATTCGATACAATGTGCCCGCATCACTGAAGGCAAGAATCTGGCCATTTCCCAGGCAGACAGGCGTACTCTGAATACCGCTGTCGGACAGTCGCGTCTGGCCGACCCGGTGTCCCGTCTGCGGATCAACGACATAGAGATATCCGGCATTATCCGTCGCCAGCAAGTCACTGCCACACAGGCCAAAACCGGTTATATAGTGCCCACTCAGGCGGTCATTGCGCCAAAGCACATCGCCGGAGTTGAGGTCTACGGAGGATATCCGCCCGTCGGCATCGGCGACGAAGAGATGGCCATCGTCCAGTACGGGGGTCTGGTAGACGGACATCGGCACACTCCAGTTCTGGGTACCGCCTTGTAACGCATAAGCGGCCAGATTCCCCTGATAGGCAGCGGCGATGACCTGATCCTTCGCGATCACCGGGCGCGCGGCCACATCTACCATGCGAGCCAATTCATTACTGCCATGCGGTATGGCGACCTGCTCCCGCCAGAGCTCCGCACCGGACGACAAACTCAGCGCCACCACCGTTCCATCGGCAAAACCGGCATACACCACGCCGTCATGCACCGTAGGCGTAGCCACGGTGCGCAGGATGAGGGACGGCTCATTCATGGAGAATGTCCATTGCACCTTGCCATCTTTAGGATCGAGTGCCCAAAGATGACCATCCGCCGTCTGCACCAAAAGATGTCCGTCCACGGCGACCACTGGCGTGAGCACCTCGGAACTCAGCTGTATAGCCCAGAGCTTGTGCCCGTCTTTGGCGGTCAACGCATACACTTTCCCCGCATCGGTCCCCGCATAAACCACGCCGCCTGCCAGCGTCGGGCCACGCGCCGTTCTGCCATCCAGGCTACGCATCCACATCTGGTGACCGCTATCCGTCATGCTGATCAGATGACCAGAAGCATCGGCGACCACCACCTGTCCTTGGCCATGCGCGACCAGCGTTCCCTGATACGGATCAACTTGCCATATACCATACAGACGGGACTGCCATTCGGTGGAAAAAGATACCTTATCCTGCCCCTTGGTGATGGGCGGAGGTGCCTTGGGGGATGGGGTGGAATGGAACCAGGACGTGATGCCACAGCCGTTCAGCAAGATCGCCAAAAAACCCAGCGCCACAGGGCGTCGGAAGGATGAAAGAGAAATTCGCAAGGTCATGGTGCCACTCCAATGTTAGCCATCTTCATCTGCAGGTAACTGCGATAAGGATCAGCGGCTGGAAGCGCGACGATAGCCGACCGATAGGCCTGCATGGCTTTACCGTTTTGATGGAGTTCCACATAGGCATCCCCCTGGATTTCATCCTGCAGGGCGGCGAAGGCCACGTCCGTCGCCTTCAGTAAGTCCAGCGCTTTTTGTGCCTGTTTCTGCTTCAGATAAAGCCGGGCCAGACTGAGCTTCGCCATACTCTTCAGGCCCCTTGGGACGCTTCTGCTCTGGATGATGGTATTCAGATCTGTTTCCGCCGCGGGCATCTGATTGCTTTCACTGTCCATACGCGCCAAAAAAAAGTGGGCGAAAATGGCGTAGGGCGTGTGCCCATATTGATGCACCAGGGTGTCCGCACTGGCGCGTGCCGTACTGACCTGCCCGGCGACGCTGGCACCCACCAGTTCGTTATACAGTACGGCAGCCCGCTGCACTTGATTACGCTGGTATTTTTCGTAGCCAAAAAACCCCAGTGCCGCGAGCAAGATAATAATGGTACCCGCAACAAGAGAGATCCGGTGGCGATAAAGGAATTCGGAGAGTTCTGGACCGGTCACGATAAGGTTCTGACTGTAGCAAAATTGCGCACAGTATGGGGTGCAGGCTGCGGGAAATCAACGCCAAGACTACGCAGTCCTTCATGCAAAGCGTCAAGATCGCCCTGCCAACGGCCCTCTCCCGCCTGTTCCTTAAGGATCAGCGTCTCACCGGCGAGTTGCCCCGCGCCGATAACGGCCTGAAATCTGGCACGGGAACGCTCCGCCTGCTTCATGAGCGTCTTGAAAGTGGCGGGGCCACTGGTGACCACGGAGATACCCCCGTCTCGCAACCGCTCGGCGATTTGCCACGCAGGAGCAACCGCGGCATCCTCCAGAGCGCCAATAAACAGCAAAGGAGCAGCGGCTTTTGCCACCCGCCCCTGCAGCGCTTGCAAAGCGAGCAATCTTTCAAGCCCTACGGCAAATCCGATCGCCGCCGTCTCAGCACCACCCAACTGCGCGACCAAACCGTCATAACGACCACCGGCCAGTACCGTGCCTTGCGCGCCCAGCGCATCCGTCACCCATTCGAAGACCGTGCGGTTGTAGTAATCCAGCCCGCGTACGAGGCTATGGTTGACCTGGTAAGGGATATCAAGCGCTGTCAGCAGCGACTGCAACAGGGCGAAATGTGCTGCAGAGTCTTCGTCCAAATGGTCCGCCAGATGCGGGGCCATGCGTGCGATGTCCTGACAGGCGGGTACTTTGCAGTCAAGCACGCGGAGCGGGTTGCGCTCCATACGCTCCCGACAGTCGGCGCAGAGCTCCGCCCGGCGCGGGCGCAGATAATCCAGGAGCATGCTTCTGTAGTGGGCACGCGCCGCCGGGCTTCCCAGCGAGTTGATCTGCAGCGCAGCGGTAACGCCAGCCGTCCGCAAAATTCGCGCCGATAGGGCGATCACCTCGGCATCGGTGCTCGCCGCAGGCAGCCCGAAGACCTCCACACCCAGTTGGTGAAACTGCCGGTAGCGTCCTTTCTGCGGACGCTCATGGCGAAACATCGGCCCCATATAATAATAACGCGGGGTCTGACCGCGCATGCTCTGCGTTTGGATGGCGGCACGCACGCACCCCGCCGTCCCCTCCGGCCGCAGGGTGAGACTATCTCCATTGCGGTCGTCAAAGGTATACATCTCCTTCTGGACGATATCGGTCACATCGCCAATAGCGCGGGCAAACAGTTCCGTCGATTCCAGGAGCGGCAAACGCACTTCGCCGTAGTCGTAGAGCGCCAGCAATGTCCGCAGGTCACCTTCCAACGCCTGCCAACCCGCGCTCTCTTCCGGAAAAATGTCATTCATACCACGTACGGCCTGCAACACTTTACCCGCCATGCATGTTCCCGGTTTGCAGCGCAGGAAGAGGCTCAGGCGTCATGTCGCGCTGCCTGCCGCTCGGCGATTTCCGCCCGAATCCGCTTTTCCAGTATATCGACGATATCGATATTCTCCACCCGCTCGACCTGCTTGCCACGATAGTAGAGAATGCTGCGTTTATCCCCACCCGCCAAGCCGATATCCGCCTCCTTCGCTTCGCCGATACCATTCACCACGCAGCCGATCACCGAAACATCCATGGGTTCGAGGATATCTTCCAGACGCGCCTCCAAGGCATTGATGGTGGTAATGACGTCAAACTCCTGGCGGGAACAGGATGGACAGGCGATGAGATTAATCCCTTTCTGACGCAAGTGCAGGCTCTTCAAAATATCGAAGCCGACGCGAATTTCCTCGACGGGGTCCGCCGCGAGGGAAATCCGGATCGTATCGCCGATGCCGTCGCGCAGAAGCAGACCAAGCCCGATGGCGGATTTGACGGTGCCCGAGCGCAGACCGCCGGCTTCGGTGATACCCAGGTGCAGCGGGTAATCCACCTTTTCCGAGAGCAGCCGGTAAGCGCTCACGGCAAGATAAATATCGGAGGCCTTGACACTGATTTTCACATCATGAAAATTCAATTCGTCGAGAATACTCACATGGCGCAAGGCAGACTCCACCAATGCCTCCGCCGTGGGCTCCCCGTATTTTTCCTGGATATCCTTTTCCAAGGACCCGGCATTGACCCCGATACGGATGGGAATGCCCTTGTCCTTGGCCATTTCCACCACCAGCCGCGTTTTATCCAGAGAACCGATATTTCCGGGATTGATGCGCAGACCATCGACACCATCTACCATCACCTGCAAAGCAATACGGTGATCGAAGTGGATATCGGCGACCAGAGGGGTTTCCACCTGGGCGCGGATCGCCTTAAAGGCTTCCGCGGCATCCATGCTGGGTACGGACACCCGGACGATATCGGCGCCGACCGCTTCCAGACGCCGGATTTGCGCGACCGTGGCGGCGACATCACGGGTCTCCGTATTGGTCATGCTTTGTACGCTAATGGGAGCGTCGCCGCCAATGGCTACGTTACCCACGTGAATTTGCCGGGTCTTACGCCGTTTTATGGGAGATTCATGGTGCATGGGAGGCCTCGCTGGAAACGGCCGCGGTGCTGGGTACCGCTGCCGGTGATGAAACCACACTCGCTATCGGCAGTGCGGAGGATGGCACCTGACTGTGGGTGACGGCCATAACATGGGCGCCACTGACAGAGGTACTGATGGTCGATGCGGTACCAATCTGCAATCTGGCCACCCCCAGAGCGTTGGCGGGCAGTGGCGCTGGCTTACCATTATAGCTGATGACAACAGCACTGGCCTTGCCTACCAGGACATGATAGGGCGGCGAGCCGGAATCGACGCGCAAGACATTGCCGCGACGTCCCAGGACAGCGAGCAGGGTTTTTCCGGAGGCGTCTTTGACCTGCACCCAACAGTCCGCGCTGAACTGGAACGTCAGCCCAGGACCAGTCGCTGCGGTCGCAAATTGGGTTACCCCAACCGGAACAGCAGATTGACCAGGCGCCACCGCCGAAGCCTGAGTCGCCGCATGCGGCGCCAGAACGACCGGTGATATGCTGGGTGCGGCGCTGACCGCCGGCGCAGAAACCGCCGGATGCTTCACCGCCGCCGGCGAAGCAGTCATGGTGACAGGCAAACTCTGCGCCTGCTGCTGACTCCAGAACCACCAGGCCGCCACAATAACGGCTATCATGACCAGTGCGGAGAACGTCAGCATGCGCCGACTATAATCCAGCAGCGGACCTTCACAGTTGGGCAGCACGTTTTCCGATGGGTGCAGCCCCGACCCCTCGTTGGAAGCATCATACGTCTTCAGAAGAGGTTCCGGATTCAATTCCAGCAGACGCGCATAATTCTTCAGAAAACCGCGTGCGAAAGCCGCACCGGGCAAGGCGGCGTAATTACCTTCTTCCAAATTCTTTACCTGTACTTCGGTAATACGCAATCGCTCGGCAACCTGGCGCAGGCTCCAGCCATGGGCTTCCCGCGCTGTCCGTAAGTCCTGGGAAATATCGTCTCCGGTTATCGGGTCCATGGCTCCACCACCTCAACCATTTTGTAATAATAATTGCTGCGCCTGCTTGCCCGCCACAGAATAGGGTGATGCCGTCACGCAACGCTGCCAAAAAGACTGCGCCTGCGTTGTTCGCCCTTGTTGGGCGGCGATCCGCCCCGCCAACAAGAGCGCATCGGCATTATCGGGCTCCTGCGCCAAGACCACCCGCAAGTGATCGAAGGCGGCGTCTGCCTTACCCGCCTTAAAGTCCAGCTCGGCAAGCATCTGCAGGGCGGGCGGATAGTTGGGGACCAGATAGAGTGCCCGGTTCAGAGCGTCGCGCGCGGCCGACAAGTCCTTCAGCCCCGCGTAGGCTTGCGCAAGGTTGGTCCAGGCGAACTGCGGCGTACTATACAAAGGATCGGCCGTGGCCCGCCTTAACTCGACGAGAGCTTCCGCGTAGCTACCGGAATTGACGAGGAAAGCACCGTAGTTATTGAGATACTCTGGATTTTTTGGATCCATGGAGAGGGCCCGGCGAAAGGCTTTACGTGCCAGTTCCTTCTGCCGCAACTGCTCATACGCCAAGCCCATGATATTATAGGCGTCAGCGTAGTTGCGGTTATCGGCGATCGCCAACCGCAATTCACGGATCGCCTGCCGGGGATGACCATCCTGCAAATAAGCGCTACCGAGAGAGGTATAGATGCCTGCCTTGGCTTTATCGGTATTGGCGGGTGTCGGCTTGAAGCCTGAAGAGGCGGCGTTGGCCTTGTGTTCATGGGCGATAAACGCGGCCATTTGCTGCTCAGGCGTAGTCGCCTCATTGCCGCCAAAGAGCCCGCAACCATTCAGGAGAAGCACGCCCATACCCAGTCCCGCGAACCTTCTCATGAATGCACCGCCAGGGGAATACTGCGCCGGCCATCACGCACCTGCCCGGCCAACTGGCCGCAGGCGGCGGCGATGTCATCGCCACGCGGTCGGCGCGTAACCGCCATCACGTCACCGCGCAGGATAATGTCGCGGAAAGCATCGATGCGCGCCTGTGGCGACCTTTTATAATTTGAACCGGGAAAGGGATTAAAGGGGATTAAATTTACCATGGCGGGGATGTCCCGCAGTAAGCGGAGGAGTTCCCGGGCATGGCTGTCGGCATCATTGAGACCATCCAGCATCACATATTCGAAAGTGATACGGCGCCGGGGCGGCAGGGGGTAGCGGCGGCAGGCGGCGAGCAGTTCCGCCAGCGGATAGTGGCGGTTTACTGGCACGAGAATGTCGCGGATATCATCGCGGCTGGCATGCAAACTGATCGCGAGATTGACCGGGCTTTCCGTACCCAGCCGATCCATGCCCGGCACCACCCCCGCCGTGCTGACGGTAATGCGCCGCGCGCCCAAACCGTAGGCATAATCGTCGCGCAGCAAATCCAGCGCAGGTAATACATGACGCAAATTGAGTAACGGCTCACCCATACCCATGAACACCACGTTGGTGATGGCATTCAGGCCCAGCAAGCGGCGCGCCACGCGCACCTGGGCGATTATTTCGTGGGTTTCCAGGTTGCGGCTCAGCCCTTGCGCGCCGGTGGCGCAGAAACTGCATGCCAGCGAGCAGCCCACCTGGGAAGAAATGCACAGCGTGCCACGGTCCTCTTCAGGAATAAAAACCGTTTCGATCGCATTGCCATCAGGAAGCTTCAACAGCCATTTGCGGGTGCCATCCGCCGCCAGTTGATCAGCAATAATTTCCGGTTCATCCAGAATGGTCTCAGCGGCGAGTCGGGTGCGGAGGGCTTTGCTGATGTTACTCATGGCCGCGAAATCCGTCACCTGACGGGTATGCAGCCATTGCAAAATCTGGTTGGCGCGAAAGGGGGACTCTCCCCAGGTGCGCAGCAATCCGGCGAGGGACTGGCGATCCAGTCCCAGCAGGTGTGGCCATACGGCCTTGGTAACTACAGAAGAATCGCCTATCATTCAGCGCGAAAAAATCTCCCGTTGGCCAAAAAAGTAGCCGATTTCCCATGCCGCGGTCTCAGCGCTGTCTGAGCCATGCACGGCGTTGGCATCGATGCTGTCGGCAAAGTCCGCACGAATCGTCCCCGCAGCGGCATCTTTGGGGTTGGTCGCGCCCATCAGATCACGGTTTTTGGCGATGGCGCCCTCGCCCTCCAGCACCGTAACCACTACCGGGCCACTGCTCATGAAATCGCACAGCTCGCCGTAAAACGGACGCGCTTTGTGTACTGCATAAAACCCTCCCGCCTCATCACGGCTGAGGTGCATCATCTTGGTGGCAGCGACACGCAGGCCCGCCTGTTCGAAACGGCCAAGAATGGCGCCGATGGCATTTTTCTGAACGGCGTCGGGTTTGATGATAGAAAGAGTACGCTCAACAGCCATAAATTCCTCAATGGGGGTAAAATTAAAGTCGCCATAGGCTAGCATTCTGCAGTTTCTCTGGCAATCCGGGGCGCATATCCGGGAAGCGATCAATTATCACGCCCGACGCAAAATATTCGGCATTGCGAGATCAACCCCTAACGGGCATTTTCCTGCTGAAAATCAGAGAAGGATTGTAACAACAGTGACGCCGGATCCCCCCGTGTGGGGTCAAGGTAACAATGCGCTGACTCCCTCTTAAACCAGGTATCCTGGCGCTTGGCCAGTTGGCGAGTCGCCGCCAGTGCCGCCTGATAGGCCTCTGCGGCACCGTAGAGACCGTCATGCCAGGCGAAGTATTGGCGGTAACCCACGGCGCGCATGGCGGGCAATTCCGGCGCGTAGTGACGTTGGCGCAGGGATTCCAGTTCTTCCAAAAAACCCTCCGCCAGCATGGCATCAAGGCGCTGCGCGATGCGCTGATGTAACCAGGTCCGGGGCGGGCGCAGGATGATCTTATAGAGCGGACCGGGGAACGCTCCCTGCCAATGGCGATGAGCGCTGATCGAGGCGCCAGAACTCAGAATCATTTCCAGCGCGCGTTGAATGCGTTGCCGATCATGGGGGGCGATAGCCGCAGCGGTTTCCGGATCCAGGGTCGCGAGGCGCTGGTGTAGTGCCGGCCACCCCGCCGTCTCTGCTGCCGCCACCAGACTCTGGCGCAGGGCGGGATCGGCGGGGGGTAACGCATCAATACCACGCTCCAGCGCGCGGAAATACAGACCCGTGCCACCCACCAACAGCGGGATGCGATCGCGTTCCCGCGCCAGCGCAATGCAGCGCAGGGCATCTTCGCGAAACAGACCCGCCGAATAAGCTGCGTCGGGCTCCCGGATATCGACCAGTGCGTGCGGATATCGCTGGCGCAGAGTCGGGCTGGGTTTAGCGCTGCCGATATCAAAGTGGCGATACACCAGCAACGAGTCGACACTGATAATGTCTACCGGCAGCATATCGGCCAGACGCAAGGCCAGATCGGTCTTGCCACTGGCGGTCGGACCCATCAGAAAAATGGCGGGAATCATCGTCCGCGCAGAAAAAGACGGTCCAGATCGGCCAGCGAAAATTGCACGACCGTGGGTCGACCGTGATTGCACTGTCCGAAACGCGGAGTGGCTTCCAGTTGGCGCAGGAGGCTGTTCATTTCTTCCAGGCTGAGGCGACGACTGGTTTTAATGGCGGCACGGCAAGCCATATCGGCGAGAGCGGCATCGCTGTCCTTCCCGGTCCAGGCCGACTCCTCGGCCAGGAGGTCGGCGAC
>JAPTWR010000001.1:14590-96654 GCA_028065135.1 Acidithiobacillus sp.
ACGTCATTATAGGACGCACGCAGGGCGTGGGTAATCACCGGGTCACGCACCGGACGACCGTTGACGTAAAAATACTGTTCGTCCCCGCGGGCACGGTTGTAAGTGGGCAGACCCAGCCAGCCGCTGAGGGATAGGCCTTGATCTTCCTGCTCGATATATAATGCGTTGGCAAGGAAGCCCTCCCCCATGATATTGGCCACGCGTAGTGCCCGGCTGTCGGCATCCAGGGCCGCAGGAAGCTGCACGAGCGCGCGATCGTTCTGGAGAAGATGAAAGGCCACCGGGAAATTGGCCAGAGCGATCTGTCGCAGTACTTTTTGGTTCCGCGACAGTTCAGCGGACGCACTGCGCAAAAACTTGCGCCGCGCGGGCACATTAAAGAATAAATCAGCCACACGGACCGTGGTGCCCGGTGCCCGGGCTGATGGCTCCGGCGCGGCGGTGGCACCACCGATCACTTGCAGACGGGTAGCCTGCTTCTGGCCATGCGCCCGCGAAACTATTTCCAGGCGCGAAACAGAAGCAATGGCGGGCAAGGCCTCGCCGCGGAAGCCCATGGTATGGATCGCCTGAAGATCCTCCCAGGTCGCCACTTTACTGGTCGCGTGGCGTTCCAGGGCCAAGACCAGGTCTTCGGGGAATATTCCAACGCCGTCATCCTCAACACTGAGCAGGTCGACCCCACCACCCTCCAGATGAATCGTGATTCGCGTCGCTCCGGCATCCAGGCTGTTTTCCAATAGCTCTTTGAGGATGGAGGCGGGGCGTTCGACCACCTCACCCGCGGCTATCTGATTGGCCAGAGTAGCGTCCAGGCGATGCACGCGGGGTGCTTGATCAGCCGACATCGCTATTGCTCCCGCCGGACGGGGGTGGCAAAAACTCGGCCCAGCCCTGAACACGAGGTCGATGCGCCTGCCAGTCAAGGCGGTGACTGCCACTGTCCAGAATGCTGAGGCCGAGTGACAGATCAGCAGCGGGAAGGAAACCCGCACCCCGCTCCGGCCATTCCACCAGCCACAGGGCGGACTCGGCCAGATAATCCCGAATGCCAATGAATTCCAGCTCTTCAGGTTCCAGCAAGCGATATAAATCCAGATGCAGCGCGGGTCCGATGCGGGTCTGATATTGTTCCATTAAAGTATAGGTGGGGCTCTTAACGGGCTGGGTGACACCCAGCGCTCGCAACACGGCCTGGGTCAAGGTCGTCTTACCGACCCCGAGATCGCCCGCAAGATAAATGACCGCAGGGATATCGATGCGCAGGGCCAATCGCTGCCCCCAGTCCCGGCAGGCTTCAGCATCTGCGAAATCCCAGTACATCAGATACCCGATTCAGGGCTTCAGCAGATGCCGGAGAATGTCCGAACGACTGATGATGCCCAACAGGAGGCCGCTGCTGTCGACTACCGGTACGGCATGCACGTCCTTCCGCAGCAATTTTTCGGCAACCGCATCCACATCCTCCTCGGGGGCTACGCTGATGACGCGGGCCGTGGCCAACTGACCGGCGGTCACCGCCGTTACCTTGCGCAATTCCTCCTCGTATTCATGCATGCCACCGAGCGGAATCAGTCCATCGAGAATCGTGAGCATGGTGGGCAGATGCACCTTGCGGTGGGCATCAATCAGATCCCGTTCACCGATCATCCCGACCAGATGACCATCGCCATCAACCACCGGGAGGCTGTGATGCCCGGAACTCAGGAACACCTCGCCCACCTTCTGCACCGAATCATCCGCCAGCACGGTGATGGCCTCGCGCGTCATAATATCTTGGGCCGTTTTCATCAGGATCGTCCTTCCGCCATGGCGTCATATAATGTGTTGAGGATAATGTCTATTTCCGCTGCTGTCACCGACAGCGGCGGAACTATGGTGAGGAGATCGCCGAGAGGACGGCTATAAACGCCCATTTCCCGTGCCCGTCGGCACACCGCGTATTCGACCCGATCGGCGTAGGGATAAGGCGCATTCGTCCTGGGATCGCGCAAGGCGATGGCGGCCATCATACCGAACTGGCGGACCTCTCCTGCCCACGACCGGCCGTGAAAGCGTTGCAGCCCGGCGCGCAACTGGGCGATTTTCCCAGGCAAAACGGCCAGCACAGCGCCTTCCGCAAAAAGAGCCAGGTTCTCCAGCGCTACCGCACAGGCCAGGGGATTGGCGGTGTAGGTATGCCCGTAGTAAAACTGCCGGGTTTCCCCGAAAGGCGCAAGGAAAGCGGCATAAACATGTTCTGCGGCGAGGGTCGCGGCCAGCGGCAAGTAACCACCGCTCAGCCCTTTGCCCAAGGCCAGCAAGTCTGGTTCGACAGACTCCCACTCACAGGAAAAAAGCTTGCCGCTGCGACCAAAGCCGGTTGCGACCTCATCAATGATCAACAAAACCTCATAGGCCCGGCACAGACGTTGCGCACCCGCCAGAATGCCGGGAGGAAAAGGCAATATGCCGGCAGCACCCTGCACCCCCCCCCTCCAGGATCAGGGCCGCGATCTCGCCGCCCTGATCCTGGAGCGTGGATTCCAGCGTCGCCAGCCATGCGGTGGTCGCCTGCAGCGGATCTCCCTCGCAGTCTTCCCATTGCAATACATAGGGGCTCGGCAAGCGTAAAGTCGGGAACAGGAGATGGCCGTACACCGCATGAAACAAGGGGAAACCGCCCACCGAAACAGCGCCCACGGTGTCACCATGATAGGCATTGTCCAGGGTCAGGAAGAGATGTTTTTCAGGGCGGCCCAGATTACACCAGTATTGAGCCGCCATTTTGATGGCCACTTCGACCGCTTCTGACCCATCCTCCGAAAAAAAACAGTGCTGCAAAGAGGCCGGGGTAATTTCCACCAGTGCCTTGGCGAGGTGTATAGCCGGGGGATTGCTCGCGCCCAGCGCCGTGCTGTGCGCGACTTTACCGATCTGCGCGATCAGGGCGGCGTCCAGTCGGGGGTGGCGATGACCATGGATATTGCACCACAGGCTGGCAATGGCGTCCAGACAGCGATGGCCTTCCGTATCGTACACGTAATTGCCTTCGGCCCGTTCGATGATCCATGGATCATCGTCTCCATAACACTGCATCTGAGTGAAGGGATGCCAGAAATAACGGCGATCCCATTCCCGCAATTCTTCAGTTTCCGTCATTGTTTTGCGCTAACTCCTGTAGTACGCGAGGCACTGCCGCCAGGATATCCCTGGCCAGCAGGCTGGCTTCGCCCATCTGCGCGGCAGCGAGGTCACCCGCGCGGGCGTGCAGGCACACGCCAAGGGATAAGGCCTTGTCCGCTTCCAAATCCTGGGCGAGCAGACCCGCGAGTATACCGGTAAGGACATCCCCGCTGCCGCCCGTCGCCATACCGGGATTGCCCAGCGGGCAAAGCCAACGACCACCACCCAGTAACAAACTATGGTGACCCTTGAGCACCCAATACCCGCCATAACGGGCCTGCAATCGGCAAATGGCCGCGACGCGATCGGCCTGAACGGCGGCGACCGGCACCCCTAGCAGGCGCGCCGCCTCCCCAGGATGGGGGGTAAACAGACGAAGCGCATCGGCGGCCAACAGTTCCGGACCAAAACGCGCGAGAATGTTCAGGGCGTCGGCGTCCCAGACTTGGGGGCAGGACAGTGTACCGATCTCCCGCAAAAGATCATGGGCGGCCAGGCCCTGACCCAGGCCCGGGCCAACGGCCAGGACTGCTTGATCCGGCAAATCTGCGAAACTCGCAGGCCAGTCCCGCCAGGTAGCTTCAGGCAGATATGCCGCCAGATAAGGGATGGCCGAGGGATGACCGACGGCCGTCACCAGTCCGGCGCCCACCCGGTAGGCGGCCACACAGGCCAGCGCCAGTGCCCCGCCCATGCCTGGCCCTCCGCCTACCGCGAAAACGTGCCCGAAGCTCCCTTTGTGCGCCTGCGGGCTACGCGCCGGCAGGGTCGGGACTGTCCGCCAGTTCAGGGCAACAAAGGCTTCATTCATGGTCACGCCCTCTCGATATCCTCTTCAGGATATGCGCTGACATGGTGCAGGCTCAAATCGGCACCGGCATACTCCGCCTCGGGGTCCAGACGAATCCCGATGAAGTACTTGATGCCGCCGTAGACGATGCCGCTGCCCGCCAGGGCGACCAGTACGCCCAACGAGGTGCCCAGCAACTGGGACCAGAAACTGACCCCACCGGCGCCGCCGAGGAACTGATGTCCAAAAATGCCGACGGCCAGCCCGCCCCACACGCCGCAGACGCCGTGCATCGGCCATACGCCAAGCACGTCATCCAGACGCAGGCGGTGCTGCACAAAAGTGAAGAGGTAGACAAAGATAATACCGGCAATAGCGCCGATGGCCAAAGCACCAATGGGTTGCACCACATCGGAACCGGCGCAGATCGCGACCAGACCCGCCAGAGCGCCATTGTGTACGAAGCCCGGGTCGCCCTTCCCTACCGCCAGGGCCGCCAGCATACCGCCCACCAGCGCCATAAGCGAATTGAGCGCCACCAGACCCTGCACCGCCATCAGTTGCTGCGCACTCATCACATTAAAGCCAAACCAGCCGATGATCAGAATCCAGGAACCCAGCGCCAGAAAGGGAATATTGGATGGTGGCATGGCATGCACCACACCATTTTTCCCGTAACGCCCCTTGCGCGGACCCAGCAGCCAGACCGCCATCAGCGCCATCCAACCACCCATGGCATGGACCACCACCGAGCCCGCGAAATCGTGAAAAGGCGCACCAAAAACGCTGGCAAACCAGGCCTGAATGCCATAATGATTATTCCAGACGATGCCTTCATAAAAGGGATAAACCAGCCCCACCAGGAAGGCCGTCGCCAGCAATTGCGGATAAAAACGCGCCCGTTCGGCGATACCACCGGAAATAATAGCCGGTACCGCGGCGGCGAAGGTGAGCAGGAAGAAAAAGCGCACCATCTCGAAGCCGTGATTACCCGTGGTCAGGGTCTTCACATCACCGAAAAAGCTGATGCCGTAGGCGATGTGGTAACCCACAAAAAAATAGACCATGGTAGAAATACCAAAATCGCTGAGAATTTTGACCAATGCGTTGACCTGACTGCGGCGCCTTACCGTGCCCAGTTCCAGAAAGGCGAATCCGCCGTGCATGGCAAGTACCAGAATGGCACCCATCAGCAAAAAAAACACATTCCCACCCGGAGGCGTGGCGCCTATGGCTGTCATGATCGCTGCTTCCTCTCAAAATTTAATTGCTTTTATGTTTACGAAACAATGGACAACGCCTCATTCATCGAGCAATCGGCGACCATGCAATGCGCGCCCGAGGGTGCTACGATCGACGTATTCCAATTCGCCGCCCACCGGCACCCCGCGGGCGATACGGCTGATTGTCATACCCTCGGGAACCAGCCCGGCAAGGAACTGTGCCGTGGCCTCCCCTTCCAGAGTGGGATTGGTCGCAAAAATCACTTCCCGCAAGTCTGCCTCACCCAAACGCGCGCTGAGGCGATCAATGTGCAGGGCTTCGGGACCGATGCCGTCCAGGGGCGACAAATGCCCCATCAACACAAAAAACTCGCCGACAAACACCCCCGTATCTTCGATAGCGCGCAGATCCGCGGGAGATTCCACGACGCAGAGGATGGAACGGTCCCGATCTTCAGAGCGACAGACGGCGCACAACGGCGCTTCGCTCAGATTATTGCAGCGCTGACAAAAACGGACCATGGCATGGGCCTGCTGCAAGGCGGCGGCCAGTTGCGGCATGAGATCGCGCTTGCGCACCAGCAACTCATAGCCGATCCGTTGCGCCGAACGCGGGCCAATACCCGGCAGGCGGCGGAGCAGTGCCACCAGGGCATCCATACTCGGAACATCTGCCATAAATGCCTAGAAAGGCAGGTTCATGCCCGGAATATTCATGCCACCCGTCACGTCCGACATCCGCTCCGCGCTGACCTTCTCGGCATTGCGCACGGCGTCATTGATGGCGGCAGCCACGAGATCCTCGAGCATTTCCCGATCGCCATCGGCAAGCAGAGAGGGGTCAATACGCACCCGGCGTACGTCATACCGGCAGGTCATGGTGACTTCTACCAGATTACCGCCCGCATAGCCTCGCACCTCTACCTGGGCAAGTTCTTCCTGCGTCTTTTGCATGCGCTCCTGGAGCTGCTGCGCCTGCTTCATGATATTTCCCAGTCCACCCTTCATCTTTCATCCCCTCTCTAGTTTACTCTTCAACTGTGAGTCGACGGCACCGCCGTTCGCGGCGGCCGATACCATAACTTCAATGGATTCCACATGAGCCTCCAAGACTTCCAGGAACGCGCCTATGCGCGGGTCCGCGGCGACGCGCGCCTCGGCTTCGGCCTGCCGGGATGCCGCGCGCGCTTTCTCTTCCTGCACCAGGCTTCCCACCCCGGTCGCCTTGGTAAGGGGTACGATGCTCAGACGCGGTTCCCGGCCAAAATATGCAGTAAGCGCCCGATGTAACGCCCCACGGGCCTCGGCCTTGACGAGAAATGGCAAATAATTGGGCTCCACGGCCAATTCCACCGCTTCCGGATCGCAGCGCAGGGCCTGTCCATAGCGCAGGTACTCGGCAAGCATGGGAGAAACCGCCAGCGCTTCCACCACACAACGCCAGTCCGTCGAGGGCGCCGTCTCAGCCACCCTATCCGGAGTCGTTTCCCGAACCGCGTCCCCTGAATGGTAGGAAAGCGATGGTGCAGACCGGTGCGATGCCGGTGAACTCAGCTCCGCTGTCAGCGTTGATGACTCAACAAAATGCGGAATGCCCGGATCCGGAAGCGCGGCGGCGGGCGGCAAGTCTGGCGATACCGCTCCGGAAAAGCTCAATACCCGCAGAACAGCCATTTCCAGCGCCATGCGGCTGTCCGGATAAAGCGCAAAGTCACGTCGTGCCGAGAGGAGCAAAAAATACCAGGACTGCAAAGTAAGCGGGCTGATGCGTCCACGCAGGCGCGCGATCAGCTCCGCACCATCATCCTCCGGATCTGTCGGAAGAAATTGTGCCAAGCTGAGACGGTGCACGCCCTCTATGACCAAATCGAGCAGGCCGGCGCCATCTATACCCCGCGCCAGATGATCATCCAGTATGGCAAATACCTGCGCAGCATCCCGGTCCACCAACGCTTCGACCAGACCCAGCACCGCATCGTCACTGCCGCGCCCAAGCATCGCGAGCACGCCGTCACGCTGGACCGCACCCCCACCATGAACAATGGCCTGATCCAGCAAACTCAGAGCGTCGCGCAGGCTTCCATCGGCAGCGCGTGACAATATCCGCAGTGCGGCATCCTCGGCAGGTAGCTGCTCGGCCGCCATGATCTGCTGCAATCGTCCCTGAATTTGTGGAATATCCAGCCTCCGCAAATTAAACTGCAGACAGCGGGAGAGTACGGTTACCGGCAGTTTCTGCGGATCCGTGGTCGCCAACAGAAATTTGACATGCTCCGGCGGTTCTTCAAGGGTTTTCAGCAGCGCGTTGAAGCTGTGAGTGGATAACATGTGTACCTCGTCGATAAGGTACACTTTGTATCGACCCACCGTAGGCGCGTACTGCACGTTGTCCAGCAGGTCACGGGTTTCATCCACCCGAGTGCGGCTCGCCGCGTCCACTTCCAGCAGATCAACAAAATTTCCCGCAGCGATGCCGCGACAGGCACTGCACTCTCCGCAAGGATCGCTGCTAACGCCACGCTCACAGTTCAGGCACTTGGCCAGTAGCCGCGCCAGAGTCGTTTTACCGACGCCCCGCGTCCCGGTGAACAGAAAAGCATGATGAATGCGACCGGAATCGAGGGCATGGCGCAAGGCGGCGACCACCGCCCCTTGCCCTACAAAATCGTCAAAGTGTTGTGGCCGCCAGCGGCGGGCAAGCGCGAGGTAGGCGCTCATGCGCGCCCGAAATATAGGGTGGCGACGCCAACCAGCCGCACCCCGGCACCTGGATCACCGGCTGCCGCTGCTCCCTTCCGGGCCTGACGGGGTTCACCAGCTACCACTGCGAGGGGACCGATCTTTGTCGCCATAGAAAAACCTGAGACTGTCCGCTGATGGACGGTGATTGGCGGAGAGGGTGGGATTCGAACCCACGGTACCCTTTTGGAGTACACAGCATTTCCAGTGCTGCACCTTCGGCCGCTCGGTCACCTCTCCTGAGGGGACGAAGTGTAACCCAGACGGCAACGAGAGAGCAATGATCCTATATGGAAGCGGCACAAAATGATGCATTTTAAAAACTCAGCACCTCGCCATCGTTCCTGGGCAGGTCCGACAGCGCGTTTTGAATGCGCATCAGGACACCGGAGCGATCATTTACGAACTGAACGCCAATGGCTGGTGGTCGGCCATCACGATTATCCGGTGGCGTCACCCACACCACCTTCCCCATGACAGGCGCCCGCGGCTGGCTGTCGGGAAGGCTGATCATGAGCAACACCTCCGTGCCCATGGGCAGGAGATTCGGTGTCTCCACCAGCACCCCCCCCCCTTTAATGTTTGGCATATAGTAGCGCTGCACCGCGGCAACGTCCCGCAACACTACGGACAGCGCTTTTGCCGCACTTCCCGTCTCAGCTTGTAATTCCATGCACCTTCTCCCTGGACCAAATGCTTATCCAGTTCAACAGTAACGTTTCCAACATCATACCCACATTGCGATTCTGGGCGAGAGATTCTGGGAGTCGGATCCATTCCTCCAGCGTCTCCCAGAGGGAGATCGCCTGAGCCGACTGCGCCATGACCTCCAGCGACTGCAGGTAGTCTACATGCACGATGCTGTCCAGGCGATGATTACGAAGCCGGAGCAAATCGGCCAACAAGCTCAACATCAACTCGCGCAGCAGCAGCAAGTCAACGTCTTTGGCCCAGTTATCGGCCAGACGCAAAGCGGCGACGGGGCTCTGCTGGGGAAGGCTCAATAACATGTCGATCCAGCTTGGGCAGCGTGTCACCCAGCCGGATTCCCAGAGTTGCCAGGCACGCAACGGCCGATTCGCAAACTGTCGGCTCAACCAAAGCGCCTCCGCCGGAGGTATACCGAGTCCTTCCAGCCAAAGCACGCACTGCCCCGGCCGTGCTGCTGGAAAAGACAATCTCTGCAAGCGTGACCGGATGGTGGCCAGAAGTTGCGACGGACGCTCACTGCGCAAAAGAATGTGCGCACGCGCGGCGGGCTCCTCCAGGGTTTTGAGGAGGGCGTTGGCGGCCGCCGCGGTCAGCGCTTCGGCCGGCTCAACGCGCAGCCAGCGCCGCGCGCTGACCTGCGGGGTGTAGGCGAGAAAGTCATTGGCATGGCGCACCGCGTCAATCGCAATACGCTTCCCCGTTTCTGCTGTAATAACGAGCAGATCCGGATGATTGCCTTCTACCAACAAACGACAGGAACGACAGGTTCCACAGGACAATCCCTGCGCTGATGGCGCGAAACACAAGGCCACCTGCTGCAACTCATCGCAGTACTGTCCGACCAGCGACCCCGACTCGCCGACAGCGAGCATCGCCTGAGGCAACCCCGCTTGCAGCAGACTTTGTATCGGCTGCCATTCGGCGGGCGTCGGACGCTGCGCACTCATGAACAATGCGCCGCCAGGCGCAGCGCCAACTGTATCCGCAAAGTATCATGCACCACCGGCAGAGTCTGGGTCGCGTCCACGCGCAAGATTCTTTCTGGTTCGGCCGCACAGCGTTCCGCAAAAACCGCTCGCGCCCGACTAAAGAAGGCTTGATCTTCCTGCTCCAATCGATCCGGTCGACGTGCGCGAATACGCATCGCGCCCAATTCCGGCGGCACATCAAACCAGAAGGTCAGATCAGGAAGGCGCGTAATCCCCGCCCAGCGCGCCAACTCCGCGATGTGTTCGCGGGTGACCCCCCGTCCGCCACTCTGATAGGCATAGGTGGAATCTTCATAGCGATCACTGATGACCACCTTCCCGGCAGCCAGCGCGGGAGCAATACGCGTCAGCCAATGATCCCGACGCCCGGCATACAGCAGGAGCAACTCCTCATCCGCATCCAGGTGCAGGTGATCATCCAGAAAAATCGTACGCAAGGCCTCACCGAGCGGCCCGCCGCCCGGTTCCCGAGTAACTTCCACCGCATAGCCCTGCTGACGACAATATTCCGCCAACACCGGCGCCGCCGAACTCTTTCCTGCGCCCTCGATACCCTCCAAGGTGAGGAAAAATCCATCCTTCAGTGATGCCGCCTTCGCGTTCACAAACCCGCTCCTCCGGCATGCTGGAGATAATGCTGTATCTGCTTAAGATGTTGCGTGTAACTCTCCGAATAATGGTATTCATCGCCTTGAGCGATAAAATAAAGGTCGGCACTGTCCGCAGGATGCAGCACAGCCATCAGACTACCGAGTCCCGGCATCGCGATGGGGGTAGGCGGCAATCCGGTATGCAAGTAGGTGTTATAGGGGCTCTCCACATGCATCTCTGAGGTCGTCAAAGACCCAGTATAGCGCTCGCCCAAAGCATAAATCACGGTGGGATCAGACTGCAGAGGCATACCCTGCCGCAAGCGATTGAGAAAGACGGCGGCGATATGCGCCTGCTCTGCGGGTGGCGCGCCCTCCTTTTGTACGATAGAAGCCAGAATCAGAGCCTGATAGGGATCACCCAGCGGCAATCCAGGAGCACGTCCGGCCCATAAGGAGTGTAATTCCCGTTGCATGCGCACATAGGCACGCCGCAGCACACTCAGCGCGGTGGTACCCGGAACGTAACGGTAACTATCGGGGAAAAGCCAGCCCTCCGCACTACCTTGCGCGCCGACACCCTGCCGTGCGAGGTATCGTGCCGCGGCCGCACCCTGTGGCAGGTTCTGCTGGTCCAGGTAAGGAGCCTTATCGTGTATTTCCTGATAGATATCCTGCAAACGCCAGCCAGGCACAATCAGCAGGCTAAGTGGCGTGGATTGCCCGGCAATCAATCGGTGGAGTACCTGCGCCTGGTTAATACGTCCCCGGAACTCATACAGTCCGGCCTGCATGGGCGGATACCCGGCCAAGGCCCAAGCCAGATGAAACAGTCGCGGATGCGGCAATACCCCGGACCGCGCCAGACTGGCAATAGTCTGCGCGTTGGTGGTGCCCAAAGGAATGGGGACCGTCACGCCCTTCGCCGGCAAAGCTTCCGGCCAATACATGCCGATGCCGTAAAATCCAAAAAGGAATGACATCATCAAAAGAAACAACCCGGCGGCACGGCGTTTGCGGCTCATGATTGTGGCCCCAACCCCATATTCCTGCACCAAGCGAGCAAAGCGGATGCTATTGGTCCGTCATGTCCTGGCAACGTGCGCTCCGCAAAGCGGCGTACTGGCCAGATGCCGATCAGACTATTGCTGAAGAATATTTCATCCGCCTGCTGAAGTGCCGCGGCCCGATAGCGCCCCGGCATGATCGGCACAGCACGCGCGCGCAGCCATTCCAGGATAGCGCCCCGCTGAATGCCGGCGATTCCCCCATCTTCCAGCTCTGGGGTGTAGACAATACCGGCCCTGACCCAAAACAGATTGGACATGATTCCCTCGCGCAGCACCCCTGACTGGTCCAACATGATCCCTTCCGCATATTCCGAAGCCAGGGCATCCCGGGCCATAACCTGATTCAGGCGATTGAGCGATTTAACGCCGAGATAAGGCGCACCGGTTAACAAGGCGACCGGACAGATCGCGGCGGAAATACCGGGTTCCCAATAGTGGGGATCACGTTCCGGCCATTGGGATAAATACAGATAGCGTCGCATGGGACCTGCATCGGAACTGCCGTACCCCCAACCCGCGCCACGGCTGAGAAGCAGCTTGACGAAGAGGCGGGAATGTACCCGAACATCATGCAGTATCTGCTGTAAATCAGCATACCAGAGGCTTGGGGAAGGCATGGGGATATTCAGAATGGCCGCGCCACGCCCGAGGCGCGCCAGATGGGCATCCCAAAACAGGGGGACGCCCTTTATGACCGCGATGGTTTCAAAAAGCCCATCCCCATAATGTAAAGCACGGTCCAAGGCAATACCGCACTCCCCTGCCACGAAGTGATTTCCATCCACCGTGGCAGCAATCACTCCCACGGAGCAATCAGTTGCTAACGCGGCGGAAAACCAGGGAACTGTTGGTACCGCCAAATCCGAAGGAATTACTTAACGCCACTTCCACAGCCGCGTGTCGCGCCTTAAGGGGTACATAATCCAGGTCGCAACCCTCATCAGCCTGATCCAGATTGATGGTGGGTGGCAGAATGCCATGATAGAGGGCCAGCACCGTAAAAATGGCTTCGATCCCCCCCGCGGCACCCAGAAGATGGCCCGTCATGGACTTGGTGGAGCTCATGGCCAATCGCCGTGCATGGTCGCCGAAGACCACATGCACGGCGTCGGTTTCTGAACGGTCTCCAAGCGGGGTCGACGTCCCATGCGCGTTGATGTACCCCACCATTTCCGGAGTCACCGCCGCGTTACGCAACGCAGCCTGCATACAGCGGGCGGCACCCTCCCCTGCAGGCGCCGGCTGTGTCATATGGTAAGCATCAGAGCTCATGCCATAACCGGACAATTCCGCATAGATACGGGCGCCACGACGCCGCGCGAATTCATACTCCTCCAGCACGAGAACGCCCGCACCTTCGCCCAGCACGAAACCATCCCGATCTTTATCCCAGGGACGACTGGCCTTCTCAGGATCCTCATTACGCGTTGAAAGCGCCCGCGCCGCGCAGAATCCACCCAGCCCCAGAGGACTGATAGCCGCCTCGGCACCACCGGCGATCATGACATCGGCGTCACCGTATTCGATGAGTCGCGCCGCATCTCCGATGGAGTGCGTACCTGTAGAACAGGCCGTCGCCATGGCAATGCTCGGTCCTTTGGCGCCATACATGATGGAGACATGGCCAGACACCATGTTGACGATACAACGCGGAATAAAAAAGGGCGAGATCCGGCGCGGGCCGCTCTCGGTGACAATCGTATGCTCGGATTCAATACCCGGCAAACCACCAATGCCGCTGCCAATGGATACTCCCACCCGGTCCGCAATGTCTGCACCGATCTGCAATCCGGAATCCGCAATCGCTTCCATCGCCGCAGCAAGGCCATAATGGATGAATAAATCCATCTTGCGGGCTTCCTTGACCGGAATGTACTGACCGATATCAAAGCCACGTACCTCTCCCGCAATCTGGGAGCTATATGGGGCAGGGTCAATGCGGGTTACCCGGCCAATACCACTACGCCCCTGGATTATGGAATCCCACGCCGCCGGAAGGCCCACCCCGACGGGTGATACAATTCCCAGCCCGGTAATCACTGCACGTCTCTTCAAACGCCTGTTCTCCTCATCACCCGGTCGGGGAATAAATACTCAGGCATCCTTGGTTGGCATATGCGCAGACACATAGTCGATGGCCTGTTGCACGGTCGCAATCTTCTCCGCTTCTTCATCGGGGATTTCGCAGTCAAACTCTTCTTCCAGCGCCATCACCAGCTCCACGGTATCCAGCGAGTCAGCACCCAGATCATCGACAAAAGAGGCTTCATTGGTTACTTCATCTTCGTTGACACCCAACTGCTCTACTACAACCTTCTTTACACGTTCTGCCACACTATCCATTAGGAGAAGCTCCTCTGTTGGTAAAAAATTATTGTCGGCGAGATTGGACCACAGGGCGTACAGTCCTGTAAAGCCACGAATGCGTTACCCCATCCACATGCCCCCATTGACATGCAGAATCTGTCCGGTTACGTAACCCGCATCCGGACCCGCCAAATAAGCAACCGCAGCCGCCACATCGGCCACCACTCCGAGTCTTCCCGCGGGAATCTGCTGCATAAGGGCATCACGGTGCGTATCATTCAGCCCTTCGGTCATGTCCGTGCTGATGAAGCCAGGGGCCACACAATTGACCGTCACCTGCCGCGCCGCCACCTCCCTCGCCATAGCCCGGGTAAAACCGGCCACCCCCGCCTTCGCCGCCGCATAATTGGTCTGTCCGGCATTGCCCATCACACCGACCACCGACGTAATGTTAATAATACGGCCAAAACGGGCTTTGAGCATATCGCGCACGCATAGCTTGCTCAAGCGGTATACCGCGCGCAAGTTGGTCGCCATGACATCATCCCAATCGTCATCCTTCATCCGCAACAGCAATTGATCGCGGGTGATTCCCGCATTATTCACCAGAATAGTCGGCGCACCATGAGATGCCTGTATTTGCGCGAGCACAGCGGACATGGCCGCATCATCAGTCACATCCAGCGCCACCCCGGTGCCGCGAATACCGTGCGCTGCCAGGTCCGCGTCAATTCGTTCCGCACCAGCAGGCGTGGTTGCCGTGGCGACGACCAGCGCGCCCTGTCTGCCCAGTACGCGGGCGATCTCCTGTCCGATACCGCGACTACCGCCGGTGATCAGGGCCAACTGACCCTCTAAAGATCCCGCCATCAGATCACCTCCAGGACGGCCTTAAGGCTTTTGCCATCTTCGATATGGAGCATGGTCAGGCTAGGCTCAATACGCTTCCCCAATCCAGACAGCACGCGACCAGGCCCCATTTCCACGAAGGTCATAGCCCCCTGTCGGGCGAGATGACGAATCGTATCGGTCCAACGTACCGGTGAATACAACTGCTGAGCGAGGGCGGCACGAATGGAATCAGGCGTATTGTGGTTTTGCACATCGGCATTATGCACCACCATCGCCTTGGGGCTGCGGAATTGCACAGATTCCAGGGTAGCCTGAAAACGTTCGGCAGCCGACATCATCAGGCTGCAATGGCTGGGCACACTGACCGGAAGCACTACAACGCGCTTCGCACCCGCGGCACGCGCCGACTCTACCAGACGCGTAACGGCTGCCTGATTACCGGCGACCACCACTTGTCCGGGCGCATTAAAATTAGCCGCCGCGAGCACCTCACCATGTGCTTCCTGGGCGCAAAGTTGTTTCACCTCATCATCGCCGAGACCAATAACGGCCGCCATGGCACCCACACCTTCGGGCACCGCATGCTGCATCAGACGGCCGCGTTCGGCGACCAGACGCACCGCATCCGGGAAATCCACCGCATCGGCGACCACCAGGGCGGTGTATTCACCCAAAGAGTGGCCGGCGATAAAGTCGGGAAAGACGCCGCCCTCCTCTTCCCAGACCCGATAAACGGCGTACCCGGCAGCCAGCATCACCGGCTGCGTCCAACACGTCTGATTGAGTTTTTCGACAGGCCCATCCTGAGTAAGGGACCACAGGTCCTCGCCCAGCTGGGCGGAGGCTTCCGCGAAAATCTCCTTGATCAGCGGATGACTGCCGGCAAGATCAGTCAGCATATTCATAGATTGCGAACCCTGACCGGGAAAAACAAAGGCGATAGAGCCGTGCAAGCGAACCTCCTCTCAGTACAAATTGGTAGCAGGGCTTTCAGCCCCAGCGCAGGAGCGCTGATCCCCAAGTGAACCCACCCCCGAACGCCTCCAGCAGGAGACATTGTCCCGGCTGAAAACAACGGCGTCGGGCCGCATCATCCAGCGCTAAAGGCACCGAAGCTGCGGAAGTATTACCATGATGTTCTACCGTCGTCACCACCCGCTCCATAGGCAAGCCTAACTTATCGGCGGTCGCCTGAATAATGCGGATATTGGCCTGATGCGGCACCAGCCAGTCGATGTCCGCTGCTGTCAGGGCATTTGCCGCGAGCGTTTCCTGCACAATCTCGCCCAGGGTACGCACAGCCATGCGGAACACCGCGTTACCCTGCATGGTCATCCGTGTCTCGCCACCAGGCACCTGCAGCAAGTCGGCATAGGCACCATCCGCATGGATGTGCGTGGAGATGATGCCGGGTTCATCACTGGCACTGAGGATTACGGCACCGGCACCATCACCAAAAAGGATACAGGTACCACGATCCGTCCAATCGACGATGCGGGACATACTCTCTACCCCGACGACCAGCGCATGCCGCGCTCCGCCGCTGCGGATGAAGCGATCGGCGGTCGCCAATGCGTAGATAAAACCGGTGCAAACCGCCTGAATATCAAAAGCCGGCGCGCCATGGTTCCCCAAACGGGCTTGCAACAGACAGGCGGTGCTGGGGAAGATCTGGTCCGCGGTCGTCGTCGCAACAATAATGAGATCCAAATCCTCTGCCCGAAGATCGGCATCCGCCAATGCCTGGCGCGCCGCCACCGCCGCCATATCTACGGTTTTTTCGTCGGGAGCGGCGATATGGCGGGAGCGGATCCCCGTGCGCGCGAAGATCCAGGCATCGCTGGTGTCCACCATTTGCTCCAGTTCACGGTTGCTGAGAACACGTTCCGGCAAATAGCCACCAGTGGCTACAATACGGCTAAAAATAGGTCTCACGCGCTGTTTCGCACCGCCGGATCAAGGCTTTTCTGAATCACTTCGGCAATACGCAAGGTCAGGCGATGCTTGGCTTCGGCGATAGCCACCTCCACGGCACAGGCAAAGGCAAAGCGGTCGGCGTTTCCGTGACTTTTGATGACGATACCGTTCAGTCCCAACAGAGTTGCGCCATTGTACTGGCGAGAATCGAGACGCCGCCGCAGACGTTGCAAGATGGGACGGTTGACCAAATACGCCATACGCCCATACCAGCCGTGAGTATAGCTGGCACGCAGTTCCTGACTGATCATCCACGCCAGCCCTTCAGACGTCTTCAACGCTACATTACCCACGAAACCGTCACACACCACCACATCAGCGACACCTCGATAAATATCGGAACCTTCCACGTTACCAATAAAATTCAGCTTGGCAGCGCGTAGGAGCAATGCAGCCTCTTTGACCTGTTCATTGCCCTTGATGTCTTCGGAGCCGATATTGAGCAGGCCGACACGCGGCTGGGCAAGCCCCATGACGCGCTCGACAAGTATCGAGCCCATTACCGCGAACTGCAGGAGATGTTCCGGATGACAATCAACGTTGGCACCCAAATCCAGCGCCAGAAGTCGTCCTGTGGTGGTCGGCAGAAAGGCAGCGATTGCGGGACGGTCTATACCGGGAATAGTACGCAGAAACACTTTACCGAGAGCCATCAGCGCACCTGTGTTACCCGCACTGACCACCGCATCAACATGCCCATCTCGCAACAAACCGATGGCGACATGCATGGAAGAGTCCCGCTTACCGCGGAGGGCCTGAGACGGCGCCTCATCCATGGCTACCACCTGACTGGCGTGGTGTACCACAATTTGTGATGAACCTTGGAGGCGAGCCCGTGCCAGCCCTGCCTGGAGGATGCCACTGTCCCCCACAACATGAAAAACGACATCGGGGTGACCTTTGACCAGATCGCGGATGGCAAGAACCACCACCGACGGGCCTGAATCACCACCCATGGCATCTACCGCGATGTGCGGCATAACGAAACCTTAAGAACGCTCTGACAGACTGGCGTTATCAGGCCTCTACCGCCTTCTTCACCATCTCGCGACCCTTGTAGAAGCCACATTCCGGGCACACATGATGAGGCAGCTTCGCCGCTCCACAATTGGCACATACGGAACGGTTCACGGTCACCAGAAAATCGTGGGCTCGCCGCATGTTACGACGAGAATGGGAAGTTTTACTTTGTGGAACGGCCATGACTCAATTTCTCCCGATTTGTATCAAAATATACTGCTGTTCATTTAACAACGGTTAACGGCTCAAGCCCGGAAACCGGGCAAATGCCTGACTTCCACTCCGCACAACGTGGAATCATCGGCAAGGCCAGTAGTACTTCATCTTCCAGCCAGACTTGCTGAGCGACCACGCCGTTTTCAGCAATAACCACCTCTAAGGTAGAATCCATAGCAAGCACCGCCGACTCCTGTTCCGCCAATCCGCTGTGCACGCTTACGGAAAGCGGTAACGGCATAACACCCGTACAGCGTTCGCAACGAACCTCACCCAACACCCTTATCTGGCCATCAGCGGCAATGACCTGCCCTCTGCGGATCAGATCAAGGCTTACGCTCACTGTCTGCACACTGACCAGTGCCTCGCCCAAACGCAACCAACTGCGAGGATCAATAATACCCTCCAGCCTGTCACCATGGACAGATACCCTGGCAATCGACAAGCTGGATGCTTTAGCGGAAAACATAAGCGCGGCATAGTAGCGATCACGGCGCTGCAAGTAAAGAGTTGGCGGCGACGTTTAATGAGATATCCCTAATGATTATCACGGATAATCGCAGCAGCCGCCATCTCCGCACCGAACAAAACAATCGCCCAGGCCATATACAGCCAGAGAAGAAAAACAGGAAAGGCACCCAAAGCGCCATATATGGTTTCAAAGCTTGAAAATCGCAGATAACCGGCCAACGCGATCTTGGCGGCTTCAAACAGGATGGCGGCGGATACCCCGCCAAGAAAAACATCCCGCCACTGCGTTATTGCCGAGGGCAGTATTTTGTAGAGTACCGCCATCATCACGGTGACCACCAGAAGAGTAAGCACATGATTCAGAAGGGGGGGAACGACCGGGATACGTGCCAAGGAGGTCAGCAGAGGTTGCAGGGGACTAAGCAGCGGCAGAATGAGTGCAAAGCTGAATGGGCCGCACACCAGCACGATCACGTAGCGTAGGAGTCGACACCACAGGCAGGTCGGAGTGACACCCCAGATGTCGTTAAAATGCCGCTCTACCTCACGAAGCAGAAAAATCGCGGTGACGCTCAATCCGAGTACGCCAAACCAATCCAATTGGGTACCACGCGCTGCGAGACGGTTTATCTGACGCAGAATCGCATCCCCCGTTTGCGGGACAAAGCTGCGTAAAATCAGGTGATCAACCTGGGCACGGTGGAGCATGCTGAACCCCACCAGATTCCATAGACTGAAGACCAGCACCACCGCCGGTATCAAACCAAAGAGGGTGGTATAAGCGAGCAATCCTGCACGGTCGATACATTCGTCAAGCCAAAAGCCATGCCACGCACGGTACATTCGGTGGGTCAAGCACTGCCAATGATTGGCGTTTTCCCTGGGAACGGGTGCCAGTGCCCTGTCCTTTTGGCGAAAGCATTGGTGCGGCGGTGCTTTTTCCGTCATCGCAAGTTCTCCGCGGCCAGACAAAGGCGTATGAAAGGGATGGTCACTTCCCGTTGCTGCTCCCAACTCCGGGTATCCAGAACGCTCAGCATGTGATCCAGTGCCCCGAGGTCGCGCGGATAATGTCGCAACAGATAAAGCGCTGCGTCGACACCAATCTGCAGACCTCGGCGCTGCGCCATTTCCTGCAAAATAATACGCTTCTCCGCATCTCCGGGGAAACGCAGAGCGTATTGCAAACCCGCGCTCACCCGGCTTGCCCAATCCGGGAGCACCCAGTCCGTGAGCTGAGCTGCTTGGCGACCGGCAAGGAGCAGCGGCCGCCCGCAACCCATGCGCTCATTATAGAGATCAAAGAAAAAGGTTTCCTTATCACGCTGACCTGCCCAGCTTTCGACGTTATCCAGACACAACAGAGGCGCTCCTGCCAGACTGGAGAACATCGCTGGATCCATGATCGTATTGAACGGATTTGTGATATCGCCGCAATCTATATAGGGCGCCCATCCAGCAACGGCTGATGCGGCTCCCAGCAATAAATGACTTTTACCCACTCCGGCCGGTCCATAAAGGTAAAGACAAAAGCTCTGCCGTTCACGTTCAGTTACCAAGTTAAACACCGCGCGCAGCGCTTCGGCATTCGGATGGGGATAAAAGTCTTCCAGGCTTGCTTGTGACTTCACTCCCAAGGGAAGAATCCGTTGTCGTGTCTCGCTCATGATTCGCTGGAGCCCCCCTCCTGGGCAATCGCCTTGCGACTCCAGACCCAGACATATTGCCCCCCGGACACAATGGCCATCAGGAACACCAGCGCGAAAACAGGCAGTAGCGGCACACGCCAATGGCATGCCGCCGATAACAGCACCAATACAATAACGACAAATTGGAGCGCGGTGTTCCATTTCGATAGCGGCGTCGGACGGATACTAAATTTTCCGATCAACAGCAAGTAGAGCAGGCTGCCACCGACGATCAGCAGGTCCCGGGAGATAATGGCAACCGTCACCCACAAAGGAATACGCTGCAACCAGGTCAGCGTGATGACCGTCGTCACCACCAGCAATTTATCCGCCAACGGGTCGAGGACAGCCCCCAAACGGGTCTGAAGACGATAACGACGGGCTATCCAACCATCCAGTGCGTCGGTGATCGCCGCCGCAAAAAAAATGAGCAGAGCCACGACGAAAAGCTCCTTCGCCAGCGCGTAGAAAATCACGGGCACCAGAAAGAGTCGCAACAGAGTCAACAGATTCGGCAGGTTCATGGCAGTGAAGCTAGGCAAGGGTACGGTGACTGTCAAGAAGAATTACGGGCGGCAAAGGCTCAGACGACCGGGAGGTCGTTTGCAGAGGGCTCTGCCACTGATTACAATCCAAAGGGCATTGGTTCAGTTCTAAACTTGAAATCAGGAGAATATTGAATGTCCGAATATAGCGTGCGCGAAGAATTAAAGCCCAGCGGATTGGATGGCATCTCGGATGCCCAAATCAATGATCACTGGGGACTTTATGCTGGTTATGTAAATCAAAGCAATGCCTTGCGAAAGGAGCTTGCGGAAATGCGTGCAGCCGGCAAAACCGGGTCACTTACATATGCAGATCGGCGGCGACGCTTTGGCTTCGAATATAACGGCATGGTGTTACATGAGTACTATTTTGCCCAGTTGAAGCCCGGTAGCAGCATCGATCAGGCACCCGGCTTCAAAGCCGCGGTCACTGCGCAATTTGGCAGTGCTGAAACATGGCATGAAGATCTGATGTCCGCCGCCAAGAGCCGGAGCGTGGGCTGGGCTATCGCCTACTACGATGGTACCACCGGTCAGATCAACAACCACTTTGTCCAGCTTCATGAAGACGGGAATGTGGGCGGTTTTGTGCCGCTGGTCATCGTTGATGTCTTCGAGCATGCCTACATGGTGGATTGGAAAGCCCTCGGTCGCGCGGATTACCTGGCCGCCATTTACAAAAATATGAACTGGGGCGTGGTGGAAGCGCGCTTCCAGGCGGCCAAAAGTGGCCAGATTTTCAAGCGGTTCTGATCATCATAGGAATTTAATTCATTAAAAGAGCGGTTCGCCGCTCTTTTTTATTGGACGCGCTTCGCTGCACGACTCCGCGATTGCCCCTTTGACAGGCGCTATACGCCCCCATACCATGACCAAAACCCCTTTGAGGAAATCGCCGTGGACACCCCAAAACCTTTAACCTATCGCAGCGCCGGGGTGAACATCGACGCTGGCAATACGCTGGTGGACCGTATCAAACCTCTTGCCCAAAGTACTCACCGCCCCGGCGTGCTCGGCGGCATTGGCGGTTTCGGTGGACTGTTCGCCCTACCCGGCGGTTATCGCGAACCGGTGCTGGTATCAGGCACCGATGGGGTGGGCACCAAGCTGTTACTCGCCCAGGAAGCCAATCAACATGACCGCATCGGCATTGATCTGGTCGCCATGTGTGTCAACGACATTCTCGTCTCCGGCGCAGAGCCCCTCTGGTTCCTCGACTACTATGCCTGCGGGCAGTTGGATAACGGCGTGGCTGAGACGGTTATTGCCGGGGTGGCCGAGGGCTGTCGGCAGGCTGGCTGCGCTTTGCTGGGCGGAGAAACTGCAGAAATGCCCGGTATGTATCCGGCTGGGCATTATGATCTTGCGGGCTTCGCGGTGGGCGTTGTCGAGAAATCCGCCATCCTGACGGGTGCGGCCTGCCGGGAGGGCGATGCGGTGATTGGCATTGCCTCGTCCGGGCCGCACAGTAACGGTTACTCTCTGATTCGGGAAATTCTCGTACGCGGCGGTGCCCACGCCCATGTCCAGATCAACGGCGAGCCGCTGGTGGATCTGCTGCTGCAACCGACCCGGATTTATGTGAACGCTATTCAGGGTCTGCGCAAGGCGGTTACGGTACACGCCCTCTCTCATATTACCGGCGGCGGGCTGGTGGAAAATCTGCCCCGCTCACTGCCCGCGACACTTGCCGCTCGCATTGATCCCAACACCTGGAAAATACCGTCTATTTTTCAATGGTTACAGGAGCAAGGACAGGTCTCCATGGAGGAAATGCGGCGGGTTTTCAACATGGGTATCGGCATGGTCGCCATCGTTCCCTGGGAATCCCGGCAGGCCGCCGTGCAGTCTATCACGGAGCACGGAGAGCAAGCCTTCATTATCGGGCAGTTGGTGCCACGTCAGGACGGTGAGGGGGTACGCTTTCTTGACTAAAAGGCTGGTGATTCTGGTTTCCGGCCGGGGAAGCAATCTGCAAAGCATCCTTGCGGCTTGCCGTAGCGGGCAGATACCGGACACGCAAGTCGTTGCGGTCATCAGTAACCGCCCAAGCGCCAGAGCATTGGAACTGGCGATGGCGGCAGGCATTCCTGCCCTTACTGTCGATCATCGGGATTATGGGACCAGAACAGAATTCGATGCCGCCCTGCAAAAGCAGATTGACGAATATGCCCCGGATATCGTGGCGCTGGCGGGGTTCATGCGTCAACTCACCCCCGCTTTTGTTCAGCACTATGAGGGTAAGCTGCTGAATGTCCACCCCTCTCTACTTCCCGCCTTTCCCGGCCTGCATACCCATGCCCAGGCGCTGCGGCAGGGTGTGTGTTGGCATGGTGCCAGTGTCCATTTTGTAACGGCGGAGTTGGATGCCGGCCCTGTTATCATCCAGGCAGCCGTGGCGGTCCTGCCCGCAGATGATGAACAGTCTCTCGCCACGCGCGTGCTCGACGCAGAACACCGTATTTATCCGCAGGCGCTGGCGTGGCTGGTGAGTGGCCGGGTGACTTACGCCGCAGGGCGCACCCAGTGGCGAGAGCCGCCACAGACGGCCACGCGCGAGGCCATTGCCCCTTCTCTGGAGAGTTCTCCATGAGCAAAGATGTTGGCTTGGTGATCATCGGCACCGAGATACTCTCCGGTAAACGGGAAGACCGCCATTTTCTCCGCAGCCGCCAGCAACTGGCGCGACGCGGTTATGGCGTCGCCTGGTGCCTGATCGTGCCCGACATCCGGGATATTCTGCTGACCCAGTTGCGCTGGACCATGGCGCAATCTGTGCCATTCTTCGCCTTTGGCGGTTTAGGCGCAACGCCCGACGACCTGACCCGCGCTTGCGCCGCAGCGGCGGCTGGCGTTACCTTGTCCCGGCATGCCGAGGCGGAGGCGTTGATTCGCCAACAATTCGGCGACGAGGCGGAACCGGTGCGGGTACGGATGGCCGACCTGCCCGCCGGGGCAAGATTGATCCCTAACCCGGTCAACAATGTGCCGGGATTTTCCATAGGTAGCGGATACTTCTTCCCGGGATTCCCGCAAATGGCGGAGCCCATGAGTGACTGGGTGCTGGCGCAGTATTTTCCTCCCTTGGTGGCTGACATAGAGGCACGGGTTCTTTTACCCAGCGCGCGGGAAGGCAACCTGGTTCCGCTCATGGAAAGCTTTTGTGCCGCCCATCCGGACATACGCTTCTCCAGTCTGCCCAGCTTCACGGCGACTGGTCCACAAATCGAATTGGGTGTGGCGGGGCAAGAGGCGCACGTTCAGGTCGCCATCCGCGACCTGAAGGCTCGCCTGAACCTGATGGGGCTCGAAGTTCAGGATCTGTGATCATTCCCGAATCTTAATCAGGCAAGTTTACCCGGCAAGTCACCGCAAGCCGGGAATCTCTGCTGTCATAATAAGCTAGACTTGCCCATACGGAGGTGTGCAATGGCCATCCAACATGTTGACTTGTTGACCATCGGCGCTGGAGGGGGCGCTTATCCCGCCGCGTTTCGACTGGCTCAAGCGGGACGTTCGGTAATCATGGTGGACCCTAAAGGGGCGATGAGCGGAAACTGCCTTTATGAGGGCTGTGTACCCTCTAAAGCCATTCGGGAAACTGCCGAAATCTACCAGTCCCAGCAGCGCCTTGCCGGGCATGGTCTAGCAGGCGCCATTAGTATCGATTTCACGAAAATCACGATGCACAAAGATGCCGTCCAGGCACGCCGCTATGAACAACACGCCGCCGAACTGGCCGCCGCACGAAATATTAAGCTCATTCAGGGAACGGCGCGACTTCTCGGTCTCCACGAAGTGGCTGTCAATACGACAGACGGCGAGCAACGGTTCCATTGTGCGCAGATTATCATCGCCAGCGGCTCTGACGTATTCATCCCCCCGATTCCCGGGGCTGAACTCTGCCTTACCAGCCATGATCTGTATAAACCCGACTCCGTCCTCAAAACCCTCCCGGAGCGGCTGATTGTCATCGGTGGCGGTTACATCGGCCTGGAAACCGCCACCTTCTTCGCTGCCTTGGGTACCAGGGTCACCCTACTCCAGAAAGGTGAGCAACTCCTCAGCGGCATGGATCCGGGCATGGTGACACTGCTAACGCCGTTGCTGGATCCGGCCATTCGCATCCGCACCGGTGTAGACGTGACGGCAGTGACCCTAACCCCTGAGGGAGGACGGCGCGTACATTACACCCGCGCGGAAGAGACCGACACGCTGGATGGCGACGTTGTTCTGATGGCCGTGGGCAGACGCCCCGTTATTCCCGTAGGTACCACAGAGATTGGCATTGCAGTGACGGGAAAAGGTATAGATGTGGGGCCGAGTTTACAAACGGTGCATCCGCATATTTATGCCTGTGGTGATGTGAATGGCCGCGTGCCGTTATTCCACGCCGCCGTGCGTCAGTCGATGGTGGCGGCGCACAATATTCTCGGCGGCAATATTCCCCTGGATTATGCTGATTTCAATCACGTCCCCACCACCGTCTTTACCCTGCCTGCCGCCGCCTACGTAGGCCTTACCCCGGCCCTGGCAGAAGCGCAAGGCATAAGGCTCCGGACCGGTCGTTACGACTTCGCCGAAGACTCCCGGGCGCAGATCCTGGAACGCATGGAAGGTGGAATTCAACTGTTCTTCGCCGCAGATAGTCTGCGTTTATTGGGTGGTTGGGTGGTCGGCATCGACGCTGGCCAGCTTATCGGCCAGATCGGCACCGCCGCTGCCCATGGCCTTACCGCCTACGATCTGGCCCGTTTTGCGGATCAGCACCCCATGAGCGCCGAAGGCATCGGCAAGGCGGCACGCAGTCTGTTTTAAGCGCCGTATCAGTCATCATAAAAGGGATACATCATGAGCAAACATAAAGAACAGAAGGGGTTAGAAAAACAACATTACAAAGCCGAGTTACGCCAGCTCCAGATTGAACTGGTCAAGTTACAACGCCACATTATCCGCAAGAACGATAAAATCCTGGTCCTTCTGGAAGGACGTGATGCCGCAGGTAAGGACGGCAGCATCAAACGTATCATCCAGCACCTCAGTCCCCGCGAAACACGAGTCGTGGCTTTAGGCAAGCCCTCGGACCGCGAAGAAAGCCAGTGGTACTTCCAGCGCTATGTCCATTATCTGCCCGCCGCCGCAGAAATCGTTTTCTTTAACCGGAGCTGGTACAACCGTGCCGGCGTGGAAAAAGTGATGGGGTTTTGCACCGATGCGCAATATGAAGAATTCTTTACCGAGGTAACAGATTTTGAGAGCATGCTGGTGCGCTCGGGTATCCATTTCATTAAGGTGTATCTCGATATTTCCAAGAGCGAGCAAAAAAATCGCCTGGCGGCGCGCAAAGATGATCCCCTTAAACAATGGAAAACCAGCCCTATTGATGAACAGGCCATAACCCATTGGAAGGATTACAGTATTGCACGAAATGTCATGTTTGCACGCACCCACACCAGTTTTACGCCTTGGACCATTGTCGATGCAAATGATAAAAAAGTGGCCCGCCTTCAATTGATCAAAGGGCTGTTAAGTCGCCTGGATTACGCCAATAAAGATACCAATTTGATCTTACCCGACCAGACCATTATCTTCGACTATGATCCGCTGTACCTGGAAAACAATATGATCAAGGCATAATCACGGGGCCCTGGCGCCGCCCGACTACGCGACGACGCCATCAATGGCTGCTTATCAGTCTTTCTTGCCGCGTCGGCTTCGTCGGTTTTTTGCCGCGCCACCGCCCTGCCCCTCTGGCATCACCCGCTCGAAATCCATCTTCCGCTCGTCCAAATTGACGCTCACCACCTTAATTTCGATTTCATCGCCGAGCTGGAATGTTTCCTTGCTGCGATCGCCAATAATCCGGTAATGCTGTGCATCAAAGTGAAAATAGTCTTCACCGAGGGTGCTGATATGGATCAGGCCCTCCACATAAATTTCCCGCAGTGCCACAAAGAGGCCAAAGCCAGTAACACCGGTAATGATGCCCGTATAGGTCTCCCCTACCTTATCCATCATAAATTCACACTTGAGCCAATTTACCGCTTCACGACTGGCTTCATCGGCGCGACGCTCGGTCATGGAACAGTGCTGGCCCAGTTCCTGCAGTGCCTTTTTGGGGAACCACTTGGGCTCCGCACCAGCCGCATCCAGCAAGGCCTGAATACCGCGATGCACCACGAGATCCGGATAACGGCGGATGGGCGAGGTAAAGTGGGTATAGGCCGGGAAGGCCAGACCGAAATGCATGCCGGTATCCACGGTATAGTACGCCTGTGAAAGACTGCGCAGAATAACGGTCTGAATCAGACTGGAATCACTGCGCTCACGCGTATCTTCGATGATTTTCGCCAGATCGGCACTGCGCGGATGGGCAGGCAAATGCACCGGCACACCAAGCTCACCCAGAAAACGGCGCAAATCTTCAAGCTTATCACCCGCAGGTTCTGGATGGACCCGATAAAGCATGGGCAGTTCGTGAATTCTGAAGAATTGCGCTGCACACACATTGGCCGCGAGCATGCATTCTTCGATGATCCGATGCGCGACATTGCGGGTAACCGCCACGATTTTTTCAATGCGCAACTGATCATTGTAGATAATGCGGCTTTCCTGCGAGTCGAATTCAATAGTGCCCCGCCGCTCACGGGCCTTGGCAAAGCTTTCATAGAGGCTGTGCAGGGCCTCCAGGTGCGGGACCATGGCCGCGTCCTGCGCCCTTAATTCCGCGTCCCCCGCCAATATGGCAGCCACTTCATCATAGGTAAAACGGCGCTGTGAGCGCATGATGCCCCGGTCGAAGCGGAAACGCTGTACTTCGCCAGCCGCGTCCATCTCCATCTCGCAGAACATGCAGAGGCGGTCCACATGAGGATTGAGGGAGCAGAGTCCGTTGGACAGTATCTCGGGCAGCATTGGAATCACCCGCCGCGGGAAATAGACAGAATTACCACGGGTCACCGCCTCTCTATCCAGTGCGGAGTCCGGGCACACATAAGTGGCAACGTCAGCGATGGCGACAGTCAGGCGAAAACCATTCTCGATTACCTCGGCGTAGACCGCGTCGTCAAAATCCTTGGCGTCAGCGCCATCAATGGTGACCAGCGGCAGATCACGCAGATCGCGGCGACCCGCCTTCATCGTCTCCGGTACCGTCTCCGAGAACTGCTTGATTTCAGCAAGCACTTCATCTGGCCACTGATGGGGCAAGCCATAGTTACGGACGGCGATCTCGACTTCCATGCCCGGAGCCATGTGCTCACCGAGAATTTCCACGACGCGCCCTTGGGGCATATTACGGCCATCGGGATATTGGGTAATCTCCAGAATCACAATCTGGCCATGGACTGGTGTCAGTCCCTCCCCTTCCCCTTCCACCACTGCGAACTCCTGGGGAATACGACGGTCCTCCGGCACCACGTAATGCACGCCGTTATCGGCGTAGTAACGGCCTACGATGTGTTTGAGCGCCCGCTCCAAAATGCGCACGACCGCACCTTCGATACGTCCGCGCCGGTCCTCTCCTACCGCCCTTCCCAGGATGGTATCACCGTGGAACACCTTGCGCATTTCCCGCGGGGAGAGGAAAAGATCCTTGCCGCCCGCCTCGGGAATCAGGAAGCCAAAACCATCGGGATGTGCGCTCACTGTGCCGCGCACCAGTTCCATGGCCGCTACGATGCCGTAGGCACCACGCCGGTTGCGCACCAGCTGGCCATCTCGTTCCATAGCCCGCAGACGACGCCTTAAGGCTTCCTGATCATCTTCGGCGACTTCCAGTTCAGCGATAATGTCTTCCAAGGTGAGTGGCCGACCGGTACCCTCCAGATAGCTGAGAATGTACTCCCGACTGACGATCGGTCGTTCATATTTTTCTTTTTCCCGCTCGAACATAGGATCACGCTCAGTAAGCGATGCAGGTTCTTGTGTTTCCGGCATTGACAAATGCTCCTCAATAAATGATTATTCCGCTCACGCCGAGGTGGCGGAATTGGTAGACGCGCTAGGTTCAGGTCCTAGTGAGCGAAAGCTTGTGCTGGTTCGAATCCAGTCCCCGGTACCACATCTTCTAGAGTATCCCAGTAGCCCAAAAGGGCTACTGAATCATACCAAAACAAAGCCTTATTCGAGGTTTCATGACGATCATGAAACCTCGGTTTATTTCTTTGCAATCCAGGTTTCACCACAGCACTGCCCCGCCTGTGGGCTAGGCCCTCCCCAGCAAAACCTTTGTCGATCTGCTCAATCGTTACCTTCAATCCGATGTTCCTTCCAGACGCAGCGCGGCGGTCGGAAACCAACCGCATCCCGCATATCTTGCGGGATGAAGCTTTGTGCCGGCTTGGCGAGATATCAACGCCCACTGCCATATCGGGCCACAAAAACCCTTTTCTAGTGGAGGAGATGGGGCGCTATCTCATGCTGACTTAGGAACAAAGGCTACACACCAGCCATTGGGGCTGATGTTACCCGCCACCACCTTACAACTATGTGGAGCAATAAACTGCGCACAGACTGAACAGTGGTCCTTGCCTTTAGGTGTATCCTGATATTGCACCGCTGCCTTAGGCATGCTTCCGGCATCTGCCACACCGACGCCCATCATCGTCGTGGTAGCCACCGATCCGACGACAACCGCAATATTTCTCAGCGCATCGCGACGGGTAATCATCTTGTCCTTTTCACTCATAGCCTTCTCCTTAGGATGTCAACCAAGCTTGGCATTGTACCGCTTCTCATCGCTATAGCCAGCGATGAAATCCGCAGAGACTTGGTCGGCCCGATTCGCCGGTCAGAGGATCTCGGTACGTAAAATAGTGTCATCCCGATCCGGTCCCGTGGAGATAATCGCCAAGGGCCGCTCGGCGCGCTCGGCGATGGCCTCCAGATAGGAACGAGCCGCCTGGGGAAGATCGGCCCAGTGGCGTACGCCTGCCGTAGACTCTGACCAGCCCGGGAAGCTTTCGTAGATTGGTTCACAGGCCGCCAATGCCTCCGCCCCACCGGGCAGTTCCTCCTGAACCACCCCGTTTACCCGGTAACCGACAGCAACGCGAATCTCCGCGAGGCCATCCAGTACATCCAGCTTAGTGATGCACAGGCCCGTCACCCCATTCACCCGGCAGGCGGCCCGCAAAGCCACCGCATCGAACCAACCGCAACGCCGCGCCCGTCCGGTGGTCGCACCCACCTCCGCACCACGCTCAGCGAGGAAAACCCCCGTCTCATCAAAGAGCTCCGTAGGGAATGGTCCAGCCCCGACACGCGTGGTGTAAGCCTTGGTAATACCCAATACATAGCCCAGATCCGCTGGTCCTACCCCGCTCCCGGCGGAAGCGCCACCCGCCACCGTATTGGAGGACGTCACAAAGGGGTACGTGCCATGATCCACATCCAACAGGGTACCTTGGGCGCCCTCGAAAAGAATCCTCGCCCCTTCCGCCTGCAAACGCGCCAACCGCACAGAAACATCTACCACCATGGGTGCCAGGCGCTCCGCAAGCTCCAGATACTGCTCCAGAATGGCATGGAAGTTTTCCGGTTCCCGCTTGAAATAATGTTGGAGCACAAAGTTATGGTAATCCAGCGCCTCGCCAAGCTTGGCGGCAAAACGCTCACGATGAAACAAGTCGGCAACACGCAAAGCGCGCCGCGCTACCTTATCCTCATAAGCAGGCCCGATGCCCCGACCGGTGGTGCCGATTTTTGCCGCACCCATCGCCTGTTCTCGCGCCCGGTCGAGACTCTTGTGGTAGGGCAGAATCAGTGGGCAGGCGTCGGAAATGAACAAGCGCTCCTGGGCATCAGGTACCACTGGCCGCAACTCATCCAGCTCGGAAAACAGAGCCAGCGGATCCAGCACCACACCGTTACCAATAAAGCAGGACACGTCAGCACGAAGAATACCCGAGGGAATCAGATGCAGGATCGTTTTTCGCGCGCCGATCACCAAGGTATGACCAGCATTATGTCCGCCCTGAAAGCGTACCACCGCCTGGCAGCGTTCCGTCAGCCAGTCGACAATTTTACCCTTACCCTCATCGCCCCACTGGGTACCGATGATCACCACATTTTGATTCATAGCCACGAACGACTCCGCAAATGGGTCATTGGAAAATTAAAATTCACAAATCAAGCTGCCGTATCTTCCAGCCCGCCTGCTCTCTGATCAGAACAGCATCAAAACCCCGTGCCCGCAATGTCTGCTGGTCAGGTATTTCCTGACTTACCAAGTCCTGTAAAACAGCATAACCAGCCCGACGATGTTCCTGTATCGACTGCCACAAAAGCTCATCGGTACCAGCCGGAGCCCAAATCTGCCGCGCTCTCTCCGTTGCCGGGAAGTCACGCAGCAGCGGTTTGAGGTCTAAACTGAAGCCCGTCGCCGCCCGTCGTCGGCCAAAAGCGGCACCAATGTCATCATAGCGACCACCACTGGCCAGCGCCTCACCACGCTGCGGACCAAACAGCGAAAACAGCAAGCCGGTATGATACCGATGCCCATGGATCTCCGAGAGATCACATTGAATCGCAAGGTCAGGATAACGCACACGCAAGGCTCCCCAGACAAAATGCAGAGCATCCAAGGCCGCGCAAACAGCCGGGTGATGCCCGAGACGCTGGCGGGCCTGCTCCAATACGTCGAATTCACCGTGTAAGCGCGACAGAACATCAAAATCTGCGCTGAGCTCCGTACCGCAATGGTGCTCCCGCAGCCATGCCCGCACATCCGGCCAAGCCTTGCGTTCGACATGCTGCAGCAAGTCCGCACGTAGCGCACCTTCCAGACCCGCCGCGTCCGCCAGCGCCTGGGAAATACCCACATGCCCGATATCCAGCAACAAATTCGGTACTGCACAGTGGATGAGGCTCTCCACCATCAGAGAAAGGACCTCCAGATCTCCCTCCGGACCATCCACCCCGAAAAGCTCGGCCCCTATCTGAAACGGGGCACGGCTCCCACCGAGCAAATCGGGCCTGGCGCGCAGCACTGTGCCAGCATAAGCCAGACGTCGAAGCTCCTTCGCGGAGGAGGTCTGGGCGTCTATACGGGCCATCTGCGGCGTCATATCCGAACGCAGGCCCACCAGCCGACCACTGTCCTGATCCAACAGTTTCCAGGTCTGCAAGTCGAGATCTGCGGCACTTCCAGTCAGCAAACTCTCCAGATGCTCCACCAGGGGTGGGATAACCTGGTGATAGCCCCACTGTGCGTAGAGATCAAGCAAAGCCCGGCGACAGTACTCCAGCGCCTCCGTACGTGCAGGGAGGACGTCTTCAAAACCACTCGGCAACAACCAGGTTGGGGGAGATTCAGGACGCGTCATTTGCCTGCCGGCTCCAGCGAATGGCGAAAATATTTAAAAAATGGCGAATCCGGGCTAAGCACAAGAATATCCTTGCCCCCCAGGCTGTGACGATATGTTTCCAGGCTGCGATAAAAAGAGAAGAATGCCGGATCTTTGCCATATGCCGCACCGTAGATAGAAGCCGCCTCAGCATCCCCCTGCCCCTTTAACTCTTCCTGTTGCCGATAGGCATCCGCCATAATCTGGGTTTTTTCCTTGTCCGCGCTGGCGCGAATTTCGGCGGCATCCGCGGCTCCCCGCGAGCGATAAGCATTGGCCTCCTGCGTACGTTCAGCCTCCATCCGTTTGTAGACGGCCTGCAGCACCGCCGGGGGCAAACCCACCTGCATAATGCGCACATCGACCAGATGCACGCCAAGGGATCGAAGGCGCCGATTGGCCGCCACCAGCACCGGCTCCGTTATCTTCTTCTGGTTACCCTGTATCACCGACGCCAAGGTCATTGTACCGATCTCGCCCCGCAAAGAAGAGCGCACAATGTCACCAATCTGGCTTTGTGCGCTCGCATCGTTATGCAGGCGGGTATAAAAAGCCAGTGGATTGACTACTTGCCATTCGGCAAAAAAACTGATGAGCACCGGCTTTTTTTCGGCCGTCAAAAATGATTCCGGCTGCGTACTGTAGCTTGCTAAACGATTATCGATGAACTCCACATTTTGCACCAGCGGCCATTTCATATGGAGCCCAGAAGCTTCCGTCACCCGTACCACTTTACCAAACTGCAATACTACCGCGGTCTGGGTCATGCGCACCGAATAAAAGCTCGCGGAGGCCAGTAACAACAAGGCGAGCACCACAACAATCAAACTCCAGGCCCAGTTCTTCATGATCTGGCTCCCGAGATCGGAATTCGCAAAGGCGCCGGGCTGCTCGTTAGTGCTACCGGCGAAGGGATGGACACAACTGGCGCCGTGACTGCTGCAGAGTTCGTCGGACTCTTGACCGCCATGGGGGCCCTGACGGGCATGTGGAGATAAATCACGGGCTGCCCCTTGCTCTCAATAATCACTTTCTGGGTATGACTCAGAATATCCTGCATGGTGTGTAAGTACATCCGTTCACTCACCACCTTTGGATTTTTCTGATAGGCCTGGAGGATGTCCGTGAAACGTGCGCTATCCCCCTTGGCACGATCCACTACCCGCTGCTTATAGCCCTCGGCATTCGTCACCATGGCGTTAGCATCTCCTTGAGCATCGGGAATCACCGAACTCGCATAAGCTTGCGCCTCGTTACGCACCCGCTCCATATCCTCACGTGCGGTCGTCACCTCCGTAAACGCTGGCTGGACCGCCTTGGGGGGGGCCACCTGCAGTAGTTGAACAGAGTTGACGGTAACCCCCGCATGGTAGCGATCCAGCAGATTTTGGGTGATCTGCTGGGCCTGCTGTTCAATCGCGCCTCTAGCGGATGTCAGCAAATCGTCAATCTTGCTACGCCCCACCAACTCACGCATGGCGGACTCCGCACCATACGAAATCAATTGATCCGGATTCGTGGTGGCAAACAGATAATGACTGACATTGGTAATTCGATACTGCACGGCAAAACGGACATCGACCACGCTTCCATCCGCAGTCAGCATCATGCCGGGGTTCAGTGAATCAGCGGCACCACCATAGCCCAGAATCAGACGATGGCTTTGCGCTACTTTAGGCAGATACACACGCTCAAAAGGGAATGGGAGCCGATAGTGTAAACCGGGCTGGCTGATGCCAACCTCTTTGCCAAAACGTAGCACCACCCCCTCTTCATCGGGTCCCACGACGTAAATACCCGAGGCAACCCAGAACAGAATCAGTATCGCAACTGCCAGAAAAGGTAGCAATTGCAGCCACTTGCGATCCATCTTCGAACCGCCGCCACGGCCACCACCAGAACCAAAAATACCACCCAGTTTTTTCAACTCTTGGGTGATTTTCTGGATGTCAAAAACCGGCTTTTGCGCATTGGGACGTCGTCCCCATGGGTTATTATCGTTCTTGTTTCCGTTTCCGCCCGGATCACTCCACGGCATACCACTCTCCTTCCTCAGCCATCGGCCGGTATTGTAGGGGGCGCATCCATCGCCTGACAACCGCTACTGTGCATTTGCGCACGCATGCGCCGCCAAGTGAGGTCATCAATATCAAAAATCAGATGTGCCATGCCCTGATCATCAAAGCTTTCCTCAACAATACTGGCCACGCGGTGTAAGCGGGCACGCAAGGCACCCTCTTCAGGCGTCAACGTCAGTTCTGCACGTAGCATGGATCGCCCTACACGCTGCGTCATCGCCCGCAGCAACTCGGGTATACCGGCACCAGAGCGGGCGCTGACACGCACCGCCATCAGGTTGCCAGAGCCTTCATATACATTTCCTGGTGCATCTCCTGTCAAATCCACCTTGTTGAGCACCAACAGACGAGGGATCTCATCTGCGCCGATTTCTGTCAAAACCGCATCCACCGCGGCAATTTGAGCATCACGGTCGGGAGCGCTCCCGTCTACCACATGGAGAAGTAACTGCGCTTGGTTCACCTCTTCCAAAGTCGCACGAAAAGCGGCGATCAAATCCGTCGGCAAATCACGCAAAAAACCGACGGTATCGGCCAGAAGAATGGCTTCGTGCCCCGCAATTTGCAAACGCCGTATGGCGGGATCGAGGGTCGCAAACAGGCGATCAGCGGCGTAACTGGAACTTTCCGTGAGGGCATTGAAGAGGGAGGACTTACCGGCATTCGTATAGCCGACCAAAGCGACCGTTGGTAGTGGTGCCCGCTGACGCGCCCGCCGCTGAGTTGCCCGATGCGCAGCCACCTTGACCAGACGTTCGCGCAGGGAGCGAATACGCTCGCCGATGAGACGACGATCCGTTTCCAATTGTGTCTCACCCGGACCTCTCAATCCGATGCCGCCGCGCTGGCGTTCCAGATGGGTCCAACCGCGGATGAGGCGTGTCCGCAAGCGTGTCAACTGCGCCAATTCCACTTGCAATTTGCCTTCGTGAGTATGCGCTCGTCGCGCGAAAATATCGAGGATGAGACCCACCCGGTCGACGACCCGGCACTGGAGGGCGCGCTCCAGATTGCGCTCCTGCACAGGACTCAGGACCCGATCGAAGAGCACGAGGTCTACAGACAAATCGGAAACCTGCTCCGCCAGTTCGGCTACCTTGCCACGCCCCAGAAAAGTCGCCGGATCGGGACGATCGCGCTGCACGGAAAGGAATGCCAACACCTCCGCGCCGCTGTCTGTGGCCAAATGTGAAAACTCTGCCCCATCGTCGGGATCAGTCTCACCCTGTAATACCACATGGACGAGCAAAATCCGCTCCTGAGGCGCGGCTACAGCAACTGCGGTATTCGCCAGAATCAGGCCTCTTCTTCCGTACTGCTCTCGCCTTCACCTTCTGGCAAGGGCAAACGCACATCGCGACCGGGAACCACCGTAGAAATGGCGTGTTTGTAAATCATCTGACTCACATTGTTGCGCAGCAATACAACGAACTGGTCAAAGGACTCCACAAAGCCTTGCAGCTTGATACCATTCACCAGATAGATGGCGACAGGAACGTGCTCTTTACGCAACAGGTTGAGAAAAGGGTCCTGAAGAACTTGTCCTTTTTGTTGTCCGGCCATTTTTTATCTCCTTGAACTATAGCTTCATGGCGCTTCTAGGGTAGTGAAAAAGCCTGTGGGACTCCTTGCACTGCAGGGCAATTAGACTAACTCAAAAACAAAGCAAATGCCATGCTTGTGCAGCCGCGATACAGTACATCTGCCCAGGGCGAAGCGGCAATCAGCTTTTGTCATGAATTGACCTGTCGCACGCTTCCCATTACGTTAGATGCAAAATCAGACAGCCCCAGGCACCCCTAGTTGTCAGTGGACGACCCGGTGGTCATCGCCCCTGATGTGGCACCCAATAAGGAGACGGAACCGTGGAAAAAACGACCATCAATGACAAGGCGCTCCGCGCCCGCGTCAAACTGCTCGGCAATTTGCTGGGCGAAGTCCTGCGCGAGCAAGCCGGAGCCCGGGTATTCAACGCCGTAGAACAGCTTCGCCAGGGATACATCCGTTTGCACAAAAAAGAGGATCTCCGCCTGCGTAGTCGTCTCGCGCGCTTCACGGATGCGCTGCCCCAAGATGATCTCGTGCTGGTGATACGCGCATTCAATACCTACTTTAGCTTGGTCAACATTGCGGAAGAAGAGTTCCAGCACCTGCATCGCCGCCGCTTGCTACAAAAGAAGGATGGGCTGTGGGTCGGTTCTTTCGAAGAAACCTTCCGCGAACTGCAAAATCAAGGTATCAACTCCGGGCAAATACAATTTCTCTTGGATCAAACGCGCTACCTGCCGGTATTCACGGCACATCCCACCGAATCCAAGCGACGGACGGTACTTCATGGTTTGCGCCGCATCTTTGTAGCCAGCAAAATGCTCGACGATCCATCGCTCAATGATGAGGAAGAACAAGATGTTCTCGACAATTTAAAGGCACAAATCCAGATTCTCTGGGAAACCGAGGAGGTGCGTGCCAACCGACCACAGGTGCAAGATGAGGTCGAGAACGGCCTTTTCTACTTCCGCGACAGCCTCTTTGAAGCGGTGCCGCGCACCTATCAGGCGGCGCGGCGTGCGGCGCGACGGGTCTTTGGCAATGACGATATCGACATCCCGGCTTTCATCCGCTTCGGCTCCTGGATCGGTGGTGACCGCGATGGCAATCCCAATGTGACGGCGGCCATTACCGGTTGGGCCTTGCGTACCCAAAGCATCGAAGTGTTGCGTGAATATCAGCGACGCTTAAACGATCTCTACCAACTGCTCGGGCATTCCAGCCGTTTCTGCGCCATTTCTCCCATCCTGCTGGCCTCCCTGGAACGTGATGCCGATGACTTCCCGGAACTCGCCGAATGGGTGGATCAACGCTTTCCCAGCGAGCCTTATCGGCGCAAACTGCGCTACGTGATGACGCGCCTTGATCTGCGGCTCCGGCAGTTGGAAAATGGTCAGGTCCTCAACGAATCCTCTGGTCCGGCTTATGCGGCCGCGGAAGATTTCCTCGACGATCTTCTGCTCGTGCGCGACTCCTTGCGGGGCCACAATGATGACTACATCGCCGATCACGAGGTGCAAGACATCATCTGGCTGGTTCAAACCTTCGGTTTTCATCTGGCCAACCTGGATATTCGTCAGGAATCCACCGTACATTCCCGCACCATCGCTGAACTTTTCGCAGCCGTGCCCAGCTTCGTCAACTACCTGGAACTGCCGGAAGAGACTCGCCTGCTGGTACTCTCGGAAGCGCTGCGCCGACCCGGTCCGCTGGTAGAAAAACAGCCCGATCTGTCGCCAATGGCGGCCGAGACCTGCGCCATGTTCCGTTGCATCGCCCAGTTGCGTCGTGAAGTCAGCGCAGCCGGTTTCGGCAATTATGTGATCTCCATGACACACGAGGCCAGCCACATCATGGAAGTGCTGGTCCTCGCCAAAGAGTTCGGCCTGGCCGGTTGGTCACGACAAGGGCTCTACAGTGAGATTGCCGTCACGCCACTCTTTGAGACCATCCACGATCTCGAACGCATGGACACGGTGATGTCCACCTTGCTGGACAACCCGGTTTATACCGAGATCCTCCGCAGTCAGGACGATACCCAGGAAGTCATGTTGGGATATTCGGACTCCTGCAAGGATGGCGGCATTCTCTCTTCCAGTTGGTTCCTGTATCAGGCGCAAATGCGGCTGGCTGCCCTGGCAGACAAACGCCGGATTCAGGTGCGTATCTTCCACGGCCGCGGCGGCAGCGTGGGGCGCGGCGGCGGCCCCACCTACGAGGCCATTCTGGCCCAACCGCCGGATACGGTGCGTGGACAGATCAAAATCACCGAGCAGGGAGAGGTGCTCTCCTTTAAATATGCCAATCTGGAGACGGCGATTTATGAATTGACCGTGGGTGCGGCCGGTCTCATCAAGGCGAGCATTGGTTTGGTTCGATCCGTATCTAGTGACAACCCGGACCACCTGCGGATTATGACGGAGCTAACCCGCACCGGAGAGGCGGTTTACCGTGACCTGACTGAAAACACGCCGGGCTTTATGGATTATTTCTACGAAGCCACCCCGCTTAACGAGATCGCCCACATGAACATCGGGTCGCGTCCCTCCCATCGCCAGCGAGGGGATCGTTCCATGTCTTCTATCCGGGCTATCCCATGGATTTTCGCCTGGGCCCAATCGCGGCATATTCTGCCGGCCTGGTATGGACTGGGTTCGGCACTCGCCCAGTGGCGGGAGGACAAGCCGGAGCGCTTGCAAGTTTTACAGGATATGTACCAACAGTGGCCATTCTTTCGGGCACTCATGAGCAATATCATCATGGCCATGGCCAAAACGGATATGGCTATCGCCGGCGAATATGCCGGTTTACCCAGAGATCAGGAGGTTGCCGCCGGAATATATCAGAAAATTCGTGCCGAATTCGAGCGCAGCTTGGCCGAGGTGCTCGCCATGACCGAATCAAAGCAACTACTCGCCGACAATCCGACCTTGGCGTTTTCCCTACAGCGACGCAATGTCTACATGGAGCCACTCAACCATATTCAACTCGCCTTGCTGCGCCGTTATCGCAACGATGACGCACCGCCCGAGTTCCGCGAGATATGGCTGGACCCCCTGTTGCGCACCATCAATGCCATTTCTGCCGGACAGCGCAACACCGGATAAGGAGGAGGTACGTGTCTCTGCCAGAATTAATCCTCGCGTCCGCCAGCCCTTACCGCCAGGAATTGTTGCAACGTCTGCAAATTCCATTCCGCGTGGAAGCTTCGGCGATCGATGAAACCCCATTACCGGACGAGGCGCCAGAGGCCCTCGTCTGTCGGCTGGCAGAGGCCAAGGCGCAGGCCGTGGCGCACCGCAATCCCCAGGCAGTGGTTATCGGCGCCGACCAGATGGCGGTCTGTGGTACCCGCATGCTCGGCAAACCGGGGAATGCCGAACGGGCCGTGGAACAACTGGGCTGGATGCAGGGTCAGGCCGTCGAATTTCTCAACGGCATTGCCATTGCCGCCGCATCCGGCACAGAAATATTTCTGGTGCCCTATCGGATCGTCCTGCGCACTCTAACGAGCATAGAGATTGAGCGCTATGTAGCGCGAGACCAGCCACTGGACTGCGCCGGAAGTTTCCGCTCCGAGGGGCTGGGCATCAGTCTGGTGAAGCGCATGGAAGGAGAAGACCCCCACGCATTGATGGGCTTGCCGCTGATCGCCCTCTGTCGAGGGCTGCGCAAACTCGGTTACCCGCTACCATAACCCCCTGAAAGGACATTAAAAAGGGGCATCACAGTGATGCCCCTCCGATTGCGCAAAGCAACTGGCTTAACCCCAGTTGTCTCCGCCGTCATCCAGCCCGAAGTCGTCATTGGACGCCAACTGGTCATTGCCCCAAGAATCGTCCGTCAAACCCAGGTCATTGTCGCTGCCATCACCGACTGCATTACCCGATTCGTTGTCGTGTCCAAACAGACTGCCTGCCAGTGCCTGCCCGGCTGCCAGTCCGGCGCCCACACCAACACCAGTGGCAATCCCGGAAGCCAGACTGGACCCCAGCCCACCCCCCTGCTGCGGCATGCCGCCCATGCCCCCACCGGGGTTCACGGGACCATAACCGTTCATGCCCCCGAAAGGCGCGGAAGGCTGTCCACGGTAAATCATGCTCGCCTGCTGGCGGCGGCGCAAGAACATGGATATCAGCGCAATGAACGCGACGAGCCCCAGGAAAAACGCCAGCACTGTACCCCAGTGACTTTCTTTGCCGACCTTACCAATCGGTTTATTCACATGACTCTGCAATGATTTCTTAAAAGAGGTCAGCACTTGCGGTTTCACAAAGGGCATGTCGGGTGCAAGTTGCTCCGATTTCTGCAAGGCCGCTGCCGCCCCGGCCCAGTTACCCTGACGCGCCAAAATACGCGCTTCCAGATATTGCGCTTCTGCAGATTGCGGATGTGCCACCAATACTTTCCGCATCATGCTCTGCGCTTGGTCCAAACGACCCGCCTGCACAGCCTGCGTGACTTGCGCTACACTCGGCTCAGCCCACGCTGTCGGTGCGACCAGCATCAAGGCAATGGCAATGAGTCCAAAAAATTTTAATTGCATACGCTCCTCCAACCAAAATGTCGTGATCTGAATATGCGGTGAAACCCTGTCTAAATCAAGAGCATCACACACGCGGGATCAGCAGGCATTTTTGCCCGCATCGCTCAGCAACCGGCTCCCTGCGTTTACTACGAGAAAAATGCCGGGTAAGTTTGACAGCAGATGGAATTATCGCCATTATACTGACCGGTCGGTATAGGCCTGTGAGAGGTGTTGCTGTGCAAAAACCATTGCCAAGACCCATTGCCGCGGCACTGGCTACCGTGCTGGCAGGGAATCTGGCGGCCTGCAGCTTCGAGCCGCCACTGCGTGTTCCCCAGGCGCCACTGGATAAAACACCCTATACCGCTGCTGCGCGCATCAAACAAACGGTAGCGCCCGGGGGTGGTCCTGCTGGCCAGGCTCAGGAGATGGAATATGGCAAAGAACTCCACGAAGAATGGTGGAAGCTCTTTCACGCCAAAGCGCTGGACGAATTGATCGCCGTCGGGCTGAAAAATAGCCCGACCATCGCCCAGGCACAGGCGCAACTGCGCGAAGCGCAGGCCACCGCGAAAGTGAATGGCAGCATTTTTTACCCGCAGATAACCGGCAATCTTCAGGCGAATCGCAGCAAGGCCAGCGCCGCAGCCTTTGGCAGGAGCGGCGGTTTTCACTACTCCCTGATCACCGGCAGCGTCGGCGTTACCTACTACCCGGATATTTTCGGCGTCAACCGCCTGGTGTATCGCAACAGTGAAGCCTTGGTGAAGTATCAACAGTGGGAACTGGAAGCGGCACGGCTGACTCTGACCGGCAACATTGTCACCACCGCCATCGATGAGGCGGCGACGGAAGGTCAGCTTCGTGCCACCGTGGCCATCATTGCCCAGGAAAAGAAACTTCTGCAACTGACCGAGAGCCAGTACCGGGCGGGAGCCATCGGCTATGTCAGCGTGGTGAATCAACGCAGTCAACTGGCCACTGAAATGGCGACTCTGCCACCGCTGAAGCAGCAACTTGCCATCTATCGTCATGAGCTTGCCATTCTGGTGGGAAACTTTCCTGCGAACGCCAGACGCCAAAGCTTTACCCTCGAAGAGTTGCAACTGCCGGAAAAACTGCCGATAAGCCTCCCCTCGCAATTGTTGAAGCAGCGTCCGGATATCCGCGCCGCACTCGCGCAGATGCGGGCGGCGAATGCGATGATCGGAGAGGCGCGTGCGCAGTTTTATCCTACCGTCCAACTCAGCGCCGCATTCGGCGCCACAGCAACGCACCCGGGGCTGTTTTTCAACCCGGTGAGCAGCATCTGGAGCCTGGTGGGTGCCCTGTCGCAACCGATTTTTGAGGGCGGAAAATTGGAGGCGCAGAAAGCCGAAGCGCACGCCGCTTATGACGTAGTATACGCCTCTTACAGAAGTACGGTGCTCAGCGCCTTTGATCAGGTAGCGAATGCCTTGCGTGCGGTGGAGCATGATGCACAGACTCTCGCGGCGCAGCGAGAAGCGTTTCTGGCAGCCACCCAGGCGTTGCAACTGGCCCAGGCGAGCTATCGGGCGGGAGCCTCTGATTATCTCACCCTGCTGACCTCCGAAGTACAGTATGACCATGCCCGGATTGCTGAAATCAAGGCTGAGTCGCAGCGCTATCAGGATACCGCGGCGCTGCTCGTCGCTCTGGGTGGTGGCTGGTGGAACAAACCGGGGCACCGAGCCCCCCGCACCGCCGGCGTCCCACAAAATTCCCATTCAGATGCCGGTACATTGCCGGTAACGCAGGCTAACCCATGAGCAATCATGCATTCAGCACAGCCATCCGCCGCGGAGACTGGTCATGAAAAAAGCATTCATTATTGTCATTATCGTCCTACTCATTGTTTTTGGAGGTATTTTTGGCTTCAAGATCTTCGTTAACGAGAAGATTTCCGAGGCCATGGCGCACATGCCAAAACCCGTCATGACGGTCAGCGCTACCGCGGCCAAAACAGAACTTTGGCATCCTCGCCTGCAGGCCATAGCTTCTCTGGCGGCGGTGCAAGGGGTGGAAATCACCCCGCAGATAGCCGGCAATGTGACCGCCATTCATTTTCATTCTGGTCATCATGTCCAGGCAGGTACGGTACTGGTGCAAATTGACGACAGCAACCAGCTGGCACAACTGGCGAGCGATGAGGCACAACTTCGTCTGGCACAGATCAATCTACACCGCACCCACGAACTGATTGCCACCAAAGCCGCCAGCCAATCACAACTGGATTCCGCTGTGGCTACGTACCAAAGCAGCGTGGCTACGCTCAAAAATATTCGTGCAACACTGAACAAGTTGGCCATCCGCGCGCCCTTCAGCGGTTATCTGGGCATCCGCCAGGTGAATATCGGGCAATATCTCACACCCGGCACCAAGATTGTCGACCTGCAATCTTGGGATCCGCTCCATGCGAATTTCACCTTACCGCAAAGTAAGCTACGGGATATTCATGTGGGCACGCGGGTGCAAGTCGAAACCAATGCACGCCCGGGTCAGATTTTCGACGGAAAAGTGACCGCATTGGGAGCATCGGTGAACAGCGCGACACGGCAAATTGCGGTGCAGGCCACCATTGCCAATCCGCAAGGTGTATTGCGCCCCGGACTTTTTGGCGAGATCACCGTAATCCGCAATATCGAAGAAAAAGTGTTGACGGTGCCCGTCTCCGCTCTTTCTTATAACACCTTCGGCAACTATGTGTATGTGGTTAAAAAGGCGACGCAGGATGGCAAGACCGTGGAAGTTGCTCATCAACAAGTCATCAAGAGCGGCAAGGAGCGTAATGGACAGGTGAATATCGTCTCTGGCCTTAAGGCCGGTGATATGGTCGTCACTGCGGGACAGGTAAAACTGGTGGATGGCAGTCTCGTCAAGATCAGCAACGAGAAAGATGCATGAGGCGCAGAACATGACTTTTACCGATATTTTTGTTCGCCGCCCGGTACTGTCTACCGCCCTGAGCCTCGTCATTTTTCTGCTGGGTTTGCACGCCTATTCGATGATGCCAGTCCGTGAATATCCGGCCCTCGTCAACACGGTCATCAGCATAAAGACCGCATACCCCGGCGCCAGCCCAAATACCGTACAAGGCTTCATCACCGCACGTCTGGAAAAAGTGATCGCCAGCGCACCAGATATAGACTACATGACCGCCAACAGCTCGGACGGTTCCTCAACCATCACCGTGTACATGCGGTTGAATTACAGCCCCAACGCAGCGCTCGCCAACATCCAATCGAAAGTGCAGCAGGTAACGGATCAGTTACCTGCCGGCAGTCAACTACCGGTCATCAGCGTAACGAATGGTCACCTGACAGATCTGCTCTATGTCGCCTTCTACAGCCAGGAACTCAGTCAGCAGCAAATTACCGACTATCTGCTGCGGGTGGCGCAACCGCGACTGGCCTCGGTACCGGGCGTAGGTGAAGCGCAGATCCTGCCACCAGGCGCCGGTAACGGGAATACCTACGCGATGCGGGTGTGGTTGAATCCGCAGAAAATGGCGGCGCTGGGCATTACCGCCGCGCAGGTTTCACAAGCATTGGCCGCGAACGATTTCATTTCCGCTGTCGGACAAACGCGGGGAAAGACGGTACAAAACACCATCGTCGCGACCACCAATCTGCATAATGTGGGTGAATTCCGCAATCTGGTTCTGCGCCAATCTGGCAACACCCTGATCCGGCTCAAAGATGTGGCCACAGTGGAACTCGGTGCACAGGATTACACCTCTCAGGCCTTTTTTGATGGCAAACCAGCGGCATTTATCGGTATTCAGGAGGCGCCCTCGGCCAACTCTCTGAATGTGGCTTCCGGGGTGAAAGCATCGTTGGCACAACTGTCAAAAAGCCTGCCACCCGGAGTGCATATGGCCATTCCTTATGACGCCAGCACTTTCATCAAGGCTTCCATCGATGAAGTCGTCATGACCATTGGAATCACCCTTGCCGTGGTGGTGCTGGTCATTTTCCTCTTCCTGGGTTCTTTCCGTGCGGTACTCATACCCGCGATCGCCATCCCCCTGTCTATTGTGGGCGCCGGCCTGATCACCTGGTTCATGGGCTTCACCATCAACCTGCTGACCCTATTGGCAGTGGTTTTGGCCATCGGACTGGTGGTGGACGACGCCATCATCATCGTAGAGAACGTACATCGGCATATTGATGAAGGGAAAACCCCTTTTACAGCGGCTTTAATGACCGGACGGGAGCTGGGAGGGCCGATCATCGTCATGTCCACCACGCTCATCGCCGTATTCGCCCCCATCGGATTTATGGGAGGACTGACGGGCAGTCTGTTTAGTGAATTCGCGTTTACGCTGGTGGCTACGGTTTTAGTGTCCATGATCGTAGCGCTCACGTTATCGCCGATGCTCTCCAGTAAGATATTACACCCAACCAGGGAACATGGCTTTGAACACTTTATCGAGCAACGCTTCACTGGTCTGCGCAATTTCTACGACCGTATCTTAGGCAGTACACTGAATTATGTGCCGGTCACCATGCTCTTTGCCGCGGTAGTATTCGGAAGTATCTACTTTTTGTTTAGCACCTCGAAATCCGAATTGGCCCCAGCCGAAGATCAGGGCATCATTTTTAATGCCGGCACGGGTGGCCCAACCATTACGCCGGATCGGCTGGCCAATGATGGACAACAGGTTCTAAAGGTGTTGAATAAATATCCTGAAACCAGGGCAACCTTCATGGTCACCGGCATATCGGTGGGCAGCGGCGGCGGCTCCAACAGCCTGTTCGCCGGCATGAACCTGACGAATTGGGACAAACGCTCCACGACGGCGATGCAATTGCAGCCACAGACCCAGCGCGCCCTGCAAAGTGTCCCGGGACTCCAGGTAGCCTCATTTTTACCACCGTCTCTGCCCGGTTCGGCAGGCGGTCTGCCGGTGCAATTTGTGCTGCAGAGCCCAGGCAGCTACGGCAAAATCGATCAGGTGGCTAGCCAATTGATCGCAAAAGCTTACAAAAGCGGTTTGTTTTTCTATGTCACCAAGGACTTGCGTATCGACAATCCTGAAATCGTGTTGAAGATCAATCGGAATATGGCCGCCACCCTTGGGCTGACCATGGCGAACATCGCCCAGGATCTACAGCCCCTGCTGGGCGGCAACTATGTTAATCGTTTCGATATGGAAGGCCGCAGCTACAAGGTCATTCCCCAGGTCCCGGACCATTTCCGCCTCGATCCAGCCGCCTTGAAGCAATATTACATCGCCACCGGTAGCGGTCAGATGGTGCCCTTATCTACCGTAGTTTCCATTGAAACCAAGGTCGAACCGCAATACTTGCCACAGTTCCAGCAACTCAACTCGGCAACCATACAGGCGGTGCCCAAGCCTGGCGTTACCTTGGGCGAGTCCTTACGGTTCTTCAAGGTTGCGGCAGAAAAAATCATGCCCAAGGATTTTTCTCTGAACTATGCGAGTCAATCTCGTGAATACATGCAAGAGTCGGGTGCATTGCTGACCACTTTTGCACTGGCCATCATCCTGATTTATTTGTTGCTGGCCGCACAGTTCGAGAGTTTCCGCGACCCGCTGATCGTGCTGATCACAGTACCCATGTCCATCAGTGGTGCGTTGATTTTCATCAGCCTGGGGCTGGCTTCCATCAACATCTATACAGAATTAGGGCTGATTACACTGATTGGTCTGATCGCCAAGCAAGGTATTCTTATCGTGCAGTTCGCCAATGAAATTCAGAAGAAAGAAGGACTCAACAAGCGTGAAGCCGTGCAGAAGGCCTCCAGCATTCGTTTGCGTCCCATCCTCATGACTACAGGGGCGATGGTGCTGGGCGTTCTACCCTTGCTGCTAACAGGCGGACCTGGCTCGATCAGTCGCTTCCAGATGGGCTTGGTGATCTTTACGGGCTTAGGTATTGGCGCTTTCTTCTCGCTCTTCGTGGTGCCAGCCATGTATATGCTGGTCGCCAAGGATTTACACGCGCCCAGGAACACCCAGGAAGTCTGACGGAAGCAGGCTGTTTGGCGCAATGGAGCTGACCGGGGTGCTGATTGGGATCCCGGTTTTTTCACTTGACAAGACGGAAGGTGGCCAGAAGAATACTGAATAAATATTCTCGCTAGTCTTGTTGGGGGACATCCGATTTTCCGCTCCCTGCCGGGTTGACTGGTTCGCCATTCGCACACAGGTAAATTTTTTTATGGGTCACAAATTCTTCCTGAGCATTGAGACCTTAGCAAAGAGGTCCTGGTGACTGCGCAACGCATCGATGGCAAATCTATAGCCAAAAAAATACAGGCGGAGGTCACCCATCGCAGTCAAGCCTTTCTCCAGCGTCATGGACGCTCCCCTGGCCTTGCGGTAGTGCTGGTCGGGACCGATCCGGCGTCTCAGGTTTATGTGCAAAAAAAACGGAATACCTGTGCTTCAGTAGGCATCAACTCTTTTTCTGCCAATCTTCCCGCAGACAGCACGCCACAACATCTCCTGGCCCATATCGCCGAATTAAACGCCAATAATGCCGTGGATGGCATCCTGGTGCAGTTGCCCCTGCCCCCGCATTTTGATCCTGAAGAAGTCATTGAAGCCATTGCTGTCGACAAGGATGTCGATGGCTTTCACCCCTACAATGTCGGCCGCCTTGCGCTGCGCGCGCCACTGCTGCGCTCCTGTACGCCCGCCGGAATCATGACATTGCTTCATAAAACCGGCATAGAGCTCGGAGGGAAAGAAGCGGTGATTGTCGGCGCATCCAATATTGTCGGGCGGCCTATGGCACTGGAGCTCCTCCTGGCCGGGGCGACGGTGACCGTCTGCCACCGTTTCACCCGCGATCTTGCGGCCCATGTGGGACGCGCCGAACTACTCGTCGCGGCGGCAGGCAAACCGGGACTGATACCTGGTGAGTGGGTTCGTGAAGGAGCCGTGGTCATTGATGTAGGCATCAATCGTCTTCCAGATGGGCGTTTGACCGGTGATGTAGACTTTGCCGGTGCGGAGCAACGTGCGGCATGGATCACTCCAGTCCCTGGCGGGGTCGGCCCAATGACGGTAGCCACACTCTTGCAGAATACCCTGTTTGCGGCAGAGCGACGCATGGGACACGCACATGAATGAAGCACCTGCCCAGCAAAAATCTGCTGCGGCGCCCTCGCTGGACAATCCCGATCTCTACTTCAACCGCGACCTCAGCATCCTCGAATTTAACCGCCGGGTACTCGCGTTGGCTGATGATCCACATGTACCCCTGCTGGAACGTTTACGTTATCTGACCATCGTTTCCAACAATCTGGACGAATTTTTTGAAGTACGCATGGCAGGGCTTCTGCAGCGGCGCAAATTTGGTGCGGGTCCTTCGGGGCCGGATATGCTCGGACCAAATATCGAAATTGAAGCCGTATCCGAAATGGCCCATGAGATTATCTCTGCGCAATATCGCTGCCTGAACCAACGACTGATACCTGCCCTGGCCAAAGAGGGTATCCGTCTGTTGCGTCGACGCGAATGGCAGGCCGCGCAAAAACGCTGGATCAGCAGCTATTTTCAGAGTGAAGTCCTACCTCTGCTCACCCCCTTGAGCCTTGACCCAGCCCACCCCTTTCCCAAGGTACAGAACAAAGGACTAAATTTTGCCATCGCCCTGGAGGGCCAGGATGCTTATGGGCGGCATAGCCCCATCGCCATCGTGCAGGCACCGCGGATACTGTCGCGTATCATCCAGATTCCAACGCACCTGGCCGGTCCGCATGATTTCGTGTTTCTCTCCTCTATCATTCACGAACATGTGCAAACCCTTTTTCCGGGCCTGACGATACAGGGTTTTTATCAATTTCGGGTAACCCGCAATAGTGAACTCTTCGTGGACGAAGAGGAGGTGGACAACCTCCTCGATGCGATCGCTGATGAATTACCGATGCGCCCTTTTGGTGAGGCGGTACGGCTGGAAGTCGCCAGCAACTGTCCGCGCGAGGTTATCGATTACCTCTTGAAGCATTTTGAACTTGGTGAGGATAATCTGTATTCGCTGCCGGGTCCCGTGAATCTATCACGGCTGGCCGCCATCATCGACATGGTTCCTCGCCACGATCTGCTCTTCCCACCCTTTGTACCCGGCCTGCCCTCAGTCTGTATGCGCCCGGAGAATATATTTGCCCAACTCCGCGAGGCACCCATTCTCCTCCATCACCCTTACCAGAGCTTCAATCCGGTACTGGATTTTCTCCGCCAAGCGGCCAATGATCCGCAAGTCATCGGTATCAAACAGACCTTATACCGCACCACCCCGGATTCTCCCATCATTGATGCACTGATAGAAGCGGCAATGGCGGGTAAGCAGGTCACTGCCGTGGTCGAACTCAAGGCCCGCTTTGACGAAGCCAATAACATTCGCATGGCGGAACGCCTGGAAGAGGTGGGTATACAGGTGGTGTACGGCGTGGTCAACCATAAGGTACATGCCAAGATGATCCTGGTCCTACGCCGTGAGGAGGATGGGGTTCGCCTCTATGGGCATCTGGGTACTGGCAATTATCATCCTCGTAATGCGCGGATTTATACCGATCTTAGCCTGCTCACCACACATGCTGACATCACGGCCGACATGAACGATCTGTTCATGCACATCACCGGCATGGGTAAGGCACCGCAACTGCGTTGCCTGCTGCAAAGTCCCTTTACCATGTTCAGCGGGATATGTGATGCCATCGAGGCAGAGACCCGGCTCGGCGTGAAAGGCCGCATCATCGCGCGGGTGAATGCGCTGGTCGAACCAGACCTGATTCGCGCCCTGTACCGGGCCTCCCAGGCCGGAGTGGAAATCGACCTGGTGGTACGCGGTGCCTGTGCCCTACGTCCCGGCATACCCGGTGTCTCTGAATGTATCCGGGTGCGTTCCATTGTCGGTCGCTTTCTCGAACACAGCCGTGTCTACTACTTCGGGAATGACGGACATCCCAAGCTTTGGATGTCGAGTGCCGACTGGATGGGACGCAATCTCTTTCGCCGTCTGGAAGTCGCGGTGCCCATTCTCGATCCCGACTTGCGCGCACGCATACTCAAAGAAACCCTTCAGCTCTACCTGGAGGATGACTGTAACGCTTGGGTCATGCGTGCCGATGGTACGTATGATTTTCTGCGTAAACCCCTCGATGCCACCTGTAAATCAGCTCAGGACCGTTTACTGGAACACTACGACAGGAGTAGCCAGCATGCGTGACAAGGTTTCGTCGTGATCCGGGTACTGGTGCTCAACAGCAAAGGAGGTGCCGGAAAGACGACAGTTGCCACCAACCTCGCCAGTTTGCTGGCACTGCGCGGTTCGGTACTGCTCGCTGACCTGGATCCGCAGCGCTCGTCCAGCACCTGGGCCGAACGACGGTCGGAGCGGCTGCCAAAGCTGTCCATCATTGCCGATGCTGATCGGGATTTCCGTGGTTATCCAACGAGCGATTTCGTCGTCTTTGATGCCCCTGCTGGCCTGAAAAAAGGACGTCTGGAAGATATGCTTGATGAGGTGGAGGTGCTGTTGGTACCTATCGGTCCCTCTTCTTTTGATATGGACGCCAGCCGTCTTTTCCTGGAAAAACTGAATGAGATTAAACGCTTTCGTAAAGGTAAGGTGCGCATGGGCGTTATTGCCAACCGCGTGAATGCGCGTACCAAGGGCGGACAGCGTCTGCAACTATTTCTGTCAGATTTGCACTTACCGGTGGTGGCCACCCTGCGTGATAATCAACTCTATGTGCGAGCCGCGCAACTGGGCGCGGGCATAGCGGATTTGCGGATGGCGGAAACCCGCGCTGAATTACCGCAATGGGCGCAGCTCCTGCGCTTTGTAACGGAGGGGAAGCGTGGAACAGGAGCTTAAACTACAGATACTCGATCCGTCCCCTGCCGCCTGGACAAAAATCAGCCAGCATCCTCTGCTGGCACTGGGTACAACCTCCCCTTTGCAACTCCACGCTTTCTATTATGATAGCCGTGATGGCGCCTTGCAGCGCGCCCGGCTAGCCTACCGTGTACGTCGGGAAGAGAAAGAGTGGGTGGCCACCCTCAAGGCCGAAGGCCAATCCACTGGCGGACTGCATCAGCGTCCCGAATGGAACGTCACCGTATTCTCCTCCGAAGCTGATCTCCGGGTGTTTACCGACCCGGATGCTGTGGCGTTACTCACGCCCTTTTTGGGTTTGGTCTTGCAAGTCATCCTCGAAACCCGTTTTGAACGGTTGGAGAGTCGGGTGGATCGCGTGGACGGCAGCCAGATTCTGGTCGCACTGGATCGCGGAGAAATCGTTGCCAACGGCGGCTTACGTGAACCTATTCTCGAAGTAGAGTTGGAATTGGCAGCAGGAGAGGCTGCCGCGGTATTAGAGATGGGCGCGGAACTGTGCCTCGATCTGCCGCTGTTGCCCGATGGGGAAAGCAAGATGCTTCGGGGCTTGCGTCTCGCCGGGCTGATACCGGCCGAGGTCGGTGCGATGCGCTACCAGACACCACCGCTACGCCGCCACGAAAATGCCGGAAAAGCATTCAGCCGCCTGCTGATCCAACAAAGTCAACAAGCGATTAGCGAAGCCCGGCGACATTCAGCCGATAATAGTACGAAGACCTTACATCAGTTGCGCAAAACCGTCCGTAGCCTGCGCGCGCTGCTGCGTTTCTGCCGGGCTCTGGATGCTGACAGCCATCTCGCCAGCACCGCTCAGGAATTGGCTGACTGGTTTCATCAACAAAATATACGACGTGACCATGAAGTGCTCGCCATGTATTGGGAAGCGTTGGCCACGGCTACGGGCAGCGAAGTGATCCCGCTGCATAGTTGGTTGATAGAGCAAGCCGAAGCAACACCTGCCCATCTCGGCCAGTGCGTCGCCGCAATTCTGAAGCTTTGGGCACGGCTGCTGCGTGCAGCGCTATACAGTGATCAGGATCTACAACACTACGCAGAAATGCATCTGCGGCGTCAGGATCGCCAATTAATGGCGGCGGGAGCCGCAGCCAAGACCGCCACCAGTTTTCATGCCTTGCGCATACGCATCAAGAACTGGCGCTATGTGATCATCGCCCTTGGCGATATATGGCCCAGCAAAGACAGTAAAACACTGCTCAAACTGCTGTCATCCCTACAAGAAATCTCTGGTGCTGTCCATGACGCCGATATGGCAAGACAGCATCTGGCGGGGCTGGCTACCAGCCGCAAGCACGGGCTCGCTTTCAGTGCGGGGATGCTGATGGGCTATCTCCATGCACGGGAGAACCGACAACGCAAAAAATTCTCCAGGTATTGGGAGCGGCTGGAGAACGCCCCACGGCCGTGGGGCTGATTCCGTCAGTATTTAATCCAACCCCTCGCGCTTGTGTTCGGTCATATGCGCAATCAAGGCAATTTCGTGGGCCAGACAATATTGCGGTTCTGTTACTCCCCACTCGCGCGCCTGCTCCAGATCATAAGTGTCAGTGTCGCAGACCTGCTCCAGTTGCTGACAGTTCAGACTCTCGCTTAAGAAACCCGCCACCTCGGCGATCTGGTTATTGCCCAGAACACTGACCGCCTCGCCGAGCGTGAGATTCATCTTGCCACTTAACTGCTCCGCAACCGCCATTGTTGCTGCATCCAGGCTATTTTCGTCCTTCAGCAGGAATGCTCTGGAGAGGGCAAGTTGACGATCTATAGACATCTTTTATGTCTCCTTATCTATTTGAATATATTTAATGTTTATTGGGATGAGAACGCTGTATGACTTCTGCCAAGTCGCGGGAAAGCTTAGGCTTGCCCGCGAGCATTTTCAAGGCTTCGCCCATAGCCTGCTGACGTGGGGCGTCATAACGCTGCCAACGGCTCAGGGGTGTTGCCAGACGCGCCGCCGTCTGTGGATTAAGATCGTCAAGACGACGGAGTTGTTCCGCGTAAAAGGCATAGCCCGAACCATCTGCGGCATGGAAAACCGTGGGATTAGCGGCAAAACCACCAAGCACTGCACGTACCCGATTGGGTACCCGCCAATCAAAGGCAGGATGCACGAGCAAATGCTCTACCTGACGCAGGGTTTCCGGGCGTGGCGTGGCTGCCTGTATCGCAAACCATTTGTCGATCAGCAGCGGATATTCATGCCACCTTCGGTAAAAGTCGAGCAGGATATCCTCGGCATCATGGTGGCGATGCTGTACCAGCAACTGAAAAGCGGCCAAGCGGTCCGTCATATTATCGGCCTGGGCATATTGCTGACGGGCGTAAAGGGCCATCTCCTCGTGACCTTCGTGGTCGCCGGCAATCAAATAACTCAGGGCCAGGTTACGCAGGCGCCGACGACCGATAGACAAACCGTCGCGCTGATAGGTCGCGGCAAGATCGTGATACAACCCCATCCACTCGGGCACGAACTGCATACCGATGGTGCGCATCAAGCTGTCGCGCGCGTGATGAACGGCTTCGACGGCAATCACTGGCATCTGCTCGCCGATATAATCCTCGCTGGGGAGTGAAAGCAGTTCGGCACGGAAGGCCGGGTCTATCTGTGCATCACCTAAAGTCGCCGCGACAGCATGCCGCAGGGCGCTTGGCAGTGAGGCAAGCGATGCATCAGCCACGGTGGCGAGTAAGGCTTTTACCGCAAGGTCCTGGATACTCTCCCAGCGATTGAAGGGGTCATCATCATGGCTGGCCAAAAAACTACGGGCATCGTCATCCAACGGACTTTCGAGGCGCACCGGTGCAGAGAAGCCGCGCAAAAGGGAGGGAATCACTGGATCAGGCAGGTTGTCAAAAGTCCATGACTGTTCAGTCTGCTCCAGTAAAAGTATGCTTTCACGGTCAGTTCCATTCAGCGGAACCCGTTGCCCCTGGGTGTTGAGCAGCGCCATACGCACGGGGATCGGTACCGGCTCTTTAACGGGCTGCCCAGGCGTTGCCGGGGTTTCCTGACGCAGGGTGAGGGTATAGCTATGCCGGGCCGGATCATAGCTACCGGTCGCGCGCAGGATCGGTGTTCCCGCCTGGCCATACCAGCGACGGAAACCGGAGAGATCGCGCTGGTTGGCATCCTCCATGGCGGCGACAAAGTCTTCAATGGTAACCGCCTGACCATCGTGTCGCTGAAAATAGAGATCCATGCCCTGGCGAAACTGTGCTTTACCCAACAGAGTGTGGATCATCCGCACCAGTTCGGCGCCTTTTTCGTAGACCGTCGCCGTGTAGAAATTATTGATTTCGGAATAGGCATCGGGCCGCACCGGGTGCGCAAGGGGGCCGGCATCCTCCGGGAACTGGGCAGCGCGCAAACGGCGCACATCACCGATGCGCTGAACACCGCGGGAATTCTGATCGGCACTGAACTCCTGATCGCGAAACACGGTCAGGCCCTCCTTGAGACTCAACTGAAACCAGTCACGCAAAGTCACCCGATTGCCGGTCCAGTTGTGGAAATATTCGTGGGCAATAACTGACTCAATGCCCTGATAGTCGTTGTCCGTAGCGGTCTCCGGGCTGGCAAGCACATATTTAGCATTAAAAATGTTGAGGCCTTTATTCTCCATCGCGCCCATATTGAAGCTGTCGGTAGCAACAATCATGTAGCGGTCCAGGTCGTATTCCCGACCATAGACCTCCTCATCCCAGTGCATGGCGCGCTTGAGGCTGTCCATGGCCTGGACGCAGGCGCCGGTGTCACGTTCAGCCACATAGATTTCCAGCACCACGTCCCGTCCGGAAGCGGTACGGTACTGATCGCGAACCACCGCCAGATCACCAGCCACCATGGCGAAGAGGTATGCCGGTTTGGGATAAGGATCTTCCCAGCGGGCCCAGTGCCAGCCGTCTTCCTCATCACCCGTGGCCATACAGTTGCCGTTGGCGAGCAGCACCGGGCAATTTTTTTGTGGGGCGTGCAGGGTGACCGTGAAGCGGGCGAGGCAATCAGGACGATCCAGGGTGTAGGTAATGCGCCGGAAACCCTCCGCTTCACATTGGGTCAAGAATTGCCCGCCCGCATGATAGAGGCCGGAAAGCGTGGAGTTGGCCGCAGGATGTATGCGTACCCTGCTTTCCAGAACGAAAGATTCCGGGGGGTTCAACAGCACCAATCCCGCGTCGGTCAGTCGATATTCATGCTCTGCCAGAGTCCGGCCATCCCGCTGGAGACTCAACAGTTCCAGGGACTCGCCGTCCAGATGCAATTCGGTAACCGGCGCCGTAGCGGTGCATTGAAAATGAAGACAGGCAGACACCTCCGTATTTTCCGGGTCCAAACGCAGATCAAGGGCGATTTCAGAGATCTGATAACTAGGTACTTTGTAATCGCCGCGCTGAACCACGACTGCGTTTGTCCCGGATATGGTCACTTCTGGCATGCTCCATTTTGCAGGTTACCAAGGTGTGCAACAAAATCTTTGAGACTTTCTTTGTTCAAGCCATGTATCAGGGTGGCCGCACCTTTTTGATCGCAGTAGATCAGGGTGGGGGTAGCCATTTCACCGCTCTCACCGAGCAGCCTGGTATTATTTTTTACGGCGCTAACGGTGGCTATGCCGGGATTTCGAGCAGGCTCGATACCTCCCTCTTCCGTTCCCTCATTAAAGCTATTTTCGTTTTCCGCCATAGCGATAGCGGGGTCCTTGGCACCGAGAATAGCAGCGGCTTTAGGGCCACTGCTCTTTTTGAGGAACGCCACCACCACATAACGCACTCTGAGCTTGCCGGCGTCAATCAGTGGCTTAGCCTCTTCATAAAACTTGTGGCAGAAAATGCAATCAGGATCAACAAAAGCGATCACCTCAGGTCCACTGGTGCCCAGCACAAAGCTGTCGGTATGAGCAGCCTTCGCGGCCATGGTCGCAGGGCTTGTCGGCTTGGGAATCAGACCAAGCTTCAGCATCGCCGCATGCGCTTCGTCCGTACCTTGCGTATTCAGGACTGGGCCGGCAACCAGATATTTGCCATCCGCAGTGGCAAAGGCAATAGTCGGACGTCCTTCCAGAGTCACTTCGATCCCGGTTAATCCCCCGGGGCCGGGGAACACCTTCTCAGCCTTGGCCTGCCCATGGGTCACGGATTCCAGCAAGCTTTCCGCGGCGCCAAGGCTGACTTCCGTTCCCATGTGGGGCATTGCAAAACGGTCCACGACAGCGCCGGTAAGGCCGCCGATGATAAAAAGGGCCACGGCCAACGCAATGGATTTTTTCTCCATGAATGGATACGTCCTTATATTTTGGTGAGGTGTAATGACGAATGACGATATGCTGAGATTCTAAACCTGTGCCCATAGTAAAAGCCAGACGACCACCATCCATTAAAGTCGCCCTGAATCACTAGGGACCCCATACCCAGACATTGGTTCCCATCAGAAAACATGCCACCAGAGCATGCTTGCCGACTACCATGCGCAGATGAATTCATAGCTTACCTCCGATGCGCAAGAGTCCGACCACAATACCCTCGATCCTCAGGTTGTCACGCTGCAAATCTACCGAAATGGGCAAAAATTCGGGGTTTTCCGGCAGCAGCCAGACCTGATCACCATCCCGCTTCCAGCGTTTGACCGTCACCTCACCATTGACCCGCGCGACCACCATCTGGCCATCCTGAAGCGTAAGTGCCGCCTCGTGACGAACGGCGAGAATATCGCCATCGAGAACACCCGCGTCACGCATACTCATCCCCTGCACCCGCAACAGATAATCAGCCCCTGGCGAAAAAAGCCGGGGGTCGACGGGCAACGCCCCCTCCCGGAACTCTTCAGCCAGCATGGGTTGTCCGGCCGCCACTCGCCCGATCAATGGTAAGCCGATCTCCTCTTCCGCGCTCGCACAGAGGCGGATACCCCTGGCGGTACCACCCTGCAGCAAAATATAGCCCTTGCGCGCCAGCACCCGCAGATGACTCTCGGCGGCATTGGGCGAACGGAAGGCAAAAGCGCGCATCAACTCAGCACGGGTGGGCGGCAGATTGTCTTCTGCCATGCGGGCACGAATCCAGGCGAGAATCTCGGCCTGTCGGAGGGTGAGTTCGTCCATGCAGCATCTCCTGAGGACCGGCGAATAGTAAACCATATAACGGCTATATTTTTATACAGTTTCGCTACGGAATGCAAGTAGGGTGATTCAGGACCGTGCCCCCCCTCAGTTTTGTCTGCGGCTTGGCCGTTAAGCGCGTTCATAGCCATCCGCAAAAAGTGGACTGTCCACGTTTTATGAATCGGACAGAACTTATAAATAGCACAGAGTATAATGAATAAGTTATATCTCTCCATCCAATCCGTTTGCTTGACAGCCCCCACTTTGTTAAAATTTTGCAACAACCATGTGCAGCGGAATATATAAGGCTGAAAGATTGACAAAATGAAATCTCTTTTAACTGCTTACTACATCATCGGACTATTTCTGGGGAGCACCAGCATCGCTTTCGCAAGCACGCACGGTCGGGGTATTGTTGGCCTGTGGCGAACCGCGGGTGGCAACGCTTATATCCGTATTTATGAGAAAAATGGTGCGCTATTCGGGCAAAGCGTCGGGCACTTGCAAGACACTGTGCAGCAGGCCCGCGCCAAGGGCCAGCCGCAAATTCTGGCCGACTTCGTACCAAAGCGTCCGGGGGAATGGTCACATGGTCGCATTTACGATCCGAACAGCAACACTTATTTTCATGGCACGCTGACGGCCCTAGATCCCCATGAACTTAAGGTATACGGCTATATCGGCTTTTCATGGCTCGGTGGTAACACTATCTGGACCCGGGTTTCGACCAAGTTGAATCATCAACATGGAGATTCGCACTTATAGCAAATTTCCAGGCGGTCATTGATCAGTGAGCGATCTGGGCCAACTGCGCGTCATTGATTTCCACTTTAGCATGCTCCCGCAAGTCCTTCAGATAAGCTATCGACAGTAAACGACTTCTTTGTTCCTCCAGAGACGTGCGAATTTGCGCCGCCACTTTGGGGTTTATCGCCGCTGCCGAGGGGGCAGTCACATGGGTGATCGCAAGAATCTGGTAGCCTGACGGCGTCTTCACCATATCCATAGAAGGGATTCCGTCCACTGGTGCGGGTGTTGTGAAAGCAGCCGCTAGCGCTGCATTATCCAGCCCCTGTCCATTACGCCGGGTTATATCGAGATAAGTGTGCAGCGGATGGGCACCGCCATCTGTCAGCACATTCATGTCTTTTGCTTGCCGCGCTGCCGCCAATAGCGCTTGCGCCTTGTTTTTAGCAAGCTTTTTCGCCTTCGCAGAGCTTAGCTTCGCAGTAATGCTTCTCACAACAGCGCTCAAGGGTTGCGTGCTACCCGGCGTATAATGGAGCAAATGCACAGCCAGTAAATCACCATTCGCCAATCTGAGCGCTGTGCTATTTTTACCGGCAAGCACAGCCTTACTGAAGGCAAGGTCGAGTGCTCTGGCGTCCGCAAAAGGCCCCTGAGCGAGCACCCTTCCAGCCGTGAGCATACCACTCTCTTGAATCTTCAGATTATAGGCCTTGGCAACCGCAGCCAAACCGTCAGGGCTACTAAACAGGAGATCCTTAAAATTTTCCACTTGAGCCTGGAAGGCGTTTTCCGCCTGGCTATTAAAAGATGCCGCACTCTGCTCGGCCGCCACCGCGGAAACATTGCTGGCGGGGTTCGTCGGCGACAATCGCTTGCCGACAAAATCTTTAGGCCCCAGCACGACATATTGTACTTGCAACTGCGCGGGTAACTGGAACTGATCGACGTTGGCATGATAGTAAGCGGCCACCTCGGCACTGGTTGGCTTGGCTGCCGCCGCGAAGTCAGCGTCCCGGATATCTACCGCACTAACATCGCGGTACTCCTGAGACCAGGCCCAAACCCTGGTTGCCTCAGCATTCGAGGCCGTAGCAATGGCCTGGGGGATAACTTGCAACTGCTCCATACGCATACTCGCGCGCAGCATGCCTTCAAACTGTGCTGGTGTCATTCCGTTAGCCGCCAGCAATTTCTGATAATGACTTTTAGAAAAGACACCCTTTTCTTGAAAGGCCGGAATGGATTCAATTTTTTTCGCCAACGCGGTATCGGGCACCCGCAACCCCAGGCGCCGCGCCTCCGCACCTAAAAGCATATTGTTGATCAAACCATCAAGCACATCCAACCCAAAGCTTTTATCCTCCACCATCTTCGCTGCGGTTGCTGCACCAAAAACATGATTATAACGTGCCTGAACATCCTTCATACGTTTCTGAAATACGGTATCGCTGATCTTCTGGCCGTCCACCGTCGCTACGGTCGATGAACTTGAGTTCCCCGAGAATAAATAACCGCTTACGCCCCAGAGCACGAAAGATAATGCGATTAAGATCATGAGTATTTTGGCTACCCAAGACTGACCGAAATTCCGAAATGTATCCATCATAAGCACATCTCCACAAAGCTATAGTACCAAGGTAAAGCTGCCTGTATTTAGCGCTCCACCATCAAGAAACTTCTCTAAAACCCATAAATGGCCACCCCAGTGTCGCACGTCAATACAAAAAACAGACACAAAAAAAGGCGCCCCACAAGGGTCGCCTTACTCGCATTGGCGGGGCGGACGGGGCTCGAACCCGCGACCTCCGGCGTGACAGGCCGGCATTCTAACCAACTGAACTACCACCCCAATAAAATTGTGGTGGGCGGTGAGGGGCTCGAACCCCCGACATTCGGCGTGTAAAGCCGACGCTCTACCAACTGAGCTAACCGCCCAAACCAGACGCGCTAGTTTACTGCATCACGCAGTGCTTTACCAGCCTTAAATTTAGGCGTGCGACTTGCGGCGATCATGATTTCTGCACCAGTGGCGGGATTACGACCTTTGCGTGCCTCACGGCTGGAAACAAGGAAGGAACCGAAACCGACCAGAGTCACCTGATTACCAGCCTTCAACGCCTCTGTAATTACCTTGACTGCCGCATCCAGCGTATGGCCAGCGGCAGCACGAGTCACGCCGGCTTCTTCTGCAATCTTCTCGATCAACTCCGACTTATTCATATTTCTTTCTCCTGTTATGGACTCGGTTACTTAGGTATAACTGCGCATCAACTCTATCCAGAAAACGTTATAGCAGGGTAAAAAAAGACTTGTCAAGAAAGTACATAAAACAGCCGGAACCGCAACCCAAGACCGACCTTCGCCAATGAATCATCCTTGTCGAGAATGCACGACATAAATACCGCTCTATTCTATGCCTCTCCAAAGTAACCAAACTTTTTTGAGGCGGCTTTCACGCCGCATCCTTAATGTGCCATTGCCTTGTCCTCAGGAGACTCTTGAACAGCCACTACGCCAACCAACGGTTCCCCATTGTCAGGTGGTGGCAACGGTGTCGGCGAAGACTCCAGCGCAATGGCTAAAACCTCGTCAATCCACCGAACCGGTTTAATAGTCAACGCATCACGCACATTTTTGGGGATTTCCTGCAAATCTTTTTCATTCTCTGCCGGGATCAGGACCGTGCTGATACCACCGCGATGCGCTGCCAGCAACTTTTCCTTTAATCCACCGATGGGCAACACCTCACCACGCAAGGTAATTTCCCCGGTCATAGCGACCGTGGCATGCACCGGGATATTAGTCAGCGCCGACACCAGGGCGGTGGCCATGCCAATACCGGCACTTGGCCCGTCTTTAGGCGTGGCACCTTCCGGCACATGAATATGCACGTCACGGTTTTGGTAAAAGTCTGCAGGAATGCCCAGAGCCCGCGACCGGGCACGCACCACGCTCATGGCGGCCTGGATAGACTCCTGCATCACATCACCCAGTTTTCCGGTAATGAGCAGCTTGCCGCGGCCAGGCACGACTACCGCCTCGATACTGAGTAACTCACCACCGACCTCTGTCCAAGCCAAACCGGTGACCTCACCAATACGGTTTTCCTTCTCCGCCTTGCCGAAATCGAAACGACGCACCCCGAGATATTTCTCCAAATTGCGGTCCGAGACCTGTACCCGCGTACGTTTTTTGTCGAGCAGAAGTTCTTTCACCACCTTACGACAGATACGAGCGAGTTCCCGCTCCAGATTACGCACACCGGCTTCCCGGGTATAATAGCGAATGATATCCCGGATGACTGCCTGTGAAAGCTGCATCTCCCCATCTAGCAGCCCGGCTTTTTCTATCTGTTTTGGCAGGAGATACTTGGTGGCGATGTGAGTCTTTTCGTCTTCGGTATATCCGGAGATCCGGATCACCTCCATACGATCCATCAACGCTGCCGGGATATTGAGCGTGTTCGCCGTCGTGACGAACATCACCTCAGAAAGATTGAAATCCACTTCCAGGTAATGGTCGTTGAAGGTTGCATTCTGCTCGGGATCCAGCACTTCCAGCAGAGCGGACGCCGGATCACCCCGGAAATCCATCGCCATCTTATCCACTTCATCCAGCAGCATCAGCGGATTGCGCGTACCAACCTTGGCTAGGCTCTGGACAATCTTACCTGGCAGAGCACCAATATAGGTACGCCGATGCCCACGAATTTCCGCTTCATCGCGCACGCCACCCAAGGACATCCGCACGAATTTACGTCCGGTCGCTGCCGCGATAGAGCGCCCCAAACTGGTCTTACCCACGCCGGGTGGGCCTACCAAGCACAAGATCGGACCGCGGCTATTGCCGACCCGTTCCTGTACGGCAAGATATTCGAGAATACGTTCCTTGACGTCTTCCAAGCCGTAATGATCGGCGTCGAGAATGGCCTTAGCGCGCTTAAGGTCCTTGGTGATTTTGCTGCGTTTGCGCCACGGCACCCCCACCAACCAGTCGATATAATTACGTACCACCGTCGCCTCTGCGGACATAGGACTCATCATCCGCAGCTTTTTCAGCTCGGCATCGGCCTTGGCTCGCACATCTTTAGGCATTCCGGCCTTGTCGATTTTACGCGTCAGATCATCCAGCTCGCCACCGCCCTCTTCCGACAGATCACCCAACTCTTTCTGAATAGCCTTCATCTGCTCATTCAGATAATACTCGCGCTGACTCTTCTCCATCTGCCGCTTGACGCGGCCGCGGATGCGTTTTTCCACCTGCAGCAGATCAATTTCAGACTCCATCATGCCCAGCAAATGCTCCAGCCGGGCACGAGTATCTGCCTTCTCCAGAATTTCTTGCTTTTCTTCGAGTTTGAGGCCGAGATGTGCCGCTACCGTGTCGGCCAGCCGTGCCGGATCATCCATGCTCGCCAAAGTAGACAAAATCTCCGGGGGAATTTTTTTGTTCAGCTTGACGTAGGACTCAAACTGAGCGCTGACCGAACGCATAAGCGCTTCCAACTCACGATCGTTTGCCGCACCACTGGCAACGATCTGCACCTGAGCGCGCAAGAATTCTTCAGCCGGCAGAAAAGAAACAATTTTAGCCCGATCCGTACCTTCGACCAGCACCTTAACCGTACCATCGGGAAGTTTGAGCAACTGTAGGATCGTAGCCAGCGTGCCGATCCGATAAATGTTTTCCGGCTGAGGATCATCATCCGCGGCATTTTTTTGTGATACCAGCAGAATCTGTTTTTCACCGGACATCGCCTCTTCCAGGGCGCGAATCGACTTCATCCGCCCCACAAAAAGAGGAATAACCATAAACGGAAATACCACAACATCGCGCAGAGGCAACACCGGTACCATCTGGGCTTCATCTTCCACGAGGAGACTTTTATCGATTTGGGTCACGGTCTACTCCAACAGTAGGTGATTACTACCAATAACGATGCAGATGGGGTCGTCAATAGCGCTTTTCAATGACAACCCTGCTCTACTTCAGGCCGGATGAGATATATCCACCTTGGCAGCATCATCGTAAACCAGAAGCGGCTTGGTGCCGCTTTCCACAACGGCGGCATCCACTACCACCTTCTTCACACCACTCATAGATGGTAACTCGTACATTGTATCCAACAGAATCTGTTCAAGAATGGAGCGCAAACCACGTGCCCCGGTCTTGCGGGTCAGTGCTTTTTTGGCAATAGCCCGCACAGCCTCAGTGCGGAACTCCAGGGTCACGCCTTCCAGGGCGAAGAGCTTCTGGTACTGCTTCACCAAAGCATTCTTCGGATCGGTGAGGATGGAAATCAGTGCTTCTTCATCCAGTTCCTCCAGCAGCGCCAGAATAGGTAAACGCCCGACAAACTCGGGAATCAACCCGTAGCGCACCAGATCCTCAGGCTCCAGATTCTGCATCAGTAATGCGGCGGTCGCTCCTTTATCGCGCAGCTTAAGTGGCGCATTGAAGCCCATACCCCCCTTTTCCAGACGCGCGGAAACCGATTTTTCCAGCCCCGCAAAGGCCCCACCACAGATGAAGAGGATATGCCGCGTATCCACTTGCAGGAACTCCTGCTGAGGGTGCTTGCGACCGCCTTGCGGCGGAACAGAGGCCACGGTCCCTTCAATCAGTTTGAGCAATGCCTGCTGCACACCTTCACCGGAAACATCGCGGGTGATGGAGGGATTCTCTGACTTGCGCGTGATTTTGTCGATCTCATCAATGTAGACGATGCCGGTCTGCGCCTTTTCTACATCGTAATCGCATTTCTGCAACAGCTTCTGGATGATGTTTTCGACATCCTCACCCACATAACCCGCTTCCGTGAGCGTCGTGGCATCGGCCATGGCAAAGGGCACGTTCAGGAGGCGCGCCAGGGTCTGCGCCAGCAGGGTCTTGCCCGAACCGGTGGGGCCGATGAGCAAAATATTACTCTTGTCCAATTCCACCTCATTGTCCTTGCCACCGTGTTCAAGACGTTTGTAATGATTGTAAACGGCCACGGACAAGACCTTTTTGGCAACGTCCTGCCCAATGACGTAATCATCCAGCGTCTTGCGGATTTCCATGGGTTTGGGCAATTTGTCCTGACCCTCGCTGTGGTCATCCAGTATCTCGTCCTTGACGATGTCGTTGCACAACTCGATGCATTCATCACAGATAAATACCGAAGGACCGGCAATCAGCTTGCGGACTTCATGCTGGCTTTTGCCACAGAATGAACAATAGAGCGTCTTTTCACCGCTTCCCTCATGCTTCCCAGCCATAGCTGCTCTCCTGCCTGTTCAGGCGGTCTCGTTTTCGCCGCGATGGCTAATCACAGCGTCCACAAGATGGTAGATTTTGGCCTCTTCGGCCGACATGAAAAAGTCTCTGTCGAGATCCTGCTCAATACGTTCACGGCCCTGCCCGGTATGATGGACCAGAATATCATTGAGCCGTTCACGGATACGCAGAATCTCCTTGGTATGGATTTCGATATCGTGCGCCTGCCCTTGGAAACCACCAGAGGGCTGATGCAACATGATTCGCGCGTTAGGCAGCGCATAACGCTTGCCTTCGGCACCAGCGGCCAGCAATACCGCGCCCATACTCGCCGCCTGACCGATACAGACGGTGCTGACCTGCGGGCGAACAAACTGCATCGTGTCATAAATCGCCATGCCGGCAGTGACAGAACCACCTGGACTGTTGATATACAGCGCGATATCTTTGTCCGGATTTTCCGCTTCCAGAAAAAGCAGCTGTGCGACGACCAGGTTGGCCATCATATCTTCCACCTGCCCCACCATGAAAATCACCCGCTCTTTGAGCAGACGGGAGTAGATATCATAGGATCGCTCGCCGCGTCCGCTCTGCTCGACCACGATGGGCACATACCCCAGGCCCTGTACAGCGGGAGCCAACCGGTCTCCTGTCTGTTTCCACATAATCCATGCTCCTGTCTATTGTCCCGCGACGGACATCGGTTATTCTGTGTGTACTTCGGCTGCCGGCGCCCGACCGATAAGCTGGTTAAAGCTGACAGACTCGTCAGCCACTTTAACACGCTCCAGAAGCCATGCCACAACTTTGTCTTCCAGAATTATAGCCTCGGCCTGCTCCATCTGCTCGGGCTTGCTGCGATACCAACTCATGAACTGCTCAGCATCCTCATATTGCTCAGACATCTCCCGAATAAGCTGGGTGATTTCGGTCGTGGATGCCCTCAGCTTTTCGCGCCGGACAATTTCCGACAAAACCAGGCCGAGTACTACACGCCGCTTAGCCAACGCGTCCAGATCATCGCCGCCAGCCACCGCATTGGCGTCTTTTTGCAAACGCTCCAATTCCTGTTCGACCATTTGCTTGGGCAAATCGGGATGATTGCTCTCCACAATCAGCTCCAGAATCTGCGACTTCACCTGACTCCGGCTTATCCGTTGCGCTTCACGTTCCAGATTTTCCCGTACTTCCTGCCGTAATACGGCGACATCCCCGTCCTCGATACCTAGTGCCAAGGCAAAAGCCGCATCCACTTCGGGCAATTGAGGCGCCGCAACTTCCTTGACCTGAAGATGGAACTGGGCAGCCTGACCGGCGAATTCCGGAACATGATATTCTGCTGGAAACTGTACCGCGACGATCCGATCTTCTCCCGCAGACATGCCCAACAATCCCTGCTCAATGTCCCGCAGCAGGCGACCGGAGCCCAGCACCACGGGGTAGTCGGTCACATCGCCGCCCGCCATGGGGACACCATCGATGGTCCCCTGAAAATCCACGGTGACCCGGTCTTCGTTCTGGGCGGCACGCTCGGCAGGCACATAAAAACGCCGCTGCTGACGCATAATATCTATGGTGGCATCCACGTCCGCATCCGTCACTTCAGCCGTCTTGCGGATAACGGTGGCGTCCGGCACCTGCGGATCAAATTCGGGATACACCTCCACCACGGCCGTAAACACGAGGTCCTCACCGCGCCCGCCTTTCTCGACCTGTACTTCCGGTCTTCCAACCGGACGTAAGGACTCGTCGCGCACTGCCTGAGAATAGCGGTCATTGATAAGATGATCGAAGGTCTCCATGAGGGCATCCGAACCATAATGACGTTCGATGAGGGCCATGGGCGCCTTACCAGGCCGGAATCCGGGGAGACGCGCAGAACGCGCCTTATTACGCAGACGCTGGGATACCCCACTCTCCACCTCACTGGCTGGAATAGTCACACGGATGTGTCTTTCCAAAGGCGCGGCCTCTGGCGTCAAGATTTTCATGAACTGATCCTTCTTTTGCATTTTGTCTAAGCCTAAACGTTAATGATAAACACAAGCCACCTACCCCTCAAGGTCAGCGCAGACCGCGGCTCCCCGGTTTAACGGGCGTCCCGCCAGCGGCGCAGAGGGGACAATCAGCGGCTTCCCAGGTACGTACCGGGAGCCGTAATAGCGGAAAAAATGGTACCCCGGAAAAATCACTGAATCCTGGACTGCGGTCAATAATTGCCGATGCCGCCAACACTTGCCCACCTGCTGCGCTAATGGCCGCCAAACATTCCCGCGTCGAGCCACCAGTCGTCGTAATATCTTCAACCACCAACACGCCTTCGCCTGGCGCCAACGCAAAGCCCCGACGCAGCACCATCTGTCCGGCTTCCCGCTCGGTAAACAGGCTGCGGACCCCCAGCGCGCGAGCACATTCGTAGGACACCAGAACCGCTCCCATGGCCGGCCCTACGACACAGGAAATGCGCTGCCGCAGATCATCAGGAATACCCGCCACCATCGCCGCGCACAGTCGCGCCGCGTGCCCAGAATGTTGCAGCACCTTGGCCGACTGCAGATAGGTATCACTATGCAGCCCGGAGGATAGCAGGAAGTGTCCCTGGAGCAGCGCCCCGTCTTCTTTGTACAACGCCACCACTTCGTCTGCAGTCACAGTGATTTCTTCTCCATGATCGATGTTATGCGGGCACAGCCTTTACCACCTTTTTCATTCAGCATGTTACTCTGATTTCCGCGGGTCGACGGGATCCCCTGCCAACTCACTCAATATCCGGCTAAGGGCCCGGGCCGGATCTTCGGCAGCGGTGATAGGTCTGCCCACCACGAGGAAGTCCGCTCCCGCCGCCACTGCCGCCGCGGGCGCCATAATACGTCTCTGGTCATCCCCCGCATCCTGTGCGGGACGAATCCCAGGAGTCACACGCAGAAGTTCAGGCACGGCCACCCGTAGACGACCTGCCTCCAACGCGGAGCAGACGATGCCATCCAAGGCACATTCTGCCGCAAGTGTTGCCAAACGCTCAACTTGATCCTCCACCGAGCTGTTGACGCCAACTTCGCGTAAAGTGGCGTCGTTCATGCTCGTGAGCACCGTCACCGCAACCAAGAGAGTCCGCTGTGTCCCACCAGCGGCGGCGTTCACTGCTTCCCGTGCAGCGCGCAGCATGCTACTACCACCACTCGCATGTACGTTGAGCATCCACACGCCGAGACTCGCCGCCGTCCTGCAAGCCTTGGCGACGGTTTGCGGAATATCGTGAAATTTGAGGTCAAGAAATACGTCAAATCCTCGCTCCTGCAGACGCCCCACAATGGCGGGGCCGCAGGCGGTAAAGAGTTCCTTACCAACCTTGACCCGACATGCGGCAGGATCAAGCCGATCCACCAAAATCAAGGCGTCGCGTTCGTTCGCGTAATCCAGCGCGACAATGAGCGGTGAAATCACAAAGCATACCCTCCAGAAAAGGTTCCCCACTGACGGCAGCTAGGGCAGCGCCAATAGTACTGAGGACTTTGATAACCACAGGACTGGCAATAAAAAACTGCCGGCTCCACCGCCAGTCTTCTCACCGCTACTGCCATAACTGGGTACAACGCAGGCTCTGGCGCATCGGGATCCAATTCCAGCAAAACCTGCATCACTCGCATATCTGGCTGCCGCAACAGAACATGTCTTAAATATGCCGTCGCCGCAGGGGTTCCTTCAACCACCTGCAAGGCATGCGCCAGAAGCTTTACGGCCAGCGGCGAATTGCACATCTTCAACAGGCGCTCTCGCGTTACCTGCACATCCGTGTCGTTCGCAGCATATCGTAAAACGCTCAGAAAGGGTTGCAAAATAAGCAGAACCACAGACTCTACCGGGGAATCAAGGAGTTTTTCCCAAAGGCTTAGCGCAGCACCCCAGTCCTGCCGATCGAAGGCGATGCGTCCGCCAATCACCAAGGCCCGCGGATTTTCTGGGTCTTCCTTGCGGGCCAATTCCAAAAAAACCTTTGCCTGCTTTGCCTCTCCTGCGAGCAGCGATTGCTCGGCCAGTTCACCATAGAGCATGGCGATCACGGGACGCTGGCCACGCGCCCCTGCTTTAGATAAGCGCTGACGAACCGCGATAGACTGCATCCATTCACTGCCCAGTTCGTACAGTTCGGCAAGCGTGGCAAGGCCCTCTAGATGATCAGGTTGACGATCCAGTAACTCTTTAAGGATGGATTCCGCTCGATCAAGGATCCCCGCCTTGAGGTAATCCTGGGCGATCTCGAAAAGCACGCTTTGCCGCAAATCGGGCGCCAGTGCTGGCTGCTCAAGAAGGTGCTGATGTACCCGCAAGGCACGTTCCAGTTCTCCGCGCCGCCGAAAGAGGCGCCCTAGGGCGAGCAAAATATCAACACTCTCCGGGTGTTGCCGTAACGCATCCAAAAAAACTTCTACCGCTTCATCATTGCGCTCACTGAGAAGATGGTTGAGTCCCTGAATATAAATTTCGGGAATCGTGTCAGAGGTACCCAACGCAGATTTTCTGTAAGAGGTAATCCGACCAACCCATACACCCAGAGCAATCGCCACAAGCAAAACGAGGGCGACAAGCATATCCACGCCAGAGGCCGTCAATTAGACCTTGCCACCCACGACCACTTCAGGATAATCAACCTGCTCACGAAGTTCCTTACCTGGTTTGAAATGCGGAACCCGTTTTTCGGGCACCAGCACAGGCTCTCCCGTTTTCGGATTACGCCCCTGCTTGGTAGGACGCACATGCATGGAAAAACTTCCAAAACCACGAATTTCAATGCGTTCACCCTCAGCCAACGCATCGCTCAGATAATCGAGCATCTGGCGGGTAGCCATTTCAATATCACGCACACTCAGATGCGGATATTGTGCACTGATGTTTTTGATCAATTCTGATTTAGTCATAGTTTATTAGCTTCTTAACAAAGAAATGGTGAACTGACAGGGTATTGCAAAATTAAACAAACAAGCGGCAGGTTGACGCTCCAGAAAACGCCCTCACCTGACGCCACCTCATTCACCCTCCCCTCCCGACCAACATCAAGACCGGGAGGGGGAGAGGGTCGCTCTTAACTATCTTCTTCCTGCTTACGCTTGAGCTGTTCTTTAATCAGATCGCCCAGACTGGTGGTGCCCGTCGCTGCACTACGCGCATATTGCTGCACCGCGGCCGCCTGGTCTTCCTGAGAAACAGCCGTATCATGCGCCTTGGTGCTGAGGGTCAAGGTGCGGTTCTTGCGATCGACCATCGCAATGGCGACCTCGATTTTATCCCCGGCGGCCAAGGTCTGACCACGGCCCAACTCGCGCTGGGGGAGGAATCCTTCGACGCCTTCACCAAGACGGATTTCGGCGCCGCGGCCATCCACCGAGATGACTTCACCTTCGACCAGGGCGCCCTTTTCATTGGCCACCACAAACTGGATGAACGGATCGGTTTCCATCTGCTTGATACCAAGGCTGATACGCTCCCGCTCCGGGTCGATGCTCAGGACAACCGCATCCAACGTATCCCCCTTTTTGAAATCCCGCACGGCTTCCTCGCCGGTACGATCCCAGGCCAGATCGGACAAGTGGATCAGTCCGTCGATACCGCCATCCAGACCGACAAACACACCGAAATCGGTAATGCTCTTGATCTGACCGGAAACACGATCGCCCTTCTGGAAGTTCTGCGCGAAGTCGTCCCAGGGGTTGGGCAGACACTGCTTGATGCCCAGCGAAATACGGCGACGCTCTTCGTCGATATCGAGGATCATCACTTCAACTTCCTGACCTACGTGCAACGCTTTGGCCGGATTTATGTTTTTGTTGGTCCAATCGATTTCGGAAACATGCACCAGGCCTTCGACACCTTCTTCGATTTCGACGAACGCGCCATAATCCGTAACGTTGGTGACCTTACCGAAAATACGGGTGGCCTCCGGATAACGGCGGGCGATATCGCGCCAAGGATCTTCGCCCAACTGCTTCATACCAAGAGAGATACGGCCGCGCTCGCGGTCGAACTTGAGGACCAGGACACGCACTTCGCCGCCCACGGTAACCACCTCGCTGGGATGTTTGACCCGACGCCAGCCCATATCGGTGATATGCAGCAGGCCGTCGATACCACCGAGGTCGATGAACGCACCGTAATCGGTAAGATTTTTGACCACGCCCTCCAGGATGGCGCCTTCCTGAATGCTTTCCAACAGTGCGCCACGTTCCACACTTTGTTCCTGCTCGACCACCGCGCGGCGGGAAACCACCACATTGTTGCGCTTACGGTCCAGCTTGATGATCTTCATCTCCAGGTCTTTGCCTTCGAGATAGGCGACATCCCGTACCGGACGCACATCAACCAGGGAGCCAGGCAGGAAGGCACGCACACCGTCGACGCTGACCGTAAAACCACCCTTTACCTTGCCGGTAAGGAAGCCATGCACCACCGCGTTGTCGTTGAAGGATTTTTCCAGATCGACCCAAGTCTTGGCGCGGCGAGCCTTTTCACGGGAAAGGCGGGTCTCGCCCATGCCGTCTTCCACCAACTCCAGACAAACCTCTACCGAGTCGCCGACCTTCACCTCTATCTCCCCTTCCGCATTGCGGAACTGTTCGGCGGGGATCGGTCCTTCAGACTTGAGACCCACATCGACGATGACAAAGTCGTTATCGACGCGCGTCACGATGCCGGTAAGCAACTCGCCAGGTTTGAGGCCCTGGGTGCTCTGGCTTTCTTCAAACATCTCGGCAAAACTGGGTTCAACAAGCATTTCAGCGTTAGGGGTGGTCATAAATTTCAGTAGGCCTCATTATACCGGGTACGCCATGGGCGCCCCTTGAATCACTGCTCGATGCCATAAATGGCGGTTTCAATTTTCCTGCAAAGCCGATTGAACCCAGCTTTGCAGGACCCTGTATGTGTCGGAAACACTTTGTTCACTGGTATCCAGGAGGCGCGCATCGGGCGCGGGCCGGAGCGGTGCCACGCTACGCTGCTGATCCCGGGCATCGCGTTCCGCAATTTCCGCCACAACTGTGGCGAGACTAGCACTAATACCCTGTTCCATCAACTGATTCAGACGCCGTTTGCCCCGTTCTTCGGCCCTGGCGGTCAGAAATACCTTGAGCGGTGCGTTCGGGAAAACCACGGTCCCCATATCTCGACCATCGGCTACCAATCCCGGCGCCTGGCAAAAATCCCGCTGACGCTGCAATAAGGCCGCTCGCACCGCAGGAATGGCAGCAATCTGAGAAGTCAGGGCACTGATTTCTGGGCTGCGGATTTCCGCATCGACCAGTTCTCCCGCGAGCAGAACATGTGTTTCGTCGGCGCCCCCTCGAAAGCTCAGGGGCAACGTGCGCGCCAGTTCGGATAAAGCCACGGCGTTGTCCGCAGACAGCCCGGCACGCTGTGCCGCCAGCGCCAACGTCCGATAAATAGCACCACTGTCCAAAAGATGCCAACCCAGATCACGGGCCAAAAGACGGCTCAGCGTGCCCTTACCAACCCCGCCGGGACCATCCAATGTGATGACGGGAATACCACTCATGCGCTCACCACCTCCAGCAGCAGCCCGGCTTGATGCGCCAGAGCGGGAAAACTTGGAAAAGACGTAGCCACATTGGCGCAGTCGAGGATTTCGATATCACCTTGCGCCACCAGTGCCGCCATAGCGAAGGCCATCGCGATACGATGATCCCCCTGACTGTTTATACGACCACCCTGTAGAAGCGATCCGTTGATAATGGCCCCATCCGCGCGTTCCTCTACAATAACACCCATTGCACGCAGGCCACTAGCCATCACCGCAATACGATCGCTTTCCTTCACACGGAGCTCTTCAGCGCCGGTAATCACGGTCTGCCCCTTAGCACACGCCGCGGCGATGAACAGCGCAGGAAATTCATCAATAGCCAGCGGTACCAGATGGGCAGGAATGGCAATGCCCTGCAACTGCGCATAGCGAACGCGGATATCGGCAACCGGCTCACCGCCCACTACGCGCAGCGCGGTGAGATCAATCCGGGCGCCCATACGGGTGAGGATTTCAATGATGCCGGTGCGCGTCGGATTGATACCTACACCTTCCAGGGTGAGATCGGAACCCGGCGCGATGGTGGCGCCGAGCAGGAAGAACGCTGCCGAAGAAATATCGCCCGGCACCTGCAGCGACTGCCCGTGCAACTGGCCACCGCTGCGCAGACAGGCGCGTGGACCCTGACGCTCCACCGGGTAGCCGAAACCTTGCAGCATCCGCTCGCTGTGATCACGGGTGGGCGCGGGTTCCGTCACGCAGGTCTGACCTTCGGCATACAACCCCGCCAGCAGGATGGCGGATTTGACTTGGGCACTGGCCATCGGCAGGGCATAGTCGATGCCGTGCAGGGGTCGCCCGTGAATCTGCAAGGGCGCCTTACCGTCCTGGGCGGCAATTTCCGCGCCCATGGCGGCCAATGGCCTTAACACCCGACCCATAGGCCGCTGCTGCAGACTGGCATCACCTATCAGAGTACTCGGGAAATTTTGACCGGCCAACACACCTGCCAGGAGACGCATTGCCGTACCGGAGTTCCCGCAATCCAATGGTACACCGGGCGCCCGTAATCCATATAGACCGACACCTTGTATACGCAAGTGCCCGCGATCCGGTCCTTGCATCTCTACGCCCATGGTGCGAAAGGCGGCGATAGTAGCGAGCACATCGGCACCTTCCAGCAGTCCCTCTACTTCCGTCACCCCTTCAGCAAGCGCACCAAGAATAACAGCGCGATGGGAAATGGATTTGTCGCCGGGGACCGGGAAACGACCTTTGAGTTGACTGCCGGGATGGACGAGATATCGGGTCATGATTCAGGGATGCACCGGAGGAAATTGAAATTGTTGACGACAATCGCGACCGCGCTCCAGCAGGGCTCGCAGGGCGCTCCTGTCACTCCCTGCGAGTATCTGCTCGACATTGCCGAGGGTTTTTTGCAAAGCTTGCAGATGCTGTCCGATGATTGCGCGATTCTCCCAAAGGATGGCTGCCCAGAGATCGGGGTCAGAGGCCGCTATTCGGGTAAAGTCGCGGAGCCCTCCGCCAGCAAGATCACGCAGCGCAGGGGCCTGATCATCCAGGCCAGCCATGTAGGCAAAGGCGAGTAAGTGGGGCAAATGACTGGTCGCAGCCAGCGCTTGATCATGGGCCTCCGGCGTCATTTGCGAAACAGTCGCACCGAGGCCCTGCCAAAAGCCGCTTAAAGCGTCTACCGCATTAGGCGCCTGTCCCGGCAACGGCGTCAGGATGACACGCGTCCCTTGATAAAGGCTCTCCCGCGCCGCTGCAAATCCGGCTTTTTCTCCGCCAACCACGGGATGCCCGGCGATGAAGCGATCTCCCAGCAACTGATGACCCAATTGCGCTATCGGAGCTTTGATGCTGGCGACGTCGCTGACCAACACCTCTGCAGATATATGACGCGCCAATTCCGGCAACTGCTGCAAGATGATTTGCGGAGGGGTAGCCAGCAGGACCAGGTCGGCATCTCGCAGCGCCGATTTCAACTGATGGGTCAGACTGATCCGCCATTGCTTCGCCGCAGGTTCCATGCGCTGAACCGCCGCCGCATCTGCGACCACCCCCACCAGCGATCCAGCGAACCCCCTGCTGCGCAGAGCTTTAGCGACGCTCCCGCCCATGAGGCCAAGGCCGACAATAATGATGCGCTGGAAAGGCGTGTCTGACATGCTAGAGTTCGCGACCGATGGCCTCGGCGATTCTACGCAAATCACCCATCAACGTCATGAGTTGCTGCGGACTCAAGGCCTGATCGGCATCGCACCAGGCTTCTTCGGGACAGGGATGCGACTCCACCAGCAAGCCATCCGCACCGGCGGCGATGGCGGCCTTGGACAATTGCGGTACGAGCCAGGCCTTGCCGCCAGCGTGACTGGGATCGACGATAACCGGCAAGTGCGTCTCCCGCTTAAGAACCGGAATAGCGGTGACGTCAAGGACATTACGATAGGCCGTCTCAAAGGTGCGAATACCGCGCTCGGCGAAGATAATCCGGTGATTGCCGTGAGCAGCGATATATTCAGCCGCCATGAGCCATTCCTTAATGGTGGCGCTCAGGCCGCGCTTGAGTATGATCGGCACATCCAGACGCCCGACCTCTTTGAGGAGATCGAAGTTCTGCATGTTGCGCGTGCCGATCTGAATGATGTCCACTCCTTTTTCGAGGAAAAGATCAATCTTGCGGACATCCATCAGTTCGGTGACGATGGGCAGACCGACCGCGTCGGCGGCGGACCGGAAATAATCCAGACCTTCATCGCCCACGCCTTGGAAGGTGTAGGGACTGGTGCGGGGTTTGAAAGCTCCGCCGCGCATCAGACGGCAGCCTGCCGCCTTGACGGCCTCCGCAGAGCTACGCATCTGCTCCGGTGTTTCGACCGAACAGGGGCCAGCGATCACTTGAATCTGCTTGCCACCGATGGGGATACCACGCACCTCGATCACCGTATCGGTGGATTTGAACTCGCGGCTCACGAGCTTGTAGGGCTTTAGAATAGGCATGACCTGTTCCACGGCGGGCAAGGATTCCAGCGCTCCCTCAGGCAACAACCGCTCATCTCCTAACAAACCGACCACGGTGCGCTCGGAACCGGTACTGACCATGGGCTGCAGGCCAAACTGGCGGATACGCTCCAGCAAGTGCTCCATCTGCTCTGCGGTAGCTTGTGGTTTAACAATGACGATCATGGGATTACAGGACCTCGCCCAGCATTTTTAGAAAGCGTTGATTTTCCACCGGCAGGCCAACACTGACTCGCAGATGATCCGGCATGCCGTAAGGGGTCAACGGCCGGATGATCACACCCCGCTGCAACAGCGCGTCATAGACGCGCTGTCCACCCCCTGGTACGGCAAAGGCCGTAAAGTTGCCTGCAGGCGGCAAGATTGTCAATCCAAGATTATGTAATCCGTCGCGGAGGGTCACCATCCCCTGGTGATTGTTGGCCAAGGTAGCCCGCAGATGAGCGAGGTCCGTGAGCGCAGCGTGCGCTGCCACCTGCGCCAAGGTATTGACATTGAATGGCTGACGAACCCGCTCCAGCACTGCTATCAGGTCGGGGTGGCCAATGCCGTAACCGCAACGCAGGCCTGCCAGCCCATAGGCCTTAGAAAAGGTCCGGGTAAGCATCAAATTACCGAAGCGTCGCAGCCAGTGCTTACCGTCGGGATAATCCGCGGCATCCATCAGTTCCAGATAAGCCTCATCCAGCACCACCAGGGCATGCGAGGGTACACTGTCGATGAAGGTCTCCAGCGCCGCCGCGGTAAGGTACGTACCCGTGGGATTATTGGGATTGGCGATAAAAACCAGCCGGGTTTGTGCGTTGAGCAGACCGGCCATGGCCTCCAGGTCATGACCGTAGTTCCGCGCCGGGGCAATCCGCACGGTCGCTCCACTCGCTTGCGCAGCAATGGCATAAGCAGCAAAGGCGTACTGTGAAACAATTACCTCGGTACCCGGCCCGGCAAAGGCGCGCACGGCAAACTCCACCACCTGATCGGAACCGTTGCCGAAGATAAATTGCCTGGGGTCCAGATCCAACTGACGCGCCAGCAACGCGCGTAACTCCGGCGCTGATCCCTCGGGATACAAGGCCAGGGTAGGCAGCGCCGCACGAATAGCCGCCAGCGCCATGGGACCCGGCCCCAACGGATTTTCATTGGAAGCCAGCTTGATGGCATCACGGATGCCCTGTTCCCGTTCCAGTTCCGCCAAGGGCTTACCCGGCTGATAAGGACGCAAATCGGACACCCCCGCTGCCGCATATTCCAGATATTTATTGCACATTAAAATACCGCCCTGGGATAACTGCCGAGGCAGCGATAGAAAGACGCCTGTTGCGCGAGGGCATCCAGCACCGGTGCAATGGCGGCATCCTGACAATGACCGAGCAGATCGAGATAAAAGACGTATTCCCAGATGGCCGAGCGTGCCGGTCGCGACTCAATGCGCGTGAGGCTGATCCCCGCACTGGCCAATGGCGACAGCAGCGCATGCAGGCTCCCCGGGCGATTGGCCGCAGCGACCACCAGACTGGTCTTGTCGTTCCCGGTGGAACGGGTACTGATCTTACCGATCACCCAAAAGCGCGTGGTGTTCTCGGGATTGTCTTCAATACCCGCAGCCAGAATATCGAGGCCGTAAGCTTCCGCAGCCACCGTAGTGGAAATAGCACCACCTTCGGCATCCGCCGCTGCTCGTTCAGCCGCCACAGCATTGCTGGAGACATCCACCAATTGCACCCGCGGCAAGTGGGCCGCAAGCCACTGGCGACACTGGGCACGGGTCTGGTAGTGCACATAGACGCGCTGGATCGTATCCATAGAGCATTTAGCCACCAGATTATGGACGATGCGTAACTGCACCTCACCGCAAATATGCAGCGGATAATCCAACAGCAGATCGAGGCTGAGATTGACGGAGCCCTCAGTGCTGTTTTCCACCGGCACCACGCCGAAGCGGACCTGATCACTGTCTACCAGGCGGAAAATCTCGGCAATGCCTGCCGTCGGCTGAAATACCGCAGCCCGCCCGAAATGCTTTTGCGCCGCCATTTGCGAGAAGGTACCTGCCGGGCCGAGGTAAGCCACCTGTAACGGCTCTTCCAGGGCCAGACCAGCAGAAATGATTTCGCGGAAGATAGTGGCAATTTGCTCCGCAGAAAAGGGTCCCGGATTCTCCGCCATCACCCGGCGAAGAATCTCCGACTCCCGGTCGGGATAATAAAAATTCGTCTCGTCAGCGGCACGCTTCACTGCACCGACCTCAGCGGCCAGGCGGCCCCGCTCCGCCAGCAACTGGAGGATTTGTGCATCCACCTGATCAATGACCCCGCGCAATTCGGGAAGCGTTCGTACACTCACGGATAAGGTGCCTCCCTAACCCTGGCGGCGGGCGAAATCCCGCATGAAGTCAACCAGTGCCAGTACCCCAGCCTCCGGCATTGCATTGTAGATAGACGCACGCATACCACCCAGCAGGCGGTGCCCCTTGAGTTGAAGGAGTCCCTGCGCATCCGCTTCTTTCAGGAATATCTTGTCCAGCGCTGCGTCATGCAAGGTGAACGGCACATTCATCTGCGAGCGGTTGCGGTGCTCTATGGCATTGGTATAGAAACCGCCGGAATTATCGATACCCGCGTAAAGCAAAGCCGCCTTACGTGCATTGATCTCCGCCATGGCGTCCAAGCCACCCAATTGTTGCAACCATTTGAACACCAGACCGGCCACGTAAATGGCAAAGGTCGGGGGCGTATTGTGCATGGAACCCTCTTTAGCATGCACGGCATAGTCCAGCATGGTTGCAGTACCGGCCGGCGCATGACCGATGAGGTCGTCGCGGATGATGGCCAGGGTCAGACCGGCCGGCCCGATGTTTTTTTGGGCACCGGCATAAATAAGGCCAAACCGGCTGACATCCACCGGCTTCGAGAGGATGTGGGAAGAGGCATCACTCACCAGCGGAATATCGCCCAGTTCCGGGACAAAATCGAACTCCAGACCACCGATGGTTTCATTTCCGGCAATATGCACATAGGCCGTATCAGCGCTAACCCGCCACTCCGATTGTAGAGGCACCACACGGGCCTGACGATCCGCATTGCTGGCCGCCACTTCCACGGTCGCAAAACGCTTGGCCTCTGCTATGGCTTTCGCAGACCAGATACCGGTCTGCACATAGCTCGCCCGCGCATGACCGCGCAGCAGGTTGATAGGAACCATGGCAAACTGCAGGGTCGCACCGCCCTGCAAAAATAGCACCTTATAATGAGCGGGAACCTGCAGGAGGTCGCGGAGGTCCTGCTCGGCCTCGGCGATAATCTGCATATAATCTGCACCGCGATGGCTCATTTCCATGACCGAAATACCGCGGCCATGCCAGTCGAGCAACTCCGCCTGCACCTGCTCCAGCACCACACGGGGAAGCATCGCCGGGCCCGCACCAAAATTATAAACGGGATAGTTCATGGTGTGTTACTGGGGCAGATCGGTCTGCTCCCCCTCCTCTTCTTCCGTATCGGCAATCAATGCCAGTCCCGCCAATTGCTCGCCCTCGCCCAGGTTAATCAGGCGCACCCCCTGCGCATTCCGGCCGGTACGACGAATACTGTTAATCGCTATACGAATCAGGGTTCCATGATCAGAGACCAGCATCAGTTCGTCCCGCTCCGTTACCGCCAGCGCGCCGACCACATCGCCATTACGCGCGTTGGTCTGGATGGCAATAACGCCCTTCCCGCCCCGATTGGTGCGGCGGTATTCATCCACTTCCGTCAATTTACCGTAGCCATTGGCCGTAGTGGTGAGGATCACCTGACTGGAATCCACCCACTGTGCCGAGATCACCCGATCATTTTCTTCCAGACTGATGCCGCGCACACCCCGGGCATTACGCCCCATGGCCCGGGTTTTCGCCTCGGGGAAGCGCACCGCCATACCATGCCGGGTAAAGAGCATGAATTCGCGCTGCCCGTCGGAGAGGCCAACGGCGACCAGACGATCACCGGGGTCGAGGTTGATGGCATTGATCCCCTGACTGCGCGGGCGGGAATACTCCATGACCGGCGTCTTTTTGACGACACCATGGGAGGTTACCATGCAGACAAACTGTCCTTCGGTAAAGTCACGAACCGGCAACACGGCGGTGATGCGTTCCGTGGGTGCCAGGGACAGCATGTTGACGATAGGCTTGCCCTTGGCGCCACGACCCGCCTGCGGTAACTGATATACCTTTTGCCAGAAAACCTTACCGAGATTGCTGAAGAATAGACAATAGGCATGGGTCGAAGCGCAGAACATGCGTTCGACAAAATCTTCTTCTTTGGTGGTGGTGGCCATCTTGCCCTTGCCGCCCCGTCTCTGGGCATTGAAGACCGTCACCGGCTGCGCCTTGATATAACCGGCGTGGGTGAAGGTCACCACCATTTCCTCTTCGGTAATCAGATCTTCCGTCGAAATATCACCGGTGTCCGCCACAATCTCACTGCGCCGGGCATCTCCGTACTGATCGCGGATAGCCACCAGCTCTTCGCGGATGACCTCCATCAGCCGGGTCTTTGAGCCGAGAATTTCCAGCAACTCACGGATGCGATCCAACAAGACCAAGTATTCATCGCGGATTTTGTCCTGCTCCAGCCCGGTCAGGCGGTGCAAACGCAAATCGAGAATAGCCTGGGCCTGAGTCTCGGACAGATGATAGCCGTCGGCCTGCATCCCCTCAGAAGGCTCACCACGCTCGACCAGCAATGCGGCGACCATGCCCGGCTCCCAGGACTTCGCCAGCATCTGCGCCTTGGCTTCCGCCGGATTGGCCGCCGCCCGGATCAGGCTGATGAGTGGATCCAGATTGACCAGCGCCACCGCCAAACCTTCAAGGATATGGGCGCGGTCGCGTGCCTTCTTCAGTTCAAAGACGGTACGCCGGGTGACCACTTCGCGGCGATGCTGGATAAAGGCCTGCAGCAGATCGCGCAGACCGAGGGTCCGCGGTGCCCCGTCCAGCAGCGCCACCATGTTGATATTGAACACGCTCTGCATAACCGTGTGCTGGTAGAGATTATTCAACACCACATCGGCGTTGGCATCCCGTTTGAGTTCAATGGCGATACGCATACCCGACTTATCGGACTCGTCGCGCAGGTCACTGATGCCTTCCAGACGCTTTTCCTTGACCATCTCGGCAACACGCTCAATGAGCCTGGCCTTGTTTACCTGATAGGGCAGTTCGGTGACGATGATGCTCTGCCGATTGGTTTTCTTGTCCGTCTCGAACTCGCAGCGCGCGCGCATGACCACCCGGCCCCGCCCGGTGCGGTAGGCTTCGATGCTGCCGGCACGGCCATGAATAAAGCCCGCCGTCGGGAAATCCGGAGCCGGGATCAGGGTGAACAAATCTTCATCCGAAGTCTCGGGATCATCCACCAGCGCCAGACAGGCACTGATCACTTCCGTCAGATTGTGGGGTGGGATATTGGTGGCCATACCCACGGCGATGCCCGCCGAACCATTGATCAGCAGGTTGGGAATACGTGCCGGCATGACCAGCGGCTCCCACTCCTTTTCATCGTAATTGGGACCAAAATCAACGGTTTCCTTTTCCAGATCCGCCAACATTTCGTGGGCGATGCGGGACATGCGCACTTCGGTGTAGCGCATGGCGGCGGGACTGTCGCCATCCACCGAACCAAAGTTACCCTGCCCGTCGATGAGCGGGTAGCGCATGGAAAAGTCCTGCGCCATCCGCACCATCGTGTCATAGACCGCGGTATCGCCATGAGGATGGTATTTACCGATGACATCGCCGACGACACGCGCCGACTTCTTATAAGGCTTATTCCAGTCGTTGTTCATTTCGTGCATGGCGAAGAGCACACGACGATGCACCGGTTTGAGGCCATCGCGGGCGTCGGGAAGGGCGCGGCCGACGATCACGCTCATGGCGTAATCAAGGTAGGACTGGCGCATCTCCTTTTCGAGACCGACAGGAATAGTTTCTTTAGCGAATGCGATCATGTGGAGACTGAGTACCCCTGATTATTTCTTCAACGCGACATTATGCCACAGCAGGGCTAAACCTGCATGTGGCCAGCGGCCAGCGCCTGGAGCGCCGCCTGAAACCCGGGGCGCGCCACGCCACGCTCGGTGATAATGGCGGCAATCAGGCTGGCGGGAGTAACATCAAAAGCCGGATTGCGCACTTCGACACCTTCTGACACCACCGCATGGCCTGCACACTGCCGCACCTCGGCGGCGGGGCGCTCTTCGATGACGATACCGCCGCCATCGGGCATGGCGAAATCCACCGTACTCAAAGGCGCCGCGACATAGAATGGAATCTGATGATATTGCGCCAGTACGGCGAGGCTATAGGTGCCAATTTTGTTCGCCGCGTCGCCATTGGCGGCAATACGGTCGGCACCGACAATCACCGCATGGATCAAGCCCTGTTGCATCAGATAGGCCGCCGCGCCGTCCACATTGAGACAAAAGGGAATGCCATCCTGCTGCAACTCCCAGGCAGTGAGGCGCGCGCCCTGCAGCCATGGTCTGGTTTCATCCACATAAACATGGAGTTGCTTTCCCGCAGAAACTCCGGCGCGGATCACGCCCAGTGCCGTGCCGTATCCGCCCGTAGCGAGACTGCCCGTATTGCAGTGTGTGAGGATACCTCCCTCCACCGGCAAAAGCTCCGCGCCGTAACGACCCATACGCTGGTTATCGGCAATGTCGTCGCGGAGCAAGTCGTGGGCGGCCTGTAAGAGCGCGGCGCCAGCCTGTTCCGCAGTAGATGCCGATTGCGCCAGTGCCAATTGCCGGTCCGTCGCCCAGGCGAGATTCACCGCCGTCGGTCGCGCCGCCTTGATCTCGTCGGCGGCACTCAGCAGGCATGCCTGCCAGTTCGCCTGCGTTCCCGCTTCACTGACGGCCAACGCCATGGCATAGGCGGCGGTGATGCCGATTGCCGGAGCACCACGCACTACCATCTGCCGAATCGCCACTGCCACCGCGCGATAATCACTGAGCTTTAACCAGGTTTCCTGCTGTGGCAACAATCTTTGATCGAGGAGGCAGAGTTGGCCCTCCTCCCAACGGATGGCACGAATTCGGTCGGCACTGGGCACATATCCTCCTCGGTAAATAGCAGATCAATCGGATGTGAAACACCGCCATATGGCGTGCTCAATATACGAGCAGTTGAAAAGTCTGTAAAATGCGACGGGATGTCCATACCCCATGCTTCCGGGGCACTCCCGCTTTTACCATCAGGTCAACTTATGTCTGCCAGCCCATACCCCATTCTTCGCTTGCGTCCCAAGGAAGATCGCCGCCTGCGCGCCGGTCATCTCTGGATTTACAGCAACGAAATCGACGTCCAGAAAACCCCCCTCACCGCCATCACCCCGGGCAGCGTTTGCCGGATGGAAGACGCGCAGGGTAAGGCCCTCGGCCTCGCCCATGTCAATCCCCATACCCTGCTCTGCGCTCGCTTATTGAGCCGCGATCCCCATGTCAGCATTGATGAAGGTTTTTATCGCACCCGGTTGCAGCAGGCGTTGCTGATGCGCGAGCATCTGTTCAGTGCACCCTTTTACCGCCTGGTGCATGGCGAAGGCGATGGTTTTCCCGGTCTGATCATCGACCGTTATGAAGATTATCTGGTGCTGCAAGCGAACAGCCTCGGCATGGATCGCGATCTACCCATGATCACGGCGGCTTTACAGAGCCTGCTGCGCCCCGCGGGCATTTTACTGAAGGCCAGCGGCGCAGCACGGCGGCTGGAAGGATTGGCAGACCGCGTCGAAGTCCTTTTCGGGCATATCCCGGAGCGGCTGGAGGTTTGGGAAAACGACTGCCTGTTCCAGGTTGACCCGCGCGGAGGACAGAAAACCGGCTGGTTTTATGACCATCGCGCCAATCGCCGCCGCTTGCGGGACTTTGCCCAGGGACGCCGGATACTGGACTGTTTCGCCTATGTTGGTGGCTTTGCCATCCCTTTGGCCAAGGCCGGGGCCACTGCCGTCACCGCCGTGGACAGTTCGGCACCAGCCTTGGTGATTCTGGAAGAAAACGCCCAACGCAACGAGGTGGCAAATTTGCGCAGCATCCACGGCGATGCCATGGAAACGCTGCACAACCTGCGCGACCGCGGTGAGCAATTCGATCTCATCGTCCTTGATCCCCCGGCTCTGATCAAATCGAAGAAGGATTTCAAGGAAGGCAGCATCGCCTATCGCCGCTTTAACGATATGGCCATGCGTTTGCTGAGCCCCGGCGGCATCCTGTTCTCGGCGTCCTGCTCCCATCACCTGAACCGGGAAACGCTGCTCGGCCAGATCGCTTTTGCCGCCCAGCGTGGCGACTATCAGATCATTGGCGAAGGCGGCCAGGATATGGATCACCCCGTTCACCCGGCGGTGCCAGAAAGCAACTACCTCAAGGGCTTCTTCATCCACCGTCGGGAAGAGTTACCCGAAGAAGCAGAAGAGACCACCTGATCACACCAAGCGCAGTTGATTCTTGTCGCCGTGCCCAGTGGCAGGTACAATCGCGCCCACGCCGGCGTAGCTCAGTTGGTAGAGCAACCGATTCGTAATCGGTAGGTCGGAGGTTCGACTCCTCTCGCCGGCACCA
>JAPTWR010000034.1 GCA_028065135.1 Acidithiobacillus sp.
CGATACACGCAAGAACTACCGCCGGGAGTGCAGCAGCAAGGGCGATACGCAGCGATTGTTTCATTTGAGTTCAGTTGCCTCCGACATGGGTACATATGCGAGTGTCGTCTCTCGTCCCCGCATTTTTACTGTAGTCAATATATTTGTTTTCTATTTTACAGAATTTTGATTGTCTGCGGCCATCTCGGGGCCCCTTCAGTGTTAAACAAGCACGCGCACGGACATTGCCCGGCCTGGCCGGCTAACGGTCGTTTGGTGTATATAGGATATGGGTGCGATCGCGTCTACTGTTTCTGGATTGCACAATTCAAAAAAAGCCGGCAAGGGTTGAACGATTGTAGTTCTTTGACTACACTACGCCAGTGATCGTAGCTAAAACAGACCGAGGCCTTCGCGAATTGGGAATCTCGCCTCCGAGACAAGCGCGCCAGGACCATCATCGCCACACGATTGGCGCGACTGGCCCACGGGTTGCCGGGGGATGTAGAACCCGTAGGCGAAGGCGTCAGCGAACTTGCGTATCCATTACGGTCCTGGTTACCGCGTCTACTTCCAGCAGCGTGGCGACATCCTGATTGTATTGCTCTGTGGTGGCGACAAAAAAACGCAGGCCCGCGACATCGCCACAGCAAAGAAGCTGGCGGAAGAATGGAGTACATCCAATGACTGAGAAATTGACGACTTATGATCCGGCAGCCGCACTCGTCGACGATGAGGAGATCGCGGCGTTCATGGCCGACGCCTTTGAAACCGGGGATGCTGGCTATATTGCCCACTCGCTTGGTATTGTCGCGCGTGCTAAGGGTATGACCCAGATTGCCCGCGATACCGGTCTTTCACGCGAACAGCTCTACCGTTCATTCAGCGAAGCCGGCAATCCGACGCTGAAAACGACGCTGGCCGTCATGAAAGCCCTGGGGATTGATCTGACAGCGAAGCCCCGCAGTGAACACGTAGCGGCCTAATGAAGAACATCCTCACCCGTATAAGCAGACTCAATGTAATGTCCCATAATCGGCCCTCCTGGGTGGCAGAAGAACCGGGCAAAACCGGGCGATCTGCCGTTCAGAGTTTTGGGATCACGAGACAAAACGATACATTGCGTCTCGTGAGCACAACCATAACACAGACATTAGAAATCCAAGGTGACAGCTAACTCCAGACATAACGTTCTGTCATTTTTTGTTTGGGAACATTTTTTATGGGCTGACCGCAGCTTAAACATATTCCAGAGAGGATCCCCTGCAAGAGTATGCAGAAACACCATTCCTACGTGCCCAATCCACTGCAAAGCAATTGCAACAGCCCCCCAACGAAGAATCTCCAATAACCATCTAAATGGAATTCCAGACCACCACCCGCGAAATCCGCCTAAGAGTGTCAGGCCAGCAGCGGCAACCAGAGTCACCGAGAGAAGGAATATCCCGTGCATCAATCCAGGCAGCCCCGCGCGTGGGCCGGGAGACGCTAAAATTCCTTGAGATAGGCCCCTGATGTCTTGACTAATTGCTCTTAATCCAACGGGATTCAGGGGGAAAAAATAACACAACGTAATGCGTCCACTGCGGCTCAACATAAGCCAACCCCATTGCAAAAGCAGGACCACGATCAGCATCTGCCCCACGATGACATGCCACTCAAAGGGAAACCATCCAAATAACCAGCCCATGAGCCCCATAATCATTTGAAAAGCAACGGTGGAGAGTAGCAACAAATGGAGCAGCTTGGCACGATTGGGTCGATTGTCATGGATGCGGCTATATGGAGCGGTAACAGGAATCATCGATATACTCAGCGTACCTCATCAAAGTTAATCCCTTTATAAAAAAACTGTTTGGTGGATATACGAATAACCTCCTGATGTAGATCCAAAAAAATATCTGTTAGGCGAGTGCATCCAGATACTAAAAGCTGTCGTATAGATATTTGCGTGAACTTTTATTTTCTTATCAACGCCAGCTTTAAGGACAATCTCTATGAAAAAATCGATGAGTCGTCGTGAATGGTTAAAAATGAGTACTCAGATTGCCGCCGTCGCGGCTGTAGCGCCCTTGGTGTTTTCACCCCTGGCGGAAGCCGGCACGCTTTCGAGCAAGGCGTCCGTCAGTTATCAGGATCATCCTTCGGGCAAGGATATGTGTAGCAACTGTATGCACTTCATTCCAGGCTCAAGCCCTACCGCAGACGGGACTTGCAAAGTAGTGGCAGGAAAAATCAGCCCTCACGGTTACTGCTACGCCTATACGCCTAAATCGTAAACACAAGTCAGGAGGTTTAAATGAAAAGGTTCAAACTAAAAAATGTTGCTATGTTGACAGGTCTCGCCCTTACCCTAGGCTTGGCAGCACCTTTGGCAATCGCCGCACCTGGTTCCGCATCCATTCAGCGTGCTGACATCAAGATGCCCATTCAGAATTACATCGGTGACTTTGGTGGCCCGTCGGGCGTAAAAGCACTGATTAATACTTTTGTGGGTTATGTCGCTGCAGATCCCCATATCAATTATTACTTCGCGCACACCAACATCAAGGCGCTCAAATACAATCTGACCCAACAGGTTTGCGAGGTCGTCGGTGGACCCTGCAAATACACAGGTCCGACCATGACCGCCGCGCACAAAGGACTGCATGTCACCACTGCCGCTTTCAATTATCTGGCACAAGACATGATCAAGGCCATGGACAAGAAAGGAATCGCCAAGCCTGCACAGAATTACCTTTTGGCACAACTGGCCGCTATGGAGCCACAGATTGTCACGGCCAATGGTCCCTTGGGCTGATTTGAATAGCTCGCATGTGTGTCCGTCACGCTATTCAGCAGGTCTTTCTGGATAGCTACGCTTAATGGGAATGAGGAATCCCAAGTCAGGAGGAGTTTATGAATACACTAAAAAGTAAAGGATTAGCCGTTGCAATCGCTTGTGCATTAAGTGCAATAGTACCGGTAACCGCCAATGCGGCGATCGGGGCTGCCAGTCTATTTGGCCAGGGCCGCATTCTGGGTACCGGGGCAGTAACAGCCGTGGACGGTGCCGCCGGTGGTGGTATTAACCCCTGGGCCGTCATTTCGGGTTATGGTACCAATCAGCAAATTGGCGCGACCGCTTTTTATTCCCATGTCATGCTGAATAACTATAACTTGAACGATTACGGCGCTTCGGTCGGATTATTCAACCGCATTGAGATCTCTTTTGCCCGGCAGGGGTTCAGTTTAGGTAATACCGGGCAAACGCTGGATCATCGTATTCTCAGTGTCGTCAGCGGAAAGTCGGTCCCCTTGGGCACTTCCACGACTTCTGCAGCACTTGGTCTGAGCGGTCCCGCATTCTTTGGCAGCAACTATGATCTGAATCAGGATATTGTCGGCTTAAAGGCAAGACTTTTCGGTAATGTTGTCTATGATCAGAATTGGTGGGAGCCGGAGGTATCCGTCGGCGTGGATTTCCATCATAACGAGATGCCCAGAAATCTGGCAACCACGTTGCATGTGGCGCGCAATGGGGTCAGCTATTACCTGAGTGCGACCAAGGTGTGGCTGAATGGTCTGTTCGGTCTGACCACCCTGGCAGACGTAAATATTGATGTAACCAATGCGAACCAGCAAGGCTTGTTAGGTTTTGGTGGTGTCAACGGCATGCGTTACAAAGTCCTTCCCGCAGCCTCTGTGGGTGTTTTCTTGAACCGTCATGTGGTACTGGGTGCAGAATATCGAGATATGCCACAGAACCAGCTGATTGCCCCGTCGAGTGGTGCGGGTAATTTCAGCACATTGGGGAATGCAGTATCCAAGACGAGCGCCTGGAAAGACGTGTATGTCGCCTGGTTCCCCTACAAGCAGCTTTCTGTGACGGCAGCCTATGTAGATTTGGGTACCATTGCTACTGAGCAGAATCAAAACGGTCTGTATCTGTCTCTGACCACCAGCTTCTGACCGCATTTATGAAGCATTTTCCCCGTCATTTATATAGCGAAAATTTTCAGAATTTGACACTGGATAGATGGCGGGGAACGGATTACCACACTGAAAAAATCATCCATGAAAGAATCCTCCTCCCTGAGCTTTTAGGGATTATTAGGCTTCCTATTAAAGGAAGCCTTTTTTTCTGGGAATCCTTACTCGCTCAGTTCAGATTATCGATTTCATGTCCTGTATATCACCGGTTTTGATATCGTGTGACCAGGTGCGTCAAAGGGTTTGAATGATGGCCCTGTCATGGTTCCAGACAAATCCAATGTGCTATCGTATTGGTGGCGAGGCAGTTGGATAACGGCGCATTTTGGTGGCGTCATCCCAGGGGTAGCCGATCGGCAGCGGATGTAGTGTTTTTAGCCGGATGAGCTAGGTGGCGTCCAACGGTGCCGTTCAGGACTAGCCAGTTGCTGAATCATTTCCGCCTTCTTGCAGAGATACAGCTGCTCGGCTTTGCGATGCTGGGCTTCTGTGAGCTTGAAATGAACACCGATCAGGTACGTATGACTGGAATGGACCAGATTCTCGATACGGGCAATGGTGACGGTCGTTTCACAAGTCCCACAATCCGCAATATCAAATTCCACCAACAGCATCTCGCCGACACGGAATCCCGTTGCACTGGTGTAAAATCCTGCCCCTGTCGGAGTGAAATCATAGAGATGGGCAAACAGCGATGTGCCATCCCGACGACGGATAGTAATCTTTCCTTCGAGTCTTATCCGCTGCGTTTTGCGCGTCCGCCTGCGCAATACACGCTGCGGTCGCCGAAAATGATGTGCCTCTTTTTGAAAGTACTTCCAGTCCGCAAAAAAACCCAGCAAATACGGTTTAGCCAAAATGAAGACGAGCGATTTGCGGTAGCTGGGCATATTGTCGAGGGTGGATAAGGAAGGTTTCAAAACCAGATCTCCCAGGTCCCAATCCTGGGTATGGCACAGGGTGCCACTGTCATCCTCTTCTTCGTCATAAATAATCGCGCTCTGGCCAACCGCGATTCCCAGATCTTCTGGTTCGGGTAACAGAAGATCCTCTGCACCGCTGAGGAAAACCAGTGGCAGATACTCCACAAGCGGGAGATCCGCACGATGCGGCAGCAGCAGAGCCAGTTCGGTATCACTCTGAGTTAAGTCGATTGGGATCTCCTTCTATATGAAGAATCGTCTTTGGTCAAAACTACCCTATGGCACATTATGAAACAATCCCCCACATCTACCGGAGTTTGAGCCAATTCGCCAGCTGGAAAATTAGCCACCAGCATCCATTAAATGATTCAGAACTCTGATATTCCCTTGGCTCGTCAAAATGTCGGGGGCACAGAGTAAATAGTGCTACGTATCGAATTACGGTTTCCACTGCGGTTACCAGAATCCGATTCTGTCTCCTCGGTAACGATACGCAAAGGAGCGACAGGCAAGATTAACGTGAAACCCCAGAAAAACTATCATTATTCTCATTATATCTGCTGTTTCTTACTTTTTTCTTCAAAATAAGTCTCCAAAATAGTCTGTTCAAAATCCACTGCAGCTTGGTCAACAGTGCTCCAATCTGCACCGCTTGGAGCAGCCAGCATAAGGGCATCCATTACGGCAATGGCGCGGTGGTAATTTCGATGCAGATGATCCAGCCGGTTCGCGTTATCGCCTCCCAAGCGTTGGATATCCCCATGGAGGGAGCAGACCGTGGCATCAGCCAGAGTCAGGTAATCTACTGCGCGTGGAGAGCGAATGATGGTTTTTTTCAGCGCTTCGTGTTGAGCAAGACGCGTAGCGTACAGTCCAAGCAAACTGATGGGTCGATGTCGGTGCGGGAAAACGGTGTGCTGGAGGAATGCCTGCAATTCCGCGAACGGCATAGGCCTGGCAATGGCGTAACCTTGCAGAAGCGTGCTTCCCATAACGGTGACTGCATCCAGGATATCTTCAGTCTCTACACCCTCTACCACGAGATCTACCTGCATGCCGTTGGCCAGATCCTGAATGGCGTT
>JAPTWR010000174.1 GCA_028065135.1 Acidithiobacillus sp.
GGCTTACTGATGATTGCCGATGGTCTCTATGGATTTACGGTGGTTTTCCCTCACGCACTTTAGGAGACGGCACATGCAAAATAAAGACTATTATCCTGATTCCAAGGAAACCTCAGATGTCTCTGATGGCTTTGCAAGCTTTCTTCTGGCAGAAGGGGGCGGGGAGTTGGCGCCATTATCCCGTGCACCCGTTCAAGGTGCGGTGAAAATCGCGTTTTGGGGGCTGCGGCTCTACATCGTCGCCATGCTGATACTGGTGGCGATTGGTTTTACCCGCGGGATGCATTGATTAGGGTACAGATTCATTGAGGAGGTGCCACAACTTGGGCAGTAAACAGAAACATTGTTTTTCGGATATTCATTCACGAGAAATGGTCTGCTGTTGAGCACCCGCTGATCCGTGGGAGTGCCCTGGCGGGCATTCGCAAGGAGTGTGGTTATGCGCTGTCTATATTCATGGTTGGTGGTGGCCTTTTTTCTGATGGCAACATGGCCCTTTGCCTATGCCGACGAACCAGTGACCACACAGTCCTTCTGGGCCGGTCTTAGCACAAAAGCTAAGTTTCAGGGAGAAGTCGTCAGCGATCTGGCGGGGGGCTTGGCATCGGGGAGCGTGGGAAATGCGCTCTTCATCGGTGGAGTTTCTTGGGACAGCGCGGGGGCGGGAGAGTGGCATGGCGGCAAAGTTGTCGTAAACTTTCTCGCAGTCGATACCGGCAACCCAGAAACCTATGTGGGCGATATTCAGGGCGTCAGCAACCTCACAACTGTCCATAGCCTCGTGCGGCTCTATCGACTGTATTTCCAGCAACAATGGAATCCGCTCACCGTGCGGCTCGGTCTGTTGAATGCCAATGATTATTTCGACAACGCTGGCGTAGCCTGCGATCTGCTCAATGCGTCCTTTGGGATTGTTCCCATCCTGAGCGAAAATCTGCAGGGGATGCCGACGTACCCCTTTTCCAGTCTGGGGACCATGGTCGCGCTCGGAGGCGGGGATACCACCTTGCAGGCAGGTGTTTTTGGCGCCGACGCCATCCATCCCTGGCAACAACCTTTTTCCCAGGGCGCTCTCATGATGCTTGAACTGGATCAAAGCGGCGCACTGGACGGCGGCCGCTATACCTTCAAGATGGGTTTCCTGCGCAATCGGCAAAAAGAATCCCTGTCCGCCAAGCTGGGCCCGAACATGAGCGGTTTTTATGGGATCGGTGAATACCGATGGCAGACAGGTCCTCTACATTGGGGGGCCTTTCTCCAGGGAGGTGGAGCCCCAAAACCCATCAATCCAGTACCTTGGTATATTGGGGGCGGTCTGCGGCTGGCAGGGCTTATCCCTTGCTCCGCGAAAGACTCCCTGTCGGTGGGCTTCTCGCGGGCCAGTCTGCGCGGGTTGCCCCATGCCGAAACCAGTTATGAGTTGACCGGTATCTTTGGGGTGATGCATGGCATCCATCTCCAACCTGACGTGCAAGTCATTGTCCATCCCGGAGGCTATCTGCCAACGGCTCTCGTGGGCATCATGCGACTCGAAGTAAATTTTGCGGATCTATTCGGTATTTGATTGTCCATCCATTTATTCCGGTATATGCCAATTTATTAAATAATAATCTCCATAACCGAACCACCATAACAAAGGAATTATTTAAAATGCTCATCAGCCCATTGCATGGCCTTCTTCTGACCGGATCGGACTTACTCTTGGCTTTCGTTTTAGGCGCGATGATTGGGCTTGAACGACAATGGCGACAGCGCACTGCGGGGTTACGTACCAACACTCTCGTGGCGGTCGGTGCGGCAATTTTCGTAGATCTGGCCTTACGCATGGGGGGACCCACGGAAGCCATTCGAGTCGTAGCCTATGTGGTGTCAGGTGTCGGCTTCCTGGGTGCCGGAACCATCATGAAAGAGGGCGTCAATGTACGGGGACTCAACACGGCTGCTACCTTGTGGGGTTCTGCCGCAGTCGGAGCCTGCTCAGGCGCTGAACAATGGGCACCGGCAATCCTGGCGGCCATTTTTGTGCTCAGTGCCAACACGCTGTTACGCCCGGTGGTCAATCAGATCAACCGTAGGCCACTGGATAGCGGTGGCACCGAACTGATGGCAGCAGTCTACCTGATTGTGGCGAGAGGTGAAGAAGGGGAATTGCGGGACCAGATATTTGAAATCCTCGACGCGGGCGGCTATCCGATTCGAGACGTACGCATGCATCCGTTTGGCCTCCAGGAAACGGAAATTGCGGCAAACCTGATCCCAAACAGTATCAATGAGGCAGAATTGGATCAAATTATAGAACGCCTGGAGGCACTGCCCGGTGTTCACCAAGCCTTCTGGAACCAGAGCCCTGGTGAGTGAACATACGGAGACGACGAGGTGACCGGGGCTGGTTTTGAGTTTAGTGCAGGGGGCAGGAAGGGCAAGGCGAGCGCTACTGGCACATCCCCGGCAAATTCCGCTTTTGTCTCAAATGCGGTCAGGTCCATGAGGCCCACGGCAAAGACATCAACCGCCTCGCTCGCCTTTCCGGTGAGGGCCGTTCCTCGGCCACCACCATGCTCACCCTCAGCGCCCTCCGTTTGCTCTTCAGTGCTCCTGAGCCTCTGGCTGGTCGGGCCGACCCGCGCAAGCTGCTGGGGTTTACGGACAACCGGCAGGACGCCGCTTTACAGGCCGGGCACTTCAACGACTTCATTTTTCTGCTGACGCTGCGCTCCGGCCTCATCGGCGCACTGCAAAATGGCAGCGGCCTGCTCAACGAGGAACAACTGGCCGACGACGTATTCAAAGCCCTGGGATTTGATCAGATCAACGAGGCCACGCTGGTCGAATATCTGCGCAACCCCAAACTCATGGGCTTGGCACGGCAGGAAGCGCAAAGAACACTGCGCTTCATCATCGGTTACCGTCTGCTCCGCGATCTGCGCCGGGGCTGGCGGTTCAACAATCCCAATCTCGACCAGCTCGGCCTGATCGACATCCGTTATCGCGGCCTGGACGAATTCAGCGCCACGGACAGCCTCTTTGCCCAGAACGCCAGGCTGTCCGCCCCCCTCTACGGTCAGCCCACCGTCGAGAGTTGAATTCATGGGCATGAAGTCCCCTGCAAATATATCCGTATTGCCACCTGTATTTAGTGTCCCCCCATTGGAACCAATCAAAAAGTCGCGTTGGTCATTAATTGCTCCTAAAGTTTCCAGCGTTCCACCATCCAGTGTTAAATCCCCAGTACCCAGGGCGCTATCATTGTCAATACTGAGGGTACCACCTGTGACAAGCGTGCCGCCCGAGTAGCTGTTGTTCCCTGACAACTGAAGATTCCCCGGGCCTTGTTGCCAGACCAGCCCAAATCCACTGATTTGTCCCGGAAAAGTGATGCTGTCAGAGCGGTTAAATGAAAGTACACCATCCGTTAATACATTACCGAGGATGCTTCCTGAAGTACCGCCATCACCTAGCTGTAGCAGCGTGGAATCTTCAATGTAGGTGTTGCCTGTGTAAGTATTGTTTGCCGTGAATGTGGCGCTACCTCCACCAACGACAAACAATCCGCCTTGACCTGCAAGCATACCCGTGAAGGTGTCAGCATTACCATCCGTATCTAAGGTACCGCCGTTGCTAATGTCTTGAACGGTTCCTGCGTTAGCTGTGCCATTAACCCAGGCCTGCCCATTTGCATTAAGTACATATGGTCCGTTTCCGATAGCCGCAGTGTTCGGAGCGCCATTACTATTGACGAGGCCAAAATAGTCCGAAGAGGTCCCAAAATAGTCAACACCATTGATCGTGGAGTGATTTATGTCATTAAAGAGTTCCATGGCCATGCTGCCAAAAACACCCTGCTGTGCCAGCTCTGGGGAAACCTGCAGAATTTCCGCATAGGCTTGCGCTGCAATGGCATTCCAATCTTCACTGTCCCCCGGTGGTGTGTAGGGATCCATCATCATGTATCCAAAAAGCAAGGGTTTTCCGTAGGCTGCTTGCAAATATCGAGAAAAAGCAATGACTCGGCCAGCAATCGTATTCATACCTTCCTGCTGCGCCGACATAACGGTACCACCTGTGTCAGCACCACGCATTTCCTGAAAGGTGATAAAATTCAGATAGGGAGCAGCCACGCTCAGGGAAGGATAAAAGTCAGACCATTGTGAAGCATTTTCGGTACTGCCAGAATAAACTCCAAAATCGCCGACTCCCGCACTGGTGAGAATGGTCAAGCCAGGGTGCTGGGCATGCTGCAGGATCTGGGATGCCTGTGCAAGCCAAGCTCCAAATTGTGGCTGATTCCCAACACCTGGCACATTAAATTCCGGCTGCAACACCACAGAGATTGTACCATTGAGAGTGGACAAATAATTAGCCAGAAGCTGCGTATTAGCGAGCCAGGCTTGGGCATTTTGCTGGACATAGCTCCATGCTCCGGTACCCATGGAACCGAGATCACCCAAATAGTAGTCAAAGAGTACGGGGGCATAGCCCTGTTGCATGGCCGACTGCATTCCGGTCATCCAATCGGGCTGCCACCCCTGCGTGAGCCATATGCCAAGCGCCTTGTTGTCGCTGGGAAATTGCACTTGGTTCAGTAAAGAAGGGGTGCTGATGTAAGTATTGCCCACGGTGTTTAAGGTCATGCTACTGCCTACACCAAAGCAATACGAACCTCCACAGGGAGAGTTTATGGTCACCGGTGCGGTTCCCTGGTCGATCTCAATATTGTTGCTGATGGTGCTACTGCTGGAAGTACGCAAGGCGCCATTCTATAGATCCAGCAAACCGCTCCCGAGGCTCGATCCTGATTCAATGTCTAGAGTAGATTGCTCAACAGTAATGCCACTGGAACTCGAGTTGCCAGAAGCATCAGTGACCGTGTCGCCACCGCTAATGATTTGGGGGGTCGCTAGAGCAGCTACGGTACAAGCAATAAGGGAATAGGTACCACCAACTTCTGCAGAAACGTAGAACGGACTGCCTTAGGTAAGGCTCCAAGAGATGCCAGAAAACCAGAACGATTCAGCCTCCCATGGGCGGCGTGTTGAGCGAACATTGGGGTACTACTCCTTGCTGGTATGCAGCAGAATGGATCTACGGACGTAGATTTCAGGTCGAAAAATGAACGATAAAGATAAGCAAATAAGGAGGGAATCTGTAACATATCTGAAACAACGGCGTAATTTACTCAAGACTCTCATTGGTTGTCAACATAAATTTCTCTAGGAAACGGGCTGTTGCATTTTTATTAAATAATAATAATTATATATATACGCAACTAATGACAGACAGCTGAAGCTGCTATCAGAAACCGTAAAATAATGCACATAATTCACTTGCGGGCAAATGAAATGCACCACTACTGTGCGGATGCACCATAATAATGCTCGACATTAGAAAACACCGTTAAATTTTGAGCTGGAATTAAGCATGTTGGCGGAGAGCCTTAGAAAAGCCCTGTTGCGAAACGGTAACAACCACAACTTACTGTTTATCATTAACTTGTTAATAATGAGTCAGCTTCACAAAATGATCATGTAGCCGTTCGTCTACAGGATGAGCACAATCATGCAACAGGAAAAGCCCTAGAGATTCAACCAAGCGTCGCCAGAACATAAGGAAATCTTATGTGGCACGTTGTTTGCTGTGCCGGAAAGTACCAATCGCTTCCAGGCTGTCTATGCTGCAAGCGAACGAATTTCATACCCCATCACGAAGACCCTTGTTCTGTTGAAGCAGAACAGCACTAGATCAAGAGGCGACTATGAAAAACGCAACAACGGTAACTTCCAAGAAAATTACATCCTCTGTGAGGACCGCCGTATTCCCGGTTGCTGGAATGGGTACCCGCTTTCTGCCCGCTACCAAAGCAACCGCCAAAGAAATGATGCCTGTAGTGGAT
>JAPTWR010000070.1 GCA_028065135.1 Acidithiobacillus sp.
CGCTCTCGGGCTATACGGAGGAGGACAAGATGCATATCGCCAGTCGCTACCTCGTGCCCCGGCAGCGGGAGGCGGCGGGCCTGACGGCGGAGCAACTGGTCCTGGAAGAGGATACGCTGCTGGCCCTTATCCGCGGCTATACCCGCGAGGCCGGTTGCCGCAGTCTGGAGCGCGAACTGGGGGCCATCTGCCGCTGGGTGGCGGTGCGCATTGCCGAGGGCGGCAGCAGCGGGATGCAGATTCATCCCGACGATCTGGCGACGATCCTCGGTCCCCAACGCTTTGAAAACGAAGTCGCCTCGCGGGTGGCCCTGCCCGGCGTGGCCACCGGGCTGGCCTGGACGCCGGTGGGCGGGGATATCCTCTTCATCGAGGCCAGCAAGAGCCCCGGCAATGGTCGCCTCATCCTGACCGGGCAACTCGGTGATGTCATGAAGGAGAGCGCCCAGGCGGCGATGAGCCTGGTCAAGGCGCGGGCGGCGGACTGGCAGATCGCCCAGGAGAGCATCGACAAGAGCGATATTCATATCCACATCCCCGCGGGTGCCATCCCCAAGGACGGACCCAGCGCGGGGGTGACCCTTGCCGTGGCGTTGATCTCCTTGCTCACCGGCCGCAAGGTGCGGCCGGATGTGGCCATGACCGGCGAGATCAGTCTGCGCGGCCTGGTACTGCCCGTCGGGGGGATCAAGGAGAAGGTCCTGGCGGCCCTGCGTGCCGGTATCCACACGGTCCTATTGCCGGCGCGCAACCGCCGGGATTACGAAGACATCCCCGAGAACGCCCGTCAACAACTTACCTTCATCTGGATAGAACGGGTGGAAGATGCAGTGGCGCAGGCGCTGGAAATGGGTCAGGAAGGGTAAGATATCTGAGTCGTGTTACAGGTCTTGCCATCCGGATGCGGATGGCCCTGAAAGTCCGTCGGGCACAAATAAAGCACCTGGATGTTAAGCCAGGTGCTTGTTTTTAATGGTGCCGGCAAGAGGAGTCGAACCTCCGACCTACCGATTACGAATCGGATTTTACACCCTTCATCGCTTGGGCGTCACCACAAATAACATATAATAACAAGGTATTATAGTCACCACCGCTCACCGCAAATCACTGCCAATCACGATCCAGGTGCAGCATAATTGCAGCGCATGGTGAAACTGGGTTGCGTTTACCAAAGGTCCGTCTCGCGGACTTTTGCTATCTACTCACTGCCTGTCACTGTGCATGCGACCGTTGTCACCTGCTTAAGCTTCATCTGGCTCAGGCGGCACCCACAGGGCCAAAAGTGCCTATGGTGCTCCGTTGTGAACTTAAAAGCGTGCTTATCCGGTTAGCTCCCAAGGCTACCAGATCTAGTGGGTCGTGATTTGGCGGCATAAAACTCGCATAGGTGGGAGAGATGATCTTACCAGCGATACCAAGCAGGGAACGGAAGGCGTTGAAGGGATAGAAGCGGCGGTTAAAGCGAAAGGCAAACTTTTCTGCCAGTAATCTTGGTGCCTGGGCAGAGACCTAACCAACTCGTAAAGTGTCCGACCGTTGGGAATCGTGACATATCCATGCCCGTTTCGGAAATAACGGCGATAGCAGTGGTCACATTGATACCGTCGATGCGGGTGAGGTCCACCCCACACATCTCGAACAGTTGCGTGCGTAAATCAAATTTTGGTGCATTACGGGCACGGGCTTTCTTCTTGCCCTCAGGAGGCTCGCCATCATGGGCTTGCAGAGCACGTAATTGTTCCTCGATCTCCCGATCGCATTCGGCCACTTGGGTACCAAAGTCTTTGTCGGAGTCGAATTTACGGGGTCATAAAAACCGCAATGCTTGATTATCTCAAGCAAGTGAGCAGTGATTTCAGCCACGAATTTTCAGCCGGTGACTGGCTGGGAAATATGGGGGATATGAACGAATATGCCGATAAAAATATCGGAAACATCGCCGATAATGAGCCGGAAGCAGCAGAAGAAATCTCCCATGACACGGCAGACGAAATCATACGAGAGATAGAAAAATGCATTAAAATCGTAAATTTAATTTCCGTATAATGAGATGCAATAAGTTGTTTTGTTGCACAATAACGGATTTTAGTTTGAGAAAATTGCAAAAAAATTAACTTCTCTCGGGAGCAGCCAAGGCAATTGTATCACAAGGGTATACGCAAGTTGAAAGAAAAAATTGAACAGCTGGCGGCTGAATTTCCTTTGGATTATGCTGATAAGCAAGACGAAACCATGCTTTATAGTACGCATGAAGAGAAAGTTGCTGAATTGCGGTATCGTGTAAGATCCACCAGGAGGAATATCAGCAATTCTACACGTATGATGCGGAGGGAAGAACAGCCAACTTTCCCTCTTCTGAGGGGCGGTTGTGTACCGCTTTGATACTTAAAAGTACACAGTTTTATCGCTTGTTTTTAGTGCTTGCATGCGATACAGAGTGGTGTTATAGATGACAACTAGAACGGCAAACGCCCCAGTCGGATTGGCCAACTGGAGCGCCGTTTGAATGCCGGAGAAACCATTTTTCAGGAGGTATTGCTCGATGAATACTATCAATGTTTTATCCGAAATTGTCAATAACAAAAACCTTAGCTTTGGATTTTTGGTCCTGGTCATGGCGAGGTTTATCTGGGTAGCTCGATACTTTTTTAAGAGCAAGCTCCAGGAATTGATCGGACATAAAGATCTGGCGGCGGTAAGCCGTGCCAAGTCAAGAGCACTGTGTAAAGCTCATGCGACGCCATTCATTCGCGCATGGCAGAGCGTGCGCCATGCCCACCACCATGCGTTTCCTAAGAGCCTGAGCCAGACAGGGGCGATCGGAAAGGACCTGAGCCGCGTAACCGCCCGTGCGCCACGGCGGGCAGGTAGGCAGGGTGGACAGAAGAAAACGACGTCCGGCGGATCCGATGATGGCGGAGACGGAGAACCGCCGCACCGACTTGAACCCTTACTTAATTACGAAGACTTTGGCCGGATCGCCAGGTTGGCGCCCGGTACCGTAAAAAACCTCTACTGTAGGTCCCCAGAAAGGCTCCCACCGGCCATCCGCCTGCCCGGGCATCGTGGCCCACTGTGGCACCCCCATGATGTCCGGCAGTGGCTTGAAGACCATCGCGTCACCCCAGTCACCCCACCCACCGTCCCCGCAGCCGCTAAAGGCAAGTGTGGCCGCCCCCGGATTGCCGCGCAGGGTAAAGGGTGTGTGGCATGAGCATCAAATGTATGGTTTGGGCTTGGGGGCTCGATCTGCCGGCCCCCGTAAAATTGGTCTTGCTGGCCTTAGCTGATCACGCTGATGACCAAGGGGTTTGCTGGCCGGGAATAAGAGGGGTAGCCAATAAATGCAATCTTTCACACCGCTCCGTGCAACGCCACGTACAAGATATGGTGGCGCGGGGCATGGTGCGCGTGGAAGAAAGGTTCCGCGCGGACGGATCCAGATCTTCCAATCTCTACCGCCTGTCTGTGGGTGGTGGCATGGAGTCACCGGGGGGTGTCAGGCCGACGGTGGGGGTGGTGACAGAGAGTCACCTCCCTGTGACGTCGGCGTCACCCCTTGAACCATCATTTAAAACATCAATAGAAACATCAGGAGAAAAAGATTCGCCAGCGGTACGCAAGCGCACCTCCGGCGCAATAACAACAGAAACCTGGGAAGCCTACAGTCAGGCTTACCAACGGCGCTATGGCACTGACCCCGTGCGCAACCAGAAGGTCAACAGCCAATTGGCCAACCTTGTCCAGCGGCTTGGACAGGAAGAAGCCCCAGCCGTGGCAGCCTTCTTTGTCAACCATAACGGCCGATTCTACATGCAGGGCATGCACCAGGTGAGTCTGTTACTGCGTGACGCCGAAAAATTGCGGACGGAGTGGTTCACCGGACAAATGACGGCTAACCGCTACCCGCAGGGATACTGCGCCCAACCGCCCGTTGAACCGGGGCGTGCCGGCCACGGGGATGTCATTCCTACGCCCGCTCGACCAACCGTTGTTCGCCTCTGAAGGCCTATCCCACAAGGGATATCGCTCTCAAATATTGTAGAGGTGCGCAAGGTCTGTGGCGCGGCGCGGGTAATACTTCAGATTCCGGCTACGATCTGTCGGCGCAGACATGGATGGATACAGGTCGACGGCCTTACAGGTCCAAAATGCAGACGATCGTCTAGTGCTGGCCACAAGTGGAAGGTCCACCGCACGCAGCCTTGCAGATCTCCAGTGCGGCTACGATCAAGTGATTCCGAGCGCCATTTTTAGAGGGCGGAATATTGCTGCTCTAACAATCGCGGCGCCTAGGTGGCCGCCTAGAAGTTGCGATAGCCGACTCTGGTCGAGTTGCCCGCTGTCTAGGTCTCGGGATATCTGCTCGACTAACGCTACTGTAGCGAGGTTCAGTGAACAGAACGCAGTTGGAGAAAGTCCCGTAGCTGAAGTCGGATCCGCCGCAACCAAACTGTCAACCGCGGGCACGAGAAAAGCCGTAGCGACATTAGCCTCACATTGCTGTTTAAATTGTGTGGTAATATACAGCATTAGATTTACAATGCGCTGTTTGTGCCCGTGTAGCAACTCCGAAATATGCTGGAGGCGTTCGTGGGCGCCAAGTGCGCCCACTCCACGGAGATTCGAAAGCAGATCCTCCACCGTGCAGTCCAGTTGCCATGCGGATATCTCGCCCATGAGGCGCTCGAAGCGTCTTTGCCCCTCACCAGTGAGGATCGAGTCGTGCAGGTTCGCTGTCAATGAGGCGGGCCTTTGAACATCGGCTATGCACATCGGCCTATGCTGTTCCTGTATATCGTCAGGCGGGTGGTCGGCTTGCGGGTCTATGTCGATGATTAGAGTATGGTCTTTATCTACCTGTGCCGCACCAAAGTGAACCGCAAAGTCCAAGGTGGAAAACAGGGATACACGGGCATAAGCCTCCTGACGCACGGCGGACAGGCCCAACAATATCCTATGCCCGAAACGGTAAGGATTCGGACCAACGTCCAGATATTTATTACTAGAATCCCACCATACGAGTGGTGCGGCGCTGACGCTGGTAACAAAGTCCTTGAATGTTGCAAATTCAGGCTGCCGCGCAATCTGCGGAAAGTAGTGGGCCAAGAAAGTTAGGGCGACGTATCCAATTGCTTTCAGGCCTTCCGGCCCACCGAGCTTGAGTTCCACCTTGTAAGGCTGCGTGAAGTAGCGGGTTCCTTCCTCTCGGCTACAGATGTTGACCTCGTGGCCAGTTCTACGTTGTTCAGCAAGCCATTGTTGACACTGTTGTTCGCTTGAGAACTGCATAGCCACTTGTTGGCTCTGGCCTGCCATGACACTTTGTAACACCCTAGGCTCTGCCAATTCGACGCGCGGGCCGGACATCAAATAGCGCTGACCATCGTCCAAATTTGTTACCTCTAATTGCCGCGGCCTATCGGAATGATCTGGGCGCACGACCAATAAGGAGTTGATTGGACCTAGCTGGTCAGAAAGTATCTGAGCGTGCGGAGAAAAGCTTTCGTTGTGATATTTGCAGTAAATCCCTTTGTTGATCCTCCGGCCGCCTAATGCGGCAGGAAACACATGTTCACGGGATACATCTCGTTCGCCGCATATGATGCAATCTCTAGACGACATAAGATACCTCTATTCGCGGGGGGTGAGCACAATGAATTTGTCGCTATCGCCATACGCGATGTGAAAGTTTGCCACTTTTGCGTCGAATGGCTTTCCCCCTCCATTGCGGGCCGGAAGTTTCATGGTTCGTTTCGTGCGAAGGCCAAAAATCCAGATACCTTGTTCTTCCATCTCACGTAGCATTGTGCCGAACTCATATATTGCTTTAACCTTTG
>JAPTWR010000010.1 GCA_028065135.1 Acidithiobacillus sp.
TCGGGGCAAGCGTAACCCACGCGGAGTGCGCAGAAAAATGAGTTCATACCCAATCAGGGATAGAGGCAATCCATTAAGGGTTCCCTGCAATCCATGCGCAGTGATCGTTACTAACTAAATATTATTGACTTTAGGCACGGGCTTCTGCTCTGCGAAAGACTTTCCTAAAGCTGCAGGAATATCGGTCATACCCATAATCAGGGGGAGATCGGAACGAATGACTTCATAATAGGGTTCCCATGGTCCCTCTATGACCATATCCAGGCAGCTTCCACATAATTCAAAAATTTCCTTGAAGTTTTCATGATGCATCTCTTCATGCGACTTCACGTCTTTCCATACAGTGTACTGAAACATGGAAATAGGATTCAGGGTTTCATGCATATCTACAGCGCCACCACCATAGCGCCCAGCCATGGGATGAATGCCCGTCTGCAATAATTGTTCAAAACCTAAAAACCCGGGGTGCGAGGCCGTAGTGATACAAACCTTGGGCCCAACCTTCATCATGGTTTCATAACTTTCCGGTCGATTGGCTACTTTTGACTGATTGATGGCAATAATAGGATTTTTACTCATACATTTACCTCCAGTAGTTACTCATGGAACAATTTAGACAAGAAAATTACCGATTAATTCATCTATAGTTTTCTCAATCAAGAGATGACCGGAAAACATTTAATCTGAGAACCTCTCTTTGAAATCACCCATTTTTCCTGTATATCTCCTGCTTCTTTTGTGTCTTTACCTTCAGCCTCTTGCTGAGCGTTTCCGGTAATTTTACCGGCGACTTCTTTGGCTGCATATTTGACTTGCGTTTTATTCATAAAACTCTCCTTAGTTGATATATTATTCAGCAACACGACCTTGGCTATTACTGGGCTGCGTGAGCTAACTTTTCCGAGTGTTTATCGAGCTCATTCAGTAGTGCATGAATCCCACCTTTTTTCAGAGTACTGGTAAATTCCGCTTTCTGCATCGCCAGGTTGCTGACGCCGTCTGTCATTACATTGACAATTTTCCATTGGCCATGGTTTTGGCTGAGCAGATAATCAAACGTATTGTTTTTACCGCCATTGCCGGACTTCAACGTAGTGCTGACCATCATTCGGTGGCCAGGCACGCTCTTGGAGACGGGGCTGCTAAACTTTTGACCGGCGTAATGGGTGAAATGCGCGGCATAATTTGCCACAGAATAATGGGTCAGTGCCTGCACAAACTGCTTCTTTTCCGGAGCAGACAGCTTATCCCACGCGGTCCCCAGGCTGTAGTGCGCGATTTTTGGAAAATCATAGGCTTGGATCATTTCGGGATACAATGCGTGAAAACGACTCTCATAGCTACTGGATGGTCCCATTTTCATGGAGTGAATGAGCGCCATGTTGAGCTTGGCCACGACGCTGTCAGGCGCATTACCAGTTGACGCAATAGCGCTTCCTGTACCCAACATGAAGATCGCTATACAAGCACCCCCAAATTTTTGGTTTTCTGTACATTTTGAAAATTTCATCCTCATCTCCTTTATTCATCCGCCAGAAATCAAATAGGCGGGGCCTTGACGGTAGCCTGGACACCCAGCGTCTGGTTCAATAGCGAGAAAAACTGTCTGGAGAGGGTTTTATTGCCAAACAGACCAACACCCATCGTCACCTTGGTAACCTCTTGACTCGTGGATTTCAAAATGACGCTGACATCCGTGCCTGCTGTCGTTTTCCCATCAATGATCCATTTGTCTGGATTTTTCTTCACATTACCCACATAGGTAATATGCATTTTCGGGAAAACATGCAGAACGGCAGCCTGAACCGTTCCGTGCGGCCTTGGATAATAGGCGTGATAGTTGGATAGAACGCCTGAATGGACAGCAGCAACGCTGCCGGCTCCCGCACCGGCTGCAGCGATAGCGACGCAGCCACTTAAAGGCAATACCGCCCCCATACAGAGAACTGCAGCAATCCAGCCGAGTTGTTTCCCATAGTTTGGATATTGAATACGCATTGTTCATTCCTTGTGTTTGCTGTAAGTATGGAACGGATAGGGCGCCAGGATCTTACTCAACGAGCATGACGCTCTATTCCAGCTTACTGAGTACCGCTCGCTGCCCGATCTGCCTGGTTTGCCGTCTGTTGCGCAGCGTCTGCCCGGTTTGATGCTTCATTTTGTTTATGCTCTAGCGCATCGGTTTTCGCCAAGGCCCGATTGGCTGTCTCCTGGGCAGCGCGTGCATTATTCTGCGCTGACTCGGCTTTGGCGCTAGGGCCGCCTCCGCACCCGGCCAGGGCCAGAGGGGTCAACATGATCATTGACAGCGTGAGCGTCTTCATCGTTTTCCATACATTCATGATAATTTTTCCTTTGAATTAACACACCTCAAGGCAAGGCTTTCCCGAAACTATGTAGAGTTTTGTTGGCGTTATAAGACAATGCATTACCAGAGGCTTTTTCAGCATTTTTGCAGGATGCCAACTTGTCTCGGCTGGCACTGTTTTTACACCAGGCTACTTCCTGCGACATTTTTTTCTGATGATGTAAATACCAGGAAACTGGATGACCACCCTGGGGCCCTTGAGAAACGGCTGAACAACCGGCAAGAGCCATCCCGAATAACGGCGGCATTAGAAAAAACAATTTTGATATTTTCATATTCTCACTTTCTCCTTCTCCACGTAGATGACTGGATTTAAGATTCAGCTAATTTGGTACGTTGATTTATTGTCGATTAATTCTGGTACATTGTCAAAAATTCATTACAATAACGTTGCTGTAGCTAATTGGCGACTTCTTAATGCTTTCTCATATTTCCTTGATTACTGTTTATTAACAATGATCATGGCGGGTTACTGAAGATATAAAACATACATTATAAAATTACTTTGTCGTTGATATGAAACAATCAAAATAAGAATTTCATTGTACAAAAATGAATAGCATAGATCAGATAACGACACTGCAAAAAGGGCATAGGCAAGCAATAAAATACAAATATAACATCACCATAAATAAGAATATAATTAAAACAATACAAATAACTTATTTATTTTTCAGATAGATACAAAATTTGATAAGCTGTAAAATATTTACTATAGTATATAAATAAATTTGCACAAAGGTGAATCAAATGAAAACGATTGCTTTGATTGGCTGCGCAGCGCTGGGTGTGTTCCCCGTATTGGCCTTTGCCAGCCCACTTCAACATGGTCTGAACTATATCGGCATTTACGGGGAGGCTATCGGTACACCCGATTCATACAACTCTTTTAATACGCAAGATTTCGCACAGTCCTTCAAGTCCATGAAACCCGCTGCTGGTGGAAACACCTCGGGTGGTGTTGGTGTGGTACTGAACGGGATCAGTCAGGATGATGTCCTCTTGCATCTAGGGTTTAATTATGGATTTAGCCCCATTATTGGTGACAGTAATGGAAATACCATCAATAGTGGTCATTCCATGGCTTTTAATGCACGTCTGGGCAAGGGGTTTCAGTTTGGTCACAATCTGATAGTAGGCCCCTATATTGGTTATCAGTACGCGCAGTTCAAATTAGGGATTGGTGATAACGGCACCTTCGGAAATGCAACCTACAATAATAATGCCATCGGTGGTGGATTGTTTCTTGCCATGGAACCTGTTCAAGACCTCACCCTGTCTGCCCATGCCGGCTATATGGTGGGTATATCATCCAATGAAAAAGTGAATTTTTCAGATTTGTCCGTTCAGCCCGGCGGCGTTCCATCTGCCAATGTATTCCAGGTGGGTGGCAAACTAAGTTACCGCTTCCTGCCGAATGTCAGTGGATTCGTCGGGGTGAATTACGATCGCTACCTGGCATCCAAACAATTCGGCCCCATCAATGTGAAGACCCGTGTAAACAGCTTACGGGGTATGGTAGGTGTTGCTTATAACTTCTAGCCAAACGTTTTTGGTACGATAAAATGACTTTATCTGTGAACTAGCAGCGGTTTTTAATTCGGTCAGACATACTGGCTTAGATATTTCGGATAAAGTCATCCAGAGCGTATTAATCTAGAAGATTATTATTTATTATATATTGAAATAGAATTTAATTGACTGGTGTGTATATTAGTGGAATGGAGGTCAACATGCGCAGTATCAAATTATCCAAAATGCTGTTCAATGGATTGTTTCATGTTGCTCTGGTAGCCAGTGTAGATAAGCAAAGCCACTATCTGCTGGTCGACGGTTTACGTGAGTTAGTTGCAGGTTTAAATGAGCTGATTGATCTCAACGATATACCCGCAACCTGTAATAATGAGGAAGTGCTGGAGCACGACATTTTAGATATTGAGCATGTAGTTTTTTTGATGTTGGAAGATGCCCGTGCTAAAGATAATAATTTAGAATTACAATGCTCATTAAGTCAATTGATGGACGAACTTACCGCTATTAAATGGTTTTTATCTAACCGGTCACAGGTTAATAATTCTATTATGAGAGCCTCAAAAAAACTTCCCATTTCAGTTGTACATGATAAAATACAACCATTTGAAAGAAATGGGATATGACCGATGACGTCCAGAAAAACCGCGATCAAAACCAACCTGTTTGCCGCAGACCTGCATCATCAGAAACTGAATCAGTTGGGCGATCCGCTCCTGCGGATTGGCGCCTGTATCGACTTTACGGCACTGGCAGCACAGGTGGATGGCGCGGCTCCTCGATCGGTGAGTCCTCAGGGTGGTCGCCCGCCTTATCCCACCGAAGTCATGATTCGCATCCTGGCCTTGAAACGCCTGTACAATCTTTCGGATGATATAGATGGAATACCAGCTTCTGGATCGCCACAACTATTAATGTTTCTGCGGCCTGCTGGATGCCGCACATCTGCCTGACCGCACCACCATCTGGCACTTTGAAAACCGTATTGGCGTAGCCGGTGCCGAAGCGCTGTTCGCGGCAGTCGAGCAGCAAATCCTGCAGCACGGCTATGTGGCCCGGGGGGGGCCAGATCATTGATGCCACGCTGGTACCGGCACCCAAGCAACATTTCTCCAGAGATGACAAGGAACAGATCAAAAAAAACGCTATGCCTGCCGACTGGAGCCCAGCAAAACGCCGTCAGAAAGATCTGGATGCGACCTGGACGAAGAAGCATGGCAAAAGCACCTATGGCTTCAAGCTCTCTGTCGGAGTAGATCGCAAACACAAACTGATCCGCAAGCTGGTGACCGACACGGCCTCTGTCCACGACAGCCGGCACTTTGAAGTTGTACTGGATGACTGGAATACCAGTGCGGAAGTGTATGCGGATAGAGGCTATCCCAGTCAGGAGCGGGAAGAACAACTCAAGGCCCAAGGCTACCGGAGTCGTATCCAACGGAAAGGCAGCCGCAACCACCCACTGTCCGAATGCCAACAGCGGCGCAACCATAAAATCGCCAAAGTGCGGGCCCGCGTAGAACATGTATTCGGCGCCATGGAGCAGATGGGCGGCAAGTGTATCCGGACCATAGGCCAGGCGCGGGCCGACTTTGCGCTGACCATGATGGCGGTTACCTACAACATCAAGCGACTGGTGTTTCTCGAAGTAGGTCCTATGAGGGCGGTGGCTTGCCCGTAATGCGGAAAATTATGGAAAAAACAGCCGTAAAGAACAGCATTCGGCATCAAAACAGCAGGAAAATAGCCTGAATTCTGATTTTTCAAATTATTCTTCGTTCTGAGCGCCGGTTTTTAGAGATGCCCTTTTGTTTGAGGACCCTAACGGATCAGAACAGGAAACCCATCCCTGCCCCGAAGTAATGGGTAAATCCACCCAGGTTTCCGCTCAAGCGCACACCTTCTTCGAGGTCCACCTCACAGTAGGGAGT
>JAPTWR010000154.1 GCA_028065135.1 Acidithiobacillus sp.
CCCTCAATCACCAGCTCACCAGCCGTGGGGCCAGCTATCTGGAGACCACCCGTACCGCATCGCACTATCGGCTCTTGGCACTCGCCGATACCGTGCCGCCAAAACCGGGATTGATCCGCACCGACATGGACGTTTGCGACGAGGGTATCGAGGTCGAACTGTGGTCTATGAGCGAGATGGCGCTGGGCGGATTGATGCGCGAGGTTCATGCTCCGCTGGGCATCGGCACGATGATTCTCCGTGATGGTCGTGCGGTGAAAGGCTTTATCTGTGAGGGGCTGGCTGAAAAGGGCGCCCGCGACATCACCCGTCTGGGCGGCTGGCGTGCCTATCTGGCTAGCCTTGCCAGCGATCCAAAGGAAAAGGACCATGGCTGATACCTTTCGCAAGGTCTTGATCGCCAATAGGGGCGAGATCGCAGTGCGCATTCAGCGCAGTTTGCGCCGATTGGGTATCGCGAGCGTCGCCATCTATTCAGAACCTGATCGCCACGCGCGGCATGTGTTGGATGCTGATGAGTCGGTAGGACTGGGTGGCCATAGCGCTGCGGAAAGCTATCTCCAGGCAGAACGGATTCTCGGGATCGCCGTACAGACCGGCGTCGATGCGGTTATCCCCGGCTACGGGTTTCTGAGCGAAAACGCGGACTTCGCGGAAAACTGCGAACAGGCCGGTATCGCCTTTGTCGGCCCGACTCCTGAACAGATTCGTCAGTTTGGCCTCAAGCATACGGCCCGCGCACTTGCCATCGAAGCCGGCGTTCCGCTCGCACCGGGAACCGGGCTATTGATCGATGTGGATCAGGCTTGCGCCGAAGCTGCGCGTATTGGGTATCCGGTCATGCTCAAGAGCACGGCTGGTGGTGGGGGTATCGGCCTGACCCGCTGCAATGACGAAGCGGAACTGCGTCAGGCCTTCGCTTCGGTGCAACGGCTGGGGCAAAGCTTCTTTGCCAACTCCGGGGTATTTTTGGAGCGTTTCGTCGCCCGTGCGCGGCATGTGGAGGTGCAAATTTTCGGTGACGGCCAAGGCCGAGTGCTGGCCTTGGGCGAGCGCGACTGCTCCCTGCAAAGGCGCAACCAGAAGGTGATCGAGGAAACTCCGGCACCGAATATGCCTCCGGCAACGCGAGAAGCGTTGTTCACTGCGGCCGAACGTCTGGGGAGGACGGTATCCTATCGTAATGCCGGAACGATTGAATTCATGTACGAAGCGGAGCGTGACGCTTTCTATTTCCTGGAGGTAAACACCCGACTACAGGTCGAGCATCCGATCACCGAGATGGTCACTGGTATCGATCTGGTAGAATGGATGTTGCGCACAGCGGCAGGCAACCCGCCAGAACTCTCCCGGCGTCCGGAATCGCGGGGAGTAGCCATTGAGGCCCGTATCTATGCGGAGGACCCCCTCAAGGACTTCCAGCCATCGCCCGGTTTGCTCACAGAGGTCCATTTCCCCGAAGAGGTGCGAGTCGATAGCTATGTCGAAGGGGGCACTGAGGTCTCCAGCTTCTACGATCCGATGATCGCCAAGCTCATCGTGCATGGCGAGGACCGTGCGCAGGCATTGGGAAAATTGCAACGCGCCCTGGATCAGACCCGCATCGGCGGAATCGTCAGTAACCTCGGCTACTTGCGCCAGATCTCCCGCGCATCATTGTTTGTCGATGCCCGGTTATCCACAACTGCATTGAGCGACTTCCAGTATCACCCCCGGGTGGCCGAGGTATTGGACGGTGGCACCTACAGTACCATCCAGGACAATCCCGGCAGGGTCGGCTATTGGCATATCGGTGTGCCACCTTCCGGACCCATGGATGACTACGCCTTTGATCTTGCCAATCGTCTGGTTGGCAACCCAAAGGGCGCGGCAGGACTCGAATGTACCCTTGTCGGCGTGAGGATCCGTTTTCACGTTGAGACCCATATCACTCTGACCGGTGCTCCACTCAGGGCCACCCTGGATGGTCAGCCTGTAGAAGGTTGGCGCACCATCTTGGTGCGCACCGGACAGGTGCTCGACATGGGGCGGGTGGAGGCGGGTTGCCGTGCTTATCTGGCCGTTGCCGGAGGTTTTGATGTGCCGGTTTATCTCGGTAGCCGCAGCACCTTTGCCCTCGGACAGTTTGGCGGACACGGCGGGCGGCCGATCCGCACCGGCGACATGCTGCCACTGGGAACAGCTGTATCTGCGGTCGCGATGCTTGAAGTGCCTGTGTCGATGATTCCCCAATACGCGCAACACTGGACTATCGGTGTGCTCTATGGTCCCCATGGCGCGCCCGATTTCTTTTCTCCCGAATTCATCAACCGGTTTTTCTCCACCGACTGGGAGGTGCATTACAACTCCAATCGTCTCGGTATCCGTCTGATGGGTCCCCGTCCGGTATGGGCCAGGTCGGATGGCGGCGAAGCGGGGTTGCACCCATCCAATATCCACGATACCGAGTATGCCATCGGCGCCATCAACTTCACCGGCGATATGCCGGTGATTCTGGGCAAGGACGGTCCCAGTCTCGGTGGTTTTGTCTGTCCCGCCACCATCGCCAAGGCTGAATTGTGGAAAATGGGACAAGTCAAGCCAGGCGACTGGGTGCGCTTTGTGCCCCTGGATTTCGCCACGGCCCGTCAGTTGGAAGTGCTTCGGGATGACGCCATCCAGAAGTTGACGCCGCTGCCTGGTCTTTGTCTGAATCAGCCTCCGGCCTGTCTACAGGGGGAACCGGTACTGGATTTGCGTCCTGCCCAGTCGGGATTGCCGGGGGTCACCTATCGTCAGGCTGGGGACAGTTATGTCTTGCTCGAATATGGGGATAACGTTCTGGATCTGCGCGCGCGTTTTCGTGTGCATGCATTGATGGAGGCTCTGAAAGCGCGCGCCAAACCGGGCATTGAGGAACTCTCACCCGGCGTGCGTTCGTTGCAGGTGCGTTATGACAGCCGCACCATTGATCAAGCGCGCCTGCTCGCCGTGTTACGAGAGATCGAGGACGGGCTTCCACCAATCCAGCGTATGCAAGTGCGGGGACGCGTCGTTCATCTTCCCCTCACCTTCGAGGATAGCGCGACTCTGGACGCGGTCAGTCGCTACCGCCAGTCGGTGCGCGATACCGCACCCTGGCTGCCGCGCAATGCCGAGTTCATTCGCCGTATCAATGGGCTGGAGTCCGTTCAGGAAGTGATCGACACCATCTACGACGCTTCCTATCTGGTGCTAGGTCTGGGAGACGTCTACCTGGGAGCGCCCTGCGCGGTACCGGTCGATCCGCGTCATCGTTTGCGCACTTCCAAATACAACCCCGCGCGCACTTTGACCGCCGAGGGCACTGTCGGTATCGGCGGGGTGTATATGTGTATCTACGGTATGGACTCCCCCGGCGGGTACCAACTCGTTGGTCGTACCCTACCCATCTGGAACACTTACCTGCGCAACCCGCAATTCATGAATGGCAAGCCCTGGTTGTTGCGCTTCTTTGATCAGGTTCGCTTCTATCCGGTCAGCGAGGAAACCCTGACACAACTTCGGGATGCGTTTCGCTGCGGTCGCCATGAGATCCGCATGGAGGAGACGGTCTTCGACCTGGGCGAGTATGAACGATTCCTGGAAGAAAACGCAGAGGCCATCGCCGCCTTCCAGTCACGTCAGGACGATGCCTACGCACAGGAAATCACTCTGTGGTCAGAGGAAGAACGTAGCCCCGAGGCAGCGGTGCTGGCGTCTATGGAACAAGACATGGGCCTCCAAGAACATGAAATCACGGTTTGTGCGGATATGACCAGTAGTGTCTGGAAATTTCTGGTAGAGCCAGGGCAATCGATTCAGTCTGGCGAACCGCTGGTAATTCTGGAAGCCATGAAGATGGAATTCACTATCAGTGCGCCTTGTGCCGGCAAGATTACCCGTCTGCAGTACAAGACGGGAGATTTGGTGAGTCATGGTATGCCACTACTGGTTATCGATACTGAGGAGTAATGAGGCTATGCATAACTACGCCACAGAAAGCGACGCACTGGTCCCGCTGAACCGTGCGGAGGACACCTACCGACGGTTAAAAGAGGATCTATTCAATTTCCGCCTGCTGCCGGGCGATCATTTCAGCGAAAACGAGATTGCCGCACGCATGGAGGTGAGCCGCACTCCGGTACGTGAAGCGCTCTTCCGCCTACAGCGTGAAGGATACGTAAGCGTCTTGCCCAGAATGGGTTGGCAGGTACGACCACTGGACTTCGAGAAATTCCATCAAATCTACGAAGTGCGAATCCTTCTGGAAGAATCTTCCCTACAGCGTCTGTCGCGTAAGGACAAGGTGCCAAGTATCGGAGCTTTAATGCAGGCCTGGTGTTGTCCGCCGGATTTGCGGGAAAGCAATGCGAAGACCGTCTGGATGCTGGATGAGGATTTCCATGCCGGGTTGGTGGCGGCAGGGGGAAATCCAGAAATATGGCGTATTCATCACGACGTCATGGAACGGTTGCGCATTATTCGCCGACTGGACTTCACCAAGCCACAAAGAGTTTCCGCGACCTATGAAGAACATGCCGCGATTCTCGAACAAATTCATCGCGGCCGCATCGGTGAAGCGCAGCGACTCCTGAGATCGCACATCGATGCTAGTCGCCTTGAAGTGCGCAAGATCACCCTGAGCATGCTTTACGAAGCCCGCCTCGAAAAAAGTAACATCTAACGGACGCGAACAATAGGTAAAAGTGCGGGATATAAATCACATTTTTACACCTGCGAAAAATCAAGAAAATGAGATGAAGCATAATACATAAATTTCAATGAGCCTATATACCAGTCTTGTGGCTGGTCGTGGTCAACCGGATGAACAGCGACATTTAAGGAGAAATATCATGGTTGCAGAAGTAAGAAGGGGCACTGAAAAAATAGCCAAGCGACTATTTAGCGGGTTTGTAAATAACCCAGTTCTTGAAGATTATTCGTTACGTTACGCACCTTCTGGATTTCGCAAGTGGTCAGAATACGGAGTCGCGATGGCGGCGCTGGGTAGTATTGCCTATATGGCAGATCTTGCCATTGGTGGTTCGCTTGCCATCCAGTATGGTTTTACAAATGCTTTTTTTGGCATTTTTACGGCTGCAATTATTATATTTCTAACAGGCATTCCCATAGCCTACTATTCGTCAAAATATAATGTGGATGTTGATCTTCTGACCCGCGGTGCTGGCTTCGGGTATCTTGGGTCAACGATAACATCCGGGATATATGCCTCGTTTACTTTCATATTCTTCGCGCTTGAGGGATCCGTAATGTCCCAGGCGTTTACGCTTTTCTTTGGTATACCAATCGCCATATCCTATATTATTTCATCACTGATTATTATACCTTTAGTGGTATTCGGCATGACGGCGCTGTCAGCAGTTCAAAAATGGACAAATCCGATTTGGATCAGTCTGTTCATTATCCCTATCGCGGCAATGCTGATCAAAGATCCTCAGACTGTCGCTACGTGGATTCATTTCGGTGGCAAGTCTCCTAGCGGCGCAGGGTTCGACCCATTGCTTTGGGGAAGCGCTGCCGGAATTGCCCTTTCACTTATTGCGCAAATCGGCGAGCAAGCGGATTATCTTCGTTTTATGCCGAAGATTAAACCAGCAAAGAAGTGGAAGTGGTGGTTTGCCGTCCTAGCCGCTGGTCCTGGTTGGGTCGTCCTTGGTGCCACGAAGCAGCTTATGGGCTCTTTTCTGTCATCTATTGCCGCAACACACGGAACCCCCCTTGCCAAGGCCAATGAACCAATTCATATGTATATTACAGGTTTTGGATATGCATTCCCGG